>NHBH01000009.1:300000-600000 GCA_002168225.1 Micavibrio sp. TMED2
CGACCGGCATAGAGATAGTAGCGGGCGAGCAGGTACTGGGCTTCCTCACGCAGGGTCGGGACATCGATATTGCTGAGGGTCACGGTTGCTGCCGGGAAATAACCGAGTGCTGCCTGAGCGCCGACCACCTCGACCAGCAGTTCCGCTGGCAGGGTAACGCCGAGGCTCTGGCTGAGCACGATACCGGCCTGCAGTACCTCATCGGCCACCAGCAATTCGCCACCGAGGGCGAGGTTCTGGGCCAGCAGCATCTGGGCAAAGGCCCGGTCGATGTCGCGGGTCAGTGCTGCCAGCGCTGTCATGGCTGGCTCAACACCCTGCATGCGGGCCATATCGGCGACAAGCAGGGCATTGATCCGGGCCCGCGGCACCGGGCCGCTGTCGATGGTATCGATCTGTTCGATTGCCTTGGCGGTAACGGCAATGGTGTTGATATCGCCGATCAGGCTGGCTGTCGCCGCGATCTGCAGCAGGCCAAGGGTCTGATCCAGGGCGGCTGCCTGCTCACCCTGAGCGAGGATCATCGGCGGTGCTTCCGCCAGAATGGTCAGGGCGCGACCCGGCTCGCCGATCTCGATGAACATCTGTGCCAGCTGGGTCGTGGCAACAGCGCGGATCAGGTTGCCATCGGCTTCCGACAGAGCCTGTGCCGCCGCAGCAGCAGATTCCAGTGCCGGTTCATCCTGGCCGAGGGCATTCAGTTGCAGGGTCACCTGTTCAAAGGCGGCAGCCCGAATGATCGGGGTGGCGATCCGGCCAGCCGTGTCGCGTGCGGTGCTCAGTTCGCCGCGCCGGACATAGAAATCAACCAGCCATGCCCGGTGGGCGTCGCGCAGGAAAATATCCTGAGCATCGGCACCGGCCTGTTCGCTTAACGGATACAGGCAGTCCTCATGGGGGCGGGTGATGCAGTCGGTCAGGGCCTGATCGAGGTTGCGATCTAGCACCAGAGCCTGTTCCGGTGGCGCATTGCCAAGGATCAGCCGGTAATAATAATCGCGGGAGGCATAGACGCTGCTGACCGCCTGATAGGTATCAGCATAGCGCACGATGCGGGCGACGATTTCGGTCTCCCGGTCGGCGGCGGCGATTTGTCGATCCAGTTCCTCATTGGCCTCCGTCACGGCCATATAGCTGGTTACACCGGCATAGGCGGCATAACCGAAGAAGATCAAAAGGACGATTCCGGCAAAGAAGCGCGCTGCATCATTCATGTGCGGACCTGTAGGCGGGCGGTGCCTGCGATTTGGATCACCATAGATGTCAACATCGGGTGAAATATACTTTGAAGCCACTGGCAGTAGGGCAAATACCATTGGTTACAGTATCGTCGTTAATGGTGTGGTGCCAATGCCCGACACGGGTTTTGGTCTCAATACTCGCTGTCCTGCGCTGTGTCGGTGACAGCCGCTTCCTGCTCCCAGGGGGCGTCATCTTCCTCTTCCGGGACTGCATTGGCTTTGAGGATGGCGGCTTCAAGGGCGTAAATGATTGGTTTTAAACCCTGACTGGTGGCACCAGACAGCTCATACACCGTGGCATCGGTCTCCGCACGCAGGGCGGCAACCTTCTCGGCGATTTCTTCCTCGCTCAGGGCATCGATCTTGTTGAGTGCCACGATCTCCGGCTTGTCGGCCAGACCATTGCCATAGGCGGTGAGTTCACCACGGACGATTCGATAGTTCTCAACCACATCCTCGGCGGTGCCGTCGATCAGGTGCAGCAGGATACGGGTACGCTCCACATGGCCAAGGAAACGGTCACCCAGACCCTTGCCCTCGGATGCGCCCTCGATCAGGCCGGGAATATCGGCGAGCACGAAGCTGCCATCCTGGGTCTCGACCACGCCGAGATTGGGGGCAATGGTGGTGAAGGGGTAATCGGCGATCTTCGGCTTGGCAGCAGAATTGGCAGCCAGAAAGGTTGATTTACCGGCATTCGGCAGTCCGACCAGCCCGGCATCGGCGATCAGCTTCAGACGCAGCCAGACCCAGCATTCCTCGCCCTCGAAGCCCTTCTGGGCATAGCGCGGTGCCTGATTGGTCGAGGTCTTGTAATGGCTGTTGCCATAGCCGCCATCGCCGCCCCGCAGGAGCTGGACGCTGTCGCCTTCCACGCTCAGATCGGCGAGCAGGGTTTCCCTGTCCTCATCCAGTATCTGGGTACCGATCGGCACTGGCACGATCAGGTCTTCGCCCTGTTTGCCGCTGCGGTTGCTGCCCATGCCGTTTTCGCCGCGCTCGGCCTTGAAATGCTGGCGGTAGCGGAAGTCGATCAGGGTATTGAGGGCCGGGACCGCCTTGAAGATAACATGGCCACCACGCCCGCCATCACCACCGGCAGGACCGCCGCGCGGGACATATTTCTCACGCCGGAACGCGACGGAGCCGTGGCCACCATCGCCGGATTTTAAAAAGATTTTGGCTTCGTCGAGAAATTTCATGGGGTGGTGCGCCGGGGCGCTCTCGTAGCTGTGGTGGCTGCTATATGGGGGACTGCAGTTGTGTTGTCCGGTTGGCCGGGATCAAAAACAACTTTAGCGAACGGGCACGAGGGCACACGTTCGCTAAAGAGAATTCAGTTACCGGCAGGACCGTAAAACGGTCGGCTGCTTATTCGGCAGCTTCCGCAGCGGTTTCCAGGATCGACACGGCGTTCTTGCCGCCACGGATCTTGTGGAATTTCACTTCGCCATCGGTAAGCGCGAACAGGGTGTGATCCTTGCCCATGCCGACATTGTTGGCCGGATAGAATTTGGTGCCGCGCTGGCGAACAATGATGTTGCCTGCGAGAACGCTCTCACCACCGAATTTCTTTACGCCGAGGCGGCGGCCTTCACTGTCGCGACCGTTACGGGATGAACCGCCTGCTTTTTTATGTGCCATCGATCTCTTCCTGTCCTGGCTTAAACGTCAATTAAACTGCGATATCAGTAATGCGCAGAACGGTCAGATCCTGACGGTGACCTTTCTTGCGGCGATAGTTCTGACGACGCTTCTTCTTGAAAACGATGATTTTCGGACCGCGGTCCTGACCGAGGATTTCGGCCGTAACCTTGGCACCATCAACGAGTGGGCTGCCAACGGTGGTTTTTTTGCCGTCGCCAACCATAAGGATATTGCCGAGCTCAATCTTGCCACCGGCTTCGCCGTCCAGCTTCTCGACCTTGATAACGTCGCCCTTGGCAACGCGATATTGCTTACCGCCGGTTTTCAGAACCGCATACATCGTACTAACTCCAACTCATCTGGCGGTTGTTGACCGCCTGTCCGGTTTATCCAATCGATCGAAACCGCTCACAAGCATGGAGGCGAGCCGCCATTCGTGCCGACCGATCGTTTCTAGATCATGAAATCTGTTTGCGTGCAGGCCCCGTGTAACACCACGCCGCAATGAGCCATATCACGCGAGTGCGCAGGTAATATAGGTATGCGCGCTTTCTGTCAATTCATGGCAGCCAACAAATACGATACCCGGCCATGCACCGCCCCCGGGCGGTATTCCGGCACGGCCATTATTGACATCTGACGGCACAAGAATATAAGCACCGCCCCTCAGGACACAAGGAGAGATGCCGGAGTGGTTGAACGGGGCGGTCTCGAAAACCGTTGTGCGCTTCACGCGCACCGAGGGTTCGAATCCCTCTCTCTCCGCCATTATCTTGTAGCGAACCCGAGATGAGGCCCCACCCGCGGGCCTTTTTCTTTTTGTTTCAAAGGCGTTTAGCCGAGGCATCCGAACCTCGGAGACTGACGCCGGGTCCAGTTTCCGTCTCTAAACGGCCCTCCGTCTCTAACCGACCGAACCTCATGCCGAGCGGTTCGGCTTCGTGAAAGTCTACGTTTTCAGGTAGTTCCGCCCATCGCACCAGGGCATTTTCTGCGGCAGTTATCCCGGCTGGCGTCGCCATCCTGAGAACGCGCGATAGGCGTTGTGCGACGTATTCACACGAACCATCAAATGCCAAATCAATCGCGCAGATGCGCACACTTGTGGATCCGTTTGATCACGATGCCAGCGCCTCCAGCACGGGGCACTCCGGCACCTCTTCGCCCGAGCACTGCGCAGCCGTGGCGGCGAGCACCTTCTCTATGCGCCTGAGGTCAGCGATCTTGGCGCGCACGTCCGCAAGATGTTGCTCCGTCAGCGCCTTCACCTCGGCGCAGGTCTGAGTCCCTCGATCTACGAGCTGCAAGAGCCCGCGCAACTCCTCGATGGAGAAGCCCAGCTCCCGGCCGCGCAGGATGAAGCGCAAACGCCCAACATGGGTCTCGTCATAGACGCGGTAGCCGGATGCGGTGCGCGGTGGATCGGGCATCATGCTGATCTTCTCGTAATAACGGATGGTCTCCAGATTGCAGCCCGTGCGCCGCGCAAGGTCCGCGCGCTTCAGTCCCTTCCCGGAAACGTGATCTCCCATTCTGTCAAAAACCCCCTTGAGTCTGTAGTCACTACAGACCTTATCTTAAAATCAGAACCAAGGCGAGGACGATGACGCATGAGCACACCCGAAGCAGGAATCCAGACGGTACAAGCCGCTGAAGATGCAGACGATCGGAAGCGGAACATCTTTGCGGCGGGCGGTGTGATCGGCGCCATTCTGGCCTCGACCTGCTGCGTGGTGCCGCTGCTGTTCGTAATGCTCGGCATCTCCGGGGCCTGGATCGGCAACCTTACCGCGCTTGAGCCCTACAAGCCGTATTTCGCAGGCATTGCGCTTGTCTTCATCGGCCTCGGCTTCCGGCAGGTCTATTTCAAAGCCAAGCCCGCTTGTGTGGACGGTTCCTATTGCGCCAAGCCGCAGTCGGCCGTCATCACCAAGACTGCGCTTTGCCTCTCCACCGTGGTGATCTTGCTCGCGCTGACCATCAATTGGTGGGCGCCGCTCTTCTACTGAGACCAAACATAGGAGTAACCGCCATGAGACGCCCCCTTATCCTCGCTGCTGCCTTGCTGGCCCTCGGCGGACTCGGCTGGACCATCGGAACGGCCGTGGCCCCGGCCGCCGCCCAGTCCGCCTCCCAACAGGTGGCGGCCGCCCAGACCCGGACCTTCGCCATCCAGAACATGACCTGCGCGCTCTGCCCAGTGACCGTGAAACGCGCCATGGAAGGCGTAGAGGGCGTTCGCTCGGTCAATATCGACTTCGATGCCAAGACAGCAACCGTGGTCTTCGACCCATCGGTGACGAACGCAGACGCCATCGCCGCGGCCTCGACCAACGCGGGCTATCCGGCCTCGGTCCGAGGCTGAGGCCGATGAAGGACGCAACGATCCTCAAGACCGGTATCATCGGGGCCGCGATCGCCGCGATCTGCTGCGCCACGCCGGTGCTTGTCATTGCCCTCGGCGCGGTCGGCCTTTCGGCGTGGATTGGCGGTCTCGACTATGTGCTGCTGCCCGCGCTCGTCCTCTTCCTCGGCGTGGCGGCCTACGGCCTGTGGCGGCAGAGCCGCGCGGCGGCTTGCTGCGATAGGGACGATGTCCAGACGATTAATTTTCAGAGAGATAAATAACCTTCATGTCCGACGGATTTGAGTTCGACCTCATCGTCATCGGCGCGGGAACGGGCGGCAACGGCGTGGCGCGCATGGCCGCCGCCGAGGGCTGGAAGGTCGCCATCGTCGACCGGCTTCCCTACGGCGGCACCTGCGCGCTCAGGGGGTGCGATCCCAAGAAGATGCTGGTCGGCGTGACCGAAGGCGTCGAACGGGCGCGGGCGATGGACGGCAAGGGGCTGATCGCCGAGCCCCGGATCGACTGGGCCGAGATGATGGCCTTCAAGCGGACCTTCACCGACGCCATGCCGGGCCGGATCGAGGCCGGACACGACAGGGCCGGCATCGCCACGCTCCAAGGATCGGCGCGTTTCACCGCGCCCGACACGGTCGAGATCGACGGCAGGGCCTGGCGAGCGCGGCATTTCCACATCGCCACGGGCGCGCGGCCTGCCACGCTGGGGATCCCCGGCGAGGAGCATCTGATCACCAGCACCGACTTCCTGGAGCTGCCGGAATGCCCGCGGCGCATCGTCTTTGTCGGCGGCGGCTATATCGCGTTGGAATTTGCGCATATCGCCGCGCGCGCCGGGGCCGAGACGGTCACCGTGCTGCAACGCGGGCCCCGCATCCTGCCGAACTTCGATCCCGACCTGACGGCGATCCTGGCCGAGGCGACCGAGGCGCTGGGCGTCGATGTCCACACCGGGGCCGCGGTCAGCGGCATCGCGCGCGAGGGTAACGCCTTTGCCGTGCAGTACGAAACGCCGGATGGGCCGAAGAAGGTCGTCTGCGACGTTGCGGTTCATGCGGCCGGGCGGGTGCCGAACATCGAGGATCTGAACCTCGAGGCCGCCGGGGTGGATGCAACGAAACGCGGCATCAAGGTCAGCCCCGCAATGCGCACGTCGAACCCGGCGATCTTCGCCGCGGGCGACTGCGCCGACAGCGGGCCGAACCTGACGCCGGTCTCGGCCAACGAGGCGCGCATTGCGGCCAAGAACCTGCTGGCGAACCAGGACGAACGCAAGATCGTCTATCCGCCGATCCCGAGCACGGTCTTCACCCTGCCGCCGCTTGGCAGCGTCGGCCTGTCCGAGGCCGCAGCGAAGGAGGCGGGACACGACTTCGACGTCCATTTCGAGCGGACCGAGCGATGGTATTCCTCGATACGTGTAAGCGCCGTGGCCAGCGGCTTCAAGGTTTTGGTGGAGCGTGAGACCGGCCACATCCTCGGCGCGCATCTGATTGGTCCGGGAACGGAGGAACAGATCAATCTTTTCGCGATGGCCATGGGTGCGGGGCTGACCGCCAACCGGATCAAGGCGGCGATCTTCGCCTATCCCAGCTACGCCTCGGACCTCGGGTCGATGGTCTGAGAACAGAAAGAAAGACGGACATGAACGAACGCCTCAAGCCAAGCCACTGCTGCACCCCCAACGCACGATCCCGGACAACCTACGACCTCGCCGTCATCGGCGCGGGTTCGGCAGGCTTTTCCGCTGCCATCACGGCGGCCGAGCAAGGGGCGAGCGTCGCCCTGATCGGCCACGGCACCATTGGCGGCACCTGCGTCAATGTCGGCTGCGTGCCGTCCAAAACCATGATCCGCGCCGCCGAGGCGCTACATGGCGCAAGGGCGGCGGGCCGGTTCCCGGGCCTGACCGGCGACGCGCAGGTGAATGATTGGCGACGTCTGATCGCCGCCAAGGACGATCTCGTCTCGACGCTACGGCAGAAGAAATACGCCGACCTGCTGCCCGAGTATGACGGGATTACCTATTTGGAGGGCGCGGCGCGGTTGAACGGCGCCGGCGTGCTCGTCGAAAACGGCCCTGTCGCCGCCGACAATATCATCATCGCTACGGGCGGACGACCTGCCGTGCCGCCGATTCCCGGCATCAAGACCGTGGCCTACCTGACCAGCACGACACTGCTGGAATTGGAGACGCTGCCCAGGAGCCTGATTGTCATCGGCGGCGGGTATATCGGCGTGGAGCTTGCCCAGATGATGGCGCGCATGGGCGTTGAGGTGACGGTGATCTGCCGGTCGCGCCTGCTGCCGCAGGTGGAACCGGAAGTGTCGGACGCGCTGGCTGCGGCCTTCCGCGCCGAAGGCATCACGCTTCATTGCGGCATCACCTACGATGCCTGCTGTGAAGATGAGACCGGCGTCACCGTCTGCGTCAGCGAAGGCGGCAAGACGGTCGAGCTGAAGGCGGAGCGGCTGCTGGTCGCGACGGGACGCATCCCCAATACCGCAACCCTCGGCTTGGCGGAGGCCGGTGTGGCGCAAGACGCTCGCGGCGCCATCGTGGTCGATGACCACATGCGCACCTCGAAAGCCGGCGTCTACGCGGCGGGCGATGTGACCAACCGGGACCAGTTCGTCTACATGGCGGCCTATGGCGCAAAGCTCGCCGCGAAGAACGCGCTGAATGGCGATAGCCTCGTCTACGACAATGGAACCATGCCGTGGGTCGTGTTTACGGGTCCACAAGTGGCGGGTGTCGGCCTGACCGAAGCGGAGGCGCGCGCGACCGGGCATGAGGTCAAGACGAGCGTCCTGACGCTAGACAACGTGCCGCGGGCGCTGGCCGCGCGCGACACGCGTGGGCTCATCAAGCTTGTGGCGGACGCGAAAACCGACCGGCTTCTGGGAGGTGTGATCATGGCGCCCGAGGGCGCCGACAGCATCCAGACGCTGGCGCTGGCGCTCAAGTTCGGCATGACCACGAAGGCACTCGGAGAGATGATCTTCCCCTACCTGACCACTGTTGAAGGGTTGAAGCTGGCCGCCCAGACATTCGACAAGGATGTGGCAAAACTCTCCTGCTGTGCCGGTTAAGCCAGTCCCTCAAACACTATCCCCATCTGCTCCGCCCATGGCCGGTCGGCGACCGAAACAAGGTCGTTCAATGACAGCGCCGGTGGGACGCGCCTGATGACGAGGTGTTCAAGCACCTCGGGTGACAGATAGGCGAGCCGCATCATTCGGCTCACAAACCGGTCGGAGACCTTCTCGGCCGCCGCGATGTCCTGGATCGTGGAAGCGGCGCCCGTTTCCAGCTGCCGCCGCCAGCTCCAGGCGCGGGCGATGGCGCGCAGCACATGAGGGTCTTGTGACCGGCCGTTCCGAACCGTCACCTCGTCGGGCGGCAGGATCTTCGGCCGCCCATTGCGTTTGCGGATCGTCAGGGGGATGACGACCCGGATGGTGTTCGTCGAGTCGGTCATGCGTGGGCCTCCGTCTGGCGGGGCGCCATCATGTCCCGGAGAACCGAGCCCAGCCCGTCGTGGCGCAGATCGACGGCGATGCCGTCTTCGCCGACGGTCACCCGCTCGACCAGAAGCTGGACGATGCGGGTCTGCTCCGCCGGATAGAGCGCCGCCCATAGCTGATCGAACTCGCCGAGCGCCGTGACGACCGCCTTCTGATCGATGGTCGGGCTCTCGTCGCGCAGGGCCTTTATGGTTCGCGCCGCGACTTCGGGTGCGCGGATCATGCGGCGGATTTCGCCGACGACGGCATCCTCGACCATGCCGGCGGGCAAGCGCAGCGGACCCGAGGCGTCTCCGGTCGGGCGGTTTCGGATCAGGTCCATCGACGCGTAGTAGCGGTAGAGGCGCGTGCCCTTCTTCGTCGCGGTCGGCGTCATCGCCGTGCCTGTCTCGGTGAAGATGATCCCCTTCAGCAGGGCCGGCGTCTGGCGGCGAGTATTCTTCGCCCGCAGGCGCGGGCTCTCCTGCAGGATGCTATGCACCTTGTCCCAGAGGGTCTGATCGATGATGGCCTCGTGCTCGCCGGGATAGGCCGTGCCCTTGTGCACGGCTTCGCCAAGGTAGACCCGGTTGTTGATCAGTTTGTAGAGGAAGCCCTTGTCGATCGGCTTGCCGCGCTTGTTCAGCACGCCTTCAGCCGCGAGCGCTTTGGCCAGCGTCGTGGCGGAGCCCATGGCGACGAATCGCTCGAAGATCATCCGGACCGTCGCGGCCTCGGCCTCGTTGACCACCAGCTTGCGGTCGCGCACGTCGTAGCCCAGCGGGACGTGACCGCCCATCCACATGCCGCGCTTGCGGGATGCCGCGACCTTGTCGCGGATGCGCTCGCCGATCACCTCCCGCTCGAACTGCGCGAAGCTCAGGAGGATGTTCAGGGTCAAGCGGCCCATCGAGGTCGTGGTGTTGAACGACTGCGTGACCGAAACGAAGGTCACCTGATTGCGGTCGAAGATCTCGACCAGCTTGGCGAAGTCCATCAGCGAGCGCGACAACCTGTCGATCTTGTAGACCACGATCACATCGATCAGACCGGCCTCGACGTCCTGAATGAGGCGCTTCAGGCCGGGCCGTTCCAGCGTGCCACCGGAGAAGCCGCCGTCATCGTAGCGTTCGCGAATGGTGGCCCAGCCTTCCGCCTTCTGGCTCGTCACGAAGGCCTCGCAAGCCTCGCGCTGGGCGTCGAGGCTGTTGAACTCCATGTCGAGCCCTTCCTCGCTCGACTTGCGGGTATAAATGGCGCAGCGCTGGCGGCGCGGAACGACCGCGACGGCTTCCTGATGACGGCTCATCGGTCGTCCCTCCGCGCCTCGCGCAAGCCGAAGAAGCGGTAGCCGTTCCACTGCGTGCCGGTGATCGCCCGCGCCACCGCCGAGAGCGACTTGAACTTGCGCCCCTGCCAGTCGAAGCCGTCCTTCATCACCGTGACGGTGTGCTCTACCCCGTCCCATTCGCGCACGAGGCGGGTTCCGACCACGGGGTTGCGGGGATCCGCGATGATCGTCTTGCGCCCGGCCCGGCCCTCGATTTCGTCAGCCAGCAAGTCCAGCGTCCGCCGCGTCTCGCGGGACAGGCCGCCGAGGGTCAGTTCCTGGACCCGGTAGCTGAGCCTCAGCTCGAGGTAACTGCGGCTGTTGTTCGGAGCGGGGGTGCCGAAGATGCTTTCCCACTTCGCCTTCAGCTCGACCACCGTCATTCGTTTCAGCGCTGCAAGCTGCGTGACCACGCTCGCGTCCGCCGCGTCGCGTTCGCCCACCCGCCATGGCGCGGCGTCAGTCTTTCTCTTTGTTCCTGGCATTATTGCCCTCCAACTCGGTTGCTCGGTTTGCGACGACCAACACGGCGTTTGAGGGCGAGAATGTCGAATGAACTGTCTTCGCCAGGTGCAGATAAAGAACTGGACTGTTCCGGCAGTATACGCCTCAGCCCCGCGGCAAAAATGAACGCGAGTTCATCGAGGCGTTCGCCCGTCGACAGACGGACGGGCAGCAGCGGGTTCGGGCCAGATCGGGCGTCTTGCATGAGACCGTTCGCAACAGAAGATGACTGGCGAAACGGTAGTCGCAAAACGACGATATGCAATCATATTCAATGACTTATCGCTTTTCTGCGGAATCATTAGAAGCAGATCGAAGCCGTTCGTCAGGCCTTTCCAGCGTGAACATCTGTGCAAGTCGCCCGGAGCGGCGCTGCCCGCAGCATTGTTGGGTCGTTACATCGAATCATCACGGGTGAACTGGTCGTACGCGTCCCAGGGCGTATCCTCTTCGATCTCACAAACATCGAAGGCGTCATCGAACTGGAGAATGGTCAGAGACATGTCGAGAAACTCGGACACCATCGCCAATTCGCGCACTGGCTCCGAGCCGCGGCTGAAGTTCCAAACGCCGTTCGGCCGGGCGACTGGCCTGTCCGAAACGAATCCTCTTTCGGCAGCGCCGATGGCGGCCAGCGCGTCATCCGGGATCGGCATCCCCGATCGAACGAAGATCCCGCTCTTTAGGGCGGCTTTGCTGGCGCGTCCCCATTTCGCGTGGCCGTCGCGCGCCACGATCATCGCCGCTCGCCTATCCGTGAAATCGATCCACTTCCGGCAAGCGGCGATCAACGACACGCCGTAGCGATCCGTGACGTGGTTCAGGAGATCGACGGTCATCTCGTGTCCATCGACCTGAGCCCTATAATCGTCGAGCGGCATAAGCAGGAAAGACGCGAACGTGTCGGCTTCCTCCTCCCGCTGCTTCTCCTCCTCCTGCCAGCTATTGGGAAGCAGTGGTTTGCACTGGAAATCGCAATCGCGATCGAGAATGCCCGAATTGTAGTCTTGGGCGGTCAAGGTCGGGCGATGAAGCAGATAATGACCGAATTCATGCGCGAGTGTGAACCGCACCCGGCCCCGATACCGCGGATCGTCGTTGTAGACGATGTGCCATTCCGGCCTCTTCCTGTGTGGCCTGAGCATACCCTCGAAGCCGGGTAGATCCCCGCCCACGATCTTAGTGATCGGATCCTCGTTGTTTTTGGAGACCTCGCGGGCAAGCGCTTCGACGTCCACCGGAAAGCGGTCCTCTCCCAGAACATGACGTAGCAGGATCGAAAGACGGTTCGCCTCTTGTTGAGGGGATTTGCGCTTTCCATTGCTCATTAGTCGTCGTCCAACGCGTCCAATATGCGACGGAGTCGCTCTTTCGATGGAGCATCCATCTTCTTGTATTTTCGGAAGAATGCGATGT
Organism: Micavibrio sp. TMED2; assembly: GCA_002168225.1. Lineage (NCBI taxonomy): Bacteria > Pseudomonadati > Bdellovibrionota > Bdellovibrionia > Bdellovibrionales > Pseudobdellovibrionaceae > Micavibrio > Micavibrio sp. TMED2. Next base: position 312,011 of record NHBH01000009.1, read on the forward strand.
CCTCTGCGTCTTCTTCCTTCTCTCCGTCACCTGCCAGCAGGTACTCAACGGTGGTGTCGATTGCGGTTGCGATCAGAGCAAGTTTTTCCGCCGAAGGGCGCGCGACGTCCTTGTTCTCGATCTCCCACATGTAGCTCTTGCTGGATCCGACCCTTTCGGCGAGCGCCTCCAGGGTCAGTCCTCGCTTCAGTCTGAGCTCGCGAACGCGCTCTCCCAAGGGTGTTGGCACCGGGTGTTCTCCTGTTTGTCCGCCGGGTTCGTTATCGCGATACATCTAGTCCTTGACACGCCGTACCTGCAATACCTATCTTGCGCACAAGTTCGTAGTAACGAACCCGCTTTCGCGCTTTCACGAGACAGGAGGCCGTCATGGCTAAAGCAGGTAACGGTTCGGGCACCCATCACGTGGTCCCCAATCCCAATGGCGGATGGGATGTCCGCCGCGGCGGCGCCGAGCGCGCCAGCGGGCACTTCGACACGAAGCGGGAGGCGATCGACCGTGGGCGAGAGATCAGCCGCAACGCCGGGACGGAATTCAAGATCCACAACCAGGATGGCCGGATTGGCCAGTCCGATTCCCACGGGAACGACCCCCGCAACATCAAGGGCTAAGGAGATCGGCCATGGCCTCAGTGACGAGTTTCATCCGCAACGTGCCTGCCTCGTCGCTGCAGGCCTATTTCCACCACACCGGCATCGAGCTTCCGACCGAGGTCGATTGGGAGGCGCCCGAGCCCGAGGTGGTTCGCGTCACGCTTCGCGCCGTTGACGAGATGGACGACGAAGCCCGCGCCCGCATCGTCAATGACGCCGAGCGGGTGAGCGCCCTGGCCGATGATGCGGGGCAGACCGCACTCTACAGCGTGATCGACGACCGCACGGTGCTCGATGATCTGGCAAATGGCCATGCACGTTCGCTCTGGATGTTCCTGAACGAACCGGTTCGGTTCCGCCATGCTGAGGAGGTCCGTTACACCGATGAGCGGCGCCGTGGTCGGAGCTGGGACGGGTTCATCGGCGAGCCGAACCTCGATCTGCGGCGGGACGAGGCATCCATCGATGCCTTCAAGACGGCACTGCGCGATCGGTTCGCTTCCAACAACATCCACATCGACATCTTCGGGCGCTATCGGCCGACCCTCGACGGCGAGGATTGCGAGCTTGTCCAGATCGCGATTTACCGCGAAGGCCTCCTCGACGATTTCCTGGCGTTCGATGACGCGGGAACGCTCGTCCGCCGCGCCCGCCGTCCCGTCTTCGAGGCGGCCATGACGTATGAACCGGCGACCGGCGTCATCGAAGTCGTCGCCAACGACCGCGAGAGCCGCGAGGAGATGGTCCGCTTCATGGCGCGCGACCTGCTGGGGATCGAGTTCCAGAGCGAGAAGGTGCCCTTCCGCACCTACGACCTCGCAGTTCTGCTTCATCCTTTCGATTTTCCGACCGACCCGGAGGATGGGATCGAGTCCGTCGAGGTCAAGCAGCTGCGTCTGATGCCCATCGACAATGTGGGCGAGCGCGTCACGCTGGAATGTCTTCGGAAGGCCGACCGCACTATTTGGAGCATGTCGGCGGAGCGGTTCGGCGCCAACGATCCGCTGGCTGGCGGTTGGGTGGCGACACAGGCCAAACTCTCCATCAAATTCCATCCCAAGGGCGATGCCAAACGCGGTCGGACGCTGCCGTTGACGATCACGATGCCGCATGGCTGCAATCTCAAGGACCAGACCGAAGAGGAGCAGCTGATCGGCGAGAAGTATCTCCGGCGCTGGGGCATCCTTTCCGGAGACGGCGGTGTCGTCGTCGATTGATCGGAGGGCGGCGGACCTATTGCTGTCGGTGATCGAGACGCCGGATGCGGTCATCAGCGGCTCGGTCCTCGACGGCTATTATGGGCGGGTCGCGCCAGCGCTGAAGGCGGCTGGGATCCTTCAGCCGAAAGATCACTCGCGGGCAGCCGTTTCACTCGTCGACCACGAGGACGAGCCCGTCAATCTGATCTGGTCACCTGAACATCGGGCATATGGGTATTTCAGCCCGACAGCTGGGTGGGTGAGTGTTCCCGGTGATCAGTTGGCGACGTTCCGCGTCAATTTCAGCAAGCTGATCGGCCAGTTGGTGGAGCGGCTGGATCTGTCGCCGCGATCAGACCCAGTCGAACTCGTGCCCGATCTTCTCTGGGAAGTGGGCGACGCGCGACTACCGGGACGCAGCAAACGCAGTTCCGTATGGATTGGCCGTCGGCTCGGCGATCCGACGATATGGAGAAGTTTCATCGATGCTGCCCGCAAGCGTCCGGCACCCGGCTTGCGAGTTGTCCTGAGCTTCACAGCTGGAAATCGCCTGCCGACTGACGTGCACCTCGGTCATACGCTCATCGCCGTTCGAGACGTTGCCGATCACAACGGTCTTGCCATCGCTCCCGAGCTATTGGCCGCCCGCGTCGCGACGGGCTCACAGCTGAACGACGACTTGATCACCATGGCGGCCGACGGAGCATCCCTCACCGTTCGCGGAACACGTTATGCATTCTCTGGATCGAAACAGCGCGCGATCATCCGGCAACTCTATGACGCTTGGAAATCGGGCAACCCGGAACTTCTGACCGCCGAGGTTCTGGAGAGCGCCGGATACAGCACCAGCGTCAACACGCTGGCCAAGGCTTTCTCCGGAAGATCTGAATGGCGTGATTTCATCAGCGAGGAGCATGGCCGCTGTTGGATGTTCCTCTGATGACCTGAACTCTCTCATCTGAAAGGCCGCCCGGTGGGCGGCTTTTTTCATTTCTGAGCCGCTTTCCCCGATTCCTACCCTGAGCCCTACCTGGCTCCTTCCCGGCTCCTACCCGCCCGGCAGCCATCCTCTCCGCAGGTTTTCGACAGGAACCCAAGGAGACACAAATGGCTACGAAACACCTCAACCAGATCGACCTGGCTGCGCGCTGGAACATCAGTCACCGCACGCTTGAGCGGTGGCGCTGGACAGGCGAAGGCCCGCGCTTCGTCAAGCTCGGCGGTCGCGTCGTGTATCGCCTCGAAGACGTCGAGGAGTACGAGCGCGAGCAGATCCGGGCGAGCACCGCCGACCACCCCAGCAAGCCTGCGGCGTGAGGGGGGCGGTCATGACGATCTCCAACCGCATCTCCCTCGATGAGCTCCGTCGCATGGCTGTCGGCGACATCGCCGCTCTGTCCGCCGAGCAGCTCGCCCTCCTGCAGGACGAGGCCGCCGACGCTCTGCGCCGCGCCAAGACCGTCTGCGACTGGCTCGATGGGGCCGTCGCGCTGAAGTACGGCGATCGTGCCCACGCCGCACGGCAGGCCGCCGGCAAAGACACCGGGACCATCCGCTTCGACGACGGCGCGGTCACCGTGATCGCCGACCTGCCGAAGCGCGTCGACTGGGACCAGGACAAGCTCACCGCTCTCGTCGAACGCATCCGGGCCGAGGGCGACGACCCCACCGAATACGTCGATGTCGCGATCAAGGTGTCCGAGCGCAAGTACGCGGCCTGGCCGAGCCACATCCGCTCCGCCTTCGAGGACGCGCGCACCGTCCGCACCGGCAAGCCCAGCTTCCGTCTTTCCCTGAACACCGAGGTGACGTCATGAGCATCACGAAGAAGCTCGCGGTGCTCCGCGAGCACCATTACGGGCTGGACAAGCTGCCCGAGACCATCCGGGTGCCGGCCCTTGGCGAGCGTCGCGACGAGACCGTCAAGCCGGTCGGGGCGGCCTCGATCGATGACCTGGCCTTCGCCCTCATCGGGCTGAACGAGCAGGCATCGGCGCTCTACCGCGAGATCGATGCGGTGCGCACCCTCCACGACGAGGCCCGCAAGGCCGGCGCGCTGGGAGCGGACGTCGCGATCGACGCCCTGATCGCGGCGAAGGGAGGCAAGTGATGGCCCTCCCGATCATCTCCGCCGATCAGCGTCTCGCCGAGCCGCGCGGCATCAAGGGCACGATCTTCGGCAAGTCGGGCATCGGCAAGACCAGCCTTCTGTGGACGCTCGACCCCGCCACCACGCTGTTCATCGATCTGGAGGCCGGCGACCTCGCCATCGAGGGATGGTCCGGCGACAGCGTCCGGCCGCGCACATGGGCCGAGTGCCGCGATTTCGCGCTCTTCATCGGCGGCCCCAACCCGGCGCTGCGGGACGACCAGGTCTACAGCGAGGCCCACTTCGCAGCCGTGTGTGAGCGCTTTGGCGATCCGGCGGCGCTCGACCGGTACCACACGGTCTTTATCGACTCGATCACCGTCGCCGGGCGGCTCTGCTTCCAATGGTGCAAGGGGCAGCCCGAGGCGTTCTCGGAGAAGACCGGCAAGCCCGATGTCCGCGGCGCCTATGGCCTGCACGGCCGCGAGATGATCGCGTGGCTCACGCATCTCCAGCACACGCGGGCGAAGAACGTCTGGTTCGTCGGGATCCTCGACGAGAAGCTCGATGACTTCAATCGGCGCATCTTCCAGCCGCAGATCGACGGCTCGAAGACCGGCCTCGAGCTGCCGGGCATCGTCGATGAAGTCCTGACGATGGCGGAGATCAAGGACGAATCCGGCGCGCCGTACCGTGCCTTCGTCTGCCAGACGATCAACCCCTGGAACTTCCCGGCGAAGGATCGCTCCGGCCGTCTCGACCTGATCGAGGAGCCGCATCTCGGCCGCCTGATGGCCAAGATCCGCGGCCCCGTGAAGCCTGCCTCCGAGCGGCTTGCCTATCGCAGCCCGCCCCCGGCCGCGACGGTGCCGACCTCGGACGCCCCCACCCATTCCGAAAACGCCTGAACGAGGAGACCCCAGCCATGACTGGATCCTGGAACGATTTCAACGACGCCAAGCAGAACAGCAACATCATCCCCAAGGGCACGCTGGCCAAGGTGCGCCTGACGATCCGTCCGGGCGGATTCGACGATCCGGCGCAGGGCTGGACCGGCGGATACGCCACGCGGGGGACCACCGGCTCGGTCTATCTCTCGGGCGAGTTCACGGTTCTCGAAGGGCCCTACGCACGGCGCAAGATCTTCACCCTGATCGGGCTGTACAGCCCCAAGGGGCCGGACTGGGCGAACATGGGCCGCAGCCTGATCCGCGGCATGCTCAACTCCGCGCGCGGCATTTCGGACAAGGACACGTCCGCTCAGGCCCAGGCCGCGCGTCGCATCAGCGGCTTTGCCGATCTCGACGGGCTCGAGTTCGTGGCGCGGATCGACATCGGCACCGACACCAACGGCGAGGAGAAAAACGAGATCCGCGCGGCCGTTACGCCGGATCACAAGGACTATGCCGCTCTCATGGGCGGCGTGCCCGGTGTGGCAGCGCAGCCGCAGGCTCAGCCGTCCCAGCCCTCCATGCCGCAGCCGGGCGCGCGCCCGTCCTGGGCGCAGTGAGGCTGCCATGCTGCTGCGTCCCCGCCAGAAGCAGTTCGTCGAGCGCAGCGTCCGCGCGCTCGACGAACACGGAAACACCCTCGGCGTGGCCCCGACTGGAGCCGGCAAAACGATCATGCTCTCGGGGGTCGTCGGTCGCATGGTCGGCGAAACCCCGAAGAGCACGGGCGCCAAGGCCTGCGTGCTCGCCCACCGCGACGAGTTGACCGCTCAGAACCGCAGCAAGTTCGGCCGGGTGAACCCGAAGATCACGACCTCGGTCGTCGATGCGAAGGAGAAGTCGTGGGCTGGACAGGTCACCTTCGCGATGGTGCCGACGCTGGCGCGCGCGGGCAATCTCGACCAGCTGCCCGCGCTCGACCTCCTGGTGATCGACGAGGCGCATCACGCGGCAGCCGACAGCTATAGGCGCATCATCGACACCGCGCTCCAGCGCAATGCCATGTGCCGGATCTATGGCGTCACCGCGACGCCCAACCGGGGCGACAAGCGCGGTCTGCGCCCGGTGTTCTCCAACGTCGCCGATCAGATCCGGATCGGCGAACTGATCGCCTCCGGCCATCTCGTGCCGCCGCGCACCTTCGTCATCGATGTCGGCGTCCAGGACCAGCTCACCAAGGTGCGCCGCACGGCCGACGATTTCGACATGGCCGAGGTCGACGCGATCATGAACCGGTCGCCGGTCACGGACGCCGTCATCCGCCACTGGCGGGAAAAGGCGGGCGAGCGCCAGACGGTGGTGTTCTGCTCGACCGTGGACCACGCGCGCAACGTGACAGCCGCCTTCAACGCGGCCGGTGTCGCCGCTGGGCTGATCCACGGCGACATGGCCGATACCGACCGCAAGACGACCCTTGACGCCTACGCCGCCGGAGAGCTGCGGGTCGTCGTCAATGTCGCGGTGCTGACCGAGGGCTGGGATCATCCGCCGACGGGCTGCGTCGTGCTGCTGCGGCCGAGCTCCTACAAGTCGACCATGATTCAGATGGTCGGGCGCGGTCTGCGCACGGTCTCGCCCGAGGAACATCCAGGCGTCATCAAGACCGACTGCATCGTGCTCGACTTCGGCACCTCGACCCTGCTGCACGGTTCGCTGGAGCAGGATGTCGACCTGGACGGTCGCGAACGCTCCGGCGAGGCGCCGACCAAGGATTGCCCCGACTGCGGCGCCATCGTGCCGCTCGCCACCACCGAATGCCCGCTGTGTGGGCACCTCTGGGAGCGTCCCGACGGCGGCGAAGCAGCGCCGCTCGGTGACTTCGTGATGTCCGAGATCGACCTCCTGAAGCGGTCGAGTTTCCGCTGGTGCGACCTCTTCGGCGACGATGCCGCGCTCATCGCCAACGGCTTCAACGCGTGGGGCGGCGTCTTCTTCCTGAACGGCCGCTGGTACGGCATCGGCGGTCTGCAGAAGCAGCGCCCTCATCTGCTGGCGATGGGCGAGCGCACTGTCTGTCTGGCGGCGGCGGACGACTGGCTCAACGAGCATGAGAGCGACGAGAGCGCGCACAAGACGCGCCGCTGGTTGAACCAGCCGCCCACCGACCGGCAGCTCGCCTTCCTGCCGCCGGAGTACCGGCAGGACTTCGGGCTCACCCGCTACCAGGCATCGGCGCTGCTGGCCTTCCGCTTCAACCGCGACGCCATCCGCTCCCTCGTCTTCGGGGCGGCCGATGCCGCGCCCGAAGCAGCCATAGGGAGGGCGGCATGAGCCATGGCATCTGTTTCCCCCACCACGGCCGAGGACCGGCGGCGGCTCTGGCATCCGCGTGGAACGCTCTGTGCTGTCTGCCGGCGACCCTCCCGTGGCTTTGGCTGGTTCGACCCGGTGCGGTCGAAGCAACCGCGCCCCTCGGTCTGGTTCTGCTCGATGGCCTGCCAAGGCTTCTGGACGCGCTTGGCGCGGGAGCGCTGGGCCATGGTTGATCTCACCGAACAGGAGAAGGCGGCGATCCGCGCCGCCATGAAGCCGGTCGCCGAGATCATGGAGGAAATCGGCTGGCAGGCGCGCTTCTCCGACCTCACGGAGGCGCAGGTGCTCACGCTCATCGAGGTCGCCGTCGGCGGCTTCCAGGACGCCATGCACGCCATGGCAGCCGACGCCGACGCGGAGGTGCCGTTCTGATGCTCGACTACAACCACCGCCCCACCTGCGCCGAACGCATCAATGCGGTGATCGACAAGGCGATCGCCGCTGAACGCGCGGCGGTTGCGCCCAGGACCTACCTCGGCGGCTCCCGCCTTGGACACGGCTGTGAGCGCGCTCTGCAATTCGAGTTCGCGGGTGCGCCGAAGGATGAGGGCCGGGAGTTCTCTGGCCAGACTCTGCGGATCTTCGAGATCGGACACGCGCTCGAAGATCTTGCCATCCGCTGGCTGCGCGGTGCCGGGTTCGATCTCTATACCCGCAAGGGCAACCGTCCAGATGGCGAGCAATTCGGCTTCTCGGTCGCTGGTGGCCGCATCCGCGGTCATGTCGATGGGATCATCGCCGCCGCACCCCAGCTGCTGGGCATCGGCGTTCCCGCGCTCTGGGAATGCAAGACGATGAACGCCAGGAACTGGCGAAAGACCGTGGCCAAGGGCGTGGTTGTCGCGAAGCCCGTCTACGCGTCCCAGATCGCCCTCTACCAAGCCTATATGGAAGCGCAGGTCCCCGGCATCTCCGACAATCCCGCGCTCTTCACCGCCATCAACAAGGACACCGCCGAACTGCACCACGAACTCGTGCCGTTCGACGCGGGGCTCGCCCAACGCATGAGCGATCGCGCCGTGCGGATCCTTGAAGCGACGGATGCAGGGGATCTGCTGCCGCGCATCGCCACGACCCGGGATTTCCACGAGTGCCGAATGTGCCCGTGGGCGGAACGCTGCTGGGGGCTGCCGGCATGAGCGGGAACAAGGTCGTCTCCCTCGATGCCTGGCGCGACTTCAACGACGCCGCGCCGCAGGCCGATCCGTTCGACATCGAGCCGGATCCAGAGCAGATCGCCGTCTTTCTCGACGTCGTCTTCGGTTACTGCGAGGGCTGGGTGCCCCTGCGCGGGTTCGTGGACAAGGGCCAGGGCATCGACGGCCGACCCCACAACGCCTGGATCGAGATCGACGACAGTTTGCTGGAGAAGGCGGTTTCCTTTGCCGGTTGGGCAGCACGCGAAGGGGCGGCCTTCTATGTGGTGCCAGGAACGGTCGCCGAGACCGGCAAGGCCAAGGCCGCCGATATCCAGCAGATGCAGACGGTCCTGGTCGACCTCGACGCCGGAGACATTGCGGCCAAGCTTGACCACCTCATCCGTCACCTCGGCGAGCCGACACTGCTCGTCGAAAGTGGCGGCCGGACGCCAGACGGTCTCGACAAGCTTCATGTCTGGTGGCGCTTGAGCGAACCGGCCGAGGGCGAGGATATCGCGCTTCTCTGTCGGCTGCGCGGCGACATCGCGGTCAAGGTCGGCGGCGACACGCACTTCCGATCGGCCCACCAGCCGATCCGCCTGGCTGGTTCGGTCTATCACAAGGGCGGGTTCAAGCGGCTGGTCAACATCCGCCGCCATAGCCCGCGGGTCGAGGTCCATCTGCGCGACTTCGCGGAAGCAGTCGCCGACATGCCGCCGCTTGCCGGCGTGGGATCAGAGCCAGGACCATCGAGCGACAAACCCTCGATCACGGAGATCCTGACCACCCCGGTCCGTGAAGGCGGCGAAGACGACTGGACGCGCTTCCAGGGGGCGAGCGCCGCGATCGGCCACTACGTCCGCATGGCGCATGAGGGCCGCATGAGCCGCGACGACGCGTGGGAGGCGATCTGCCAGTACAACGCCGCCCAGCTCCGTCCCAGCTGGCCGCTCGAACGTCTCGCCTCCGAAGCACAGTGCCTCTGGCGGCTGCACGAAGAGCGCCATGGGCCGGCCCTCGAACGGATCGCCGTGCCGCCGATGTCCGCGCTGCCGGTTTTCACGCTCGGCGCACTGCTCGACGACGTGAGCCCGATGCCCGACGACATCATCGCGCCGCGTTTGCTGACGCCCGGCGGGATGCTGGTGCTCGGCGGCGCGCCCAAGGTCGGCAAGAGCGACTTCCTGATCAGTCTGCTCGTCCACATGGCGGCGGGGGTGCCCTTCCTCGGCTTTGCGCCGAGCCGGCCCTTGCGGATCTTCTATTTGCAAGCGGAGATCCAGTACCATTACCTCCGGGAGCGCCTCCAGGCCATCCGGATCGAGCCGGCGCTCCTGGCCGCGGCGCGCGACAATCTCGTCGCCACGCCGAAGGTCCGCATGCTGCTCGACGCCGGCGGCGTGGGCCTGACCATCGCCGCGGTCCGCGCCCACTACGGCCATGGCGCGCCCGACATCCTCTGCATCGACCCGATCCGCAATCTCTTCGATGGCGGCCCGGACGGCGGCGGGGAGAACGACAACACCGCAATGCTCTTCTTCCTGCAGGAGCGGGTCGAAGCGCTGCGGGACGCCGTAGCCCCGGATGCCGGCCTGATCCTCTGCCACCACACCCGCAAGATCACCAAGAAGCAGCTCGTCGAGGACCCGTTCATGGCGCTCTCGGGCGCAGGCAGCCTCCGCAGCTTCTACACCTCCGGCGTTATCATGCACCGGCCCGACGAGGACCGACCGGAGCGGATGCTGCATTTCGAACTGCGCAATGGCCCCGGCATCGAGCCGATGATCGTCGACAAGGCGGACGGACGCTGGATCGCGATCGACCGCTCGGAGACAAGGCTGGTGCGTCGCGAGTTCGGCGAGAAGCTCGACGCCGAGCGCGCACGCAAACACGACGTGATCCTTCAACTGCTCTTCGATGAGGCCGAGGCCGGCCGGCTCTACACCGCGCTGCAGTTCGCCGAGAGCTTCGAGAACCAGGCCGGGCTCGGCGGCAAGGACACGATCCGCGAACGGATCAGCGTGCTGGCCACGAAGGGGTTCATCAAGTTCGTGCGCGATGGCGCGCCGTTCGGTCTACCCACCTCGCGTTCGAAGTTCGGCTATCTCTGCGTCGAGGGCATGACGTTCCCGACCGGAGAAGAGACGGCAGACCCCGACACCGGCGAGGTCGTGCCCGTCCGGATCCCGGTCCTTCCCAGCACCTACAAATGCCCGCAGAGCGGCGCGGCGCTGCCGGTCGAGAACCCCCTGGTCTGGGTCTATCAGACGGAGGAGACCTCGTGATGCGCCAGTTCATCCCGATTACGCGGACTTACGCAGAATCAAGTTGTGGCAAGTTGCGGCGAGCTGGGCGGCCAGCTTCCCAACTACTTTCGTTGCTTTTCGCGCCGCCGCGCTCCGCCCAGCCGTCCCGCGCAGATTCAAGTTGGGAAAGCTCGTCCCAACTACCTTGGCTCCAGCGCGCTCCGCTGCGCGGCCTTTCGCAGATTCAAGTTGGGAACGCGACCCACGCAATGGGCCGCCCCAACTTCGATTTCTCCAACAAATTCAACTTGTTGATGCGCTCTCGAAGTTGTGGGGGTGAAAGCCACCCCCTTCGGGGGTGGAGGAGAACCGCGCTGAGCGGGTTCTCCCACTCCCACCCCCAGGGGCTTTGCGCGCGCGGTCGCCGTGCCGTCCATCCCCTCACCGACATCAGACGAGAAGGACCCACCACCATGAGCCAGTGCCCGTCACCCCTCCCCAAGAGCGCGCCCCATCCGGCTCCGGTCATCTCGACATCCGCGGGCAGCGCCATTCTCGCCCTGGATCTCGGCACCACCACGGGCTGGGCGAGCCTGGCGGGCGGGATCGTGCACAGCGGAACCGCCAGCTTCCGCTCAGGCCGCTACGACGGCGGCGGCATGCGCTACCTGCGCTTCCAGCACTGGCTCGAACAACTGGCCGACGACAGCGGTGGGTTGGCCGCGATCTATTTCGAGGAGGTCCGGCGCCATATCGGCACTGACGCCGCCCACCTCTACGGCGGTTTCCTGGCGACGTTGACCGCTTGGTGCGAGCGTGAGGGCGTCGCCTATCAGGGCGTTCCTGTCGGCACCATCAAACGCTTCGCTACGGGCAAGGGCAACGCCGGCAAGGAAGCTGTCGTCGCTGCCATTCGCCAGCGCGGGTTCCAACCCTCCGACGACAACGAGGCCGACGCGATCGCGATCCTGCTCTGGGCGATGGAGACCCGGGGAGGTGTGCTGTGAGGTGGACGCCACGCGGATGTGGCGGCCAGGGCCGCACCCCCGATCAAGTCAAGCGCGATGGCTGGCGCGAGCAGCGTGTCCTCGCGGTCTCTCTCGATGACGACCGGCTGACCTGGCCCGAGCGTGAGCTCGTTCGGCAACTCGGCGAGAAGCTCTATGGCGACCGCGATCAGGCGAAGGAGGCGCGTCGATGACCCAGTGGACACCGAGCCTCGTCGAGGAACGTCTCGCGGAAGCGGCCTTCGTGCTCAAGCGCCTACCCGAACCCCGGCGGCAGGGATATTTCAGCGTCTGGCCGGAGGTCATCCATAGCTTCGCCGACAAGGTCGGACAGGAGCCAAAGCCGATGCGCGTCATCCCGTCACCCGCCGCGATCAGCCGGATGGAGGAGACGCTCAGCTGGACGGTGGGGCTCGATCCGATCGACGGCAAGATCGTCTGGCTGCGCGCCTACGGCGAGCGATGGAAAACCATCTGCTGGACCGTCGGATTGCAGCGGTCGGCGGCGCACGAGCACTGGCTCTACGCGCTCTGCGTGATCGCATGGCGGCTGAACCGCCGTAGAGTTCCCCGGCTCCGCTCGCGCCGCTACGTGATTGAAATGGTCAAGGGGGCTTGCGAAAACCCGACCGGCCATCCCAATTAACTTCTTGTCCGTACATTGTCCGTATGATACAGAAATTGGGACAGGAGATCAGCCATGCCCGCAGCGGAAGCCAAGTCCGAACGTATCGAGGTGCGCACCACGCCGGCCATGAAGGCGCTGCTGCAGCGTGCGGCGACGTTTTCGCACAAGAACGTGACGGAATTCCTGCTCGAGGCGGGCATCAATGCCGCCGAGGAAGCGCTGATCGATCGGCGCATGTTCCGGCTGGATGACGCCCAGTGGCAAGCCTTCCAGGATGTTTTCGACCGCCCCGTCCAGAGCAAGCCGCGCCTCGCCAGACTGCTCGCCGAAAAGAGCGTGCTTGAGTGACAGTGGAGAACCAAGCGTTCTCTGCCGTCCAAAAGCTCGATGCCTCCCACGACGTCGACGCGTTTGATTGCGGCAAGGAACCTCTCGACCGCTTCCTGCAACGCCACGCTCTGGTCAACCAGAAAGCGGGCAGCGTTCAGACCTATGTCGTGTGCCGCGGGGAGCAGCGTGTCGCGGGCTATTACAGCCTCGCGGTCGGCGCCGTCGAACATGCCGACGCTCCCGGTCGTGTCGGCAAAGGGCTTGCCCGTCATCCGATCCCGGTAATGCTCCTCGCGCGTCTTGCCATCGACCGAGCCGAGCAGGGAAAGGGGCTGGGCAAAGCGTTGCTCAAGGATGCACTGCTGCGCACGGCTCAAGCTGCCGACATTGCAGGTATCCGAGCGCTTCTCGTTCATGCCAAGGATGATGAAGCGCGCGCCTGGTACGAGCAGTTCGACTTCGAACCGAGCCCGACCGACCCCTATCATCTCTTCCTGCTGATGAAAGATTTGCGGGCGCTCCTCGGGGAGTGATCGCAAGCTCGCGAAGCGAAGCGGAAAGTGTCCGCCGGACACTTTTCGAAGAGACGAAAACCCCGGTTCTTGGGTAAATTCTGGCTATCCTCGGGAGAGGCGCGCGCGTCGCGATCACGAGCGCACGGATCCTTTCGCTGGAACCGATCCAAGTAAAGGATCCGCGCTGATCCTTTCGTTATGGATCGATGACCGTTCACGTCAACATCGCCTGAGCATACGAGTTCGCGGGTCCTTCCTGGCGGAAATCGTATGCTGGCGGGCGAGGCGCGATGGATCGCCAGCGACAGGGCCGGATTTTTGGGAAGCCACCCGGTATCCGGATCCACGCCAATCCCGAGAAACCACCAACGAACACGCGCCTGATGGCCGGACGCCCGTCGCGCCCGCTGGACTCCGCACGGAGTCCAGCGCGGTCTCCGGAGTCCAGGACCACAGGTGTCCACTTCGATCCACGGACCCATCCGACCCATGACGCTGAGCTTCGCCCCCGAGCGGATCGAGACCTGGCCGCTTGCGCGCCTCCAGCCCTACGCCAAGAACGCGAAGGTGCACGGCGCGGACCAGGTCGCCAAGATTGCCGCCAGCATGGCCGAGTTCGGCTGGACCGTGCCCTGCCTCGTGGCCGAGGACGGGGAGCTGATCGCAGGCCATGGGCGCGTGCTTGCCGCGACGCAGCTGGGGCTGACGGAGGCACCGGTGATCGTGCTCGGTCATCTGACCGAGGCGCAGCGCCGGGCCTACCGCATCGCGGACAACAAGCTGACGGAACTCGGAAGCTGGGACGAGGCGTTGCTGTCCGCCGAGCTGCAGGGACTGCTGGCCGAGGACTTCGATCTGTCGCTGGTCGGATTCTCCGACGGCGAACTCGACAAGCTCCTCGCGCTCGATCCGGACGCGGACGATGAAGACGGCGGGGTTGGCGGCTCGGTGCCGCCCGTGACCATCCCCGAGCCGCCGCGCAATCCGGCCTCGCGCACGGGCGATCTATGGATCCTCGGCGATCACCGGCTGCTCTGCGGCGACAGTACGAACCATCAGGATGTACGCCGTCTGATGAACGGCGAGCGTGCGGTCCTGTTCGCCACCGACCCGCCGTATCTCGTGGACTACGACGGCTCGAACCACCCGACGCGGAACAAGGATTGGAGCCAATCCTACGGCGTCACCTGGGACGACAGTTCGCAGGGCGCGGAGCTTTACGACGGCTTCATAGCCGCCGCAGTGGCCGAGGCGATCACCGAGGACGCCGCCTGGTATTGCTGGCACGCCTCTCGCCGCCAAGCGATGCTGGAGGCTTGCTGGGAGAAGGCCGGCGCCTTCGTCCATCAGCAGATCATCTGGGTGAAGGACCGCGGCGTCCTGACCCGGTCCCATTACCTTTGGAAGCACGAGCCCTGCTTCATGGGCTGGCGGCGCCCGAACCGTCCGCCGAAGGTCGCCGAGGAGACGCTGCCCTCGACGTGGGAAATGCCGTCCTTCGCCAAGGATGAGCGCCCCGACCACCCGACGCCGAAACCGCTCGACGCCTTCGGGATACCGATGCGCCAGCATGTGGCTCGCGGCGGGCTCTGCTACGAGCCATTCTCTGGCTCCGGCTCGCAGATCATGGCGGGCGAGGCCAACGGCCGGCGTGTCTTCGCAATGGAGATCAGCCCGGCCTATGTCGATGTCGCCGTGGAGCGCTGGCAGGCGGACACGGGCCGCGAGGCGGTCCTCGACGGCGACGGCCGGACCTTCGTGCAGGTGAAGGCCGAACGGTTGGGCGGCGACGAAACCGCATCCACGGAAACGACCGACAGCAAACCCGTGTCCGTACCCGCGCGAAAGCGCAAGACCGCCGCGTGACATGCATGACTTGGCTTTACCTTCCTCCGGACGCGCTTCCGGAGCCGGAGACGCATGCCTGTTCGGCCTCTCGCTCTGCTCCGGCGCGGGCGGGCTCGACCTCGGGCTCGTCCTCGCCATCCCCGGATATCGTGCTGTGGGCCATGTCGAACGGGAAACCTACGCCGCAGCCACTCTCGTGGCGCGGATGGAAGACGCGTCCCTGGATCAGGCTGTTGTCTGGGACGATGTTGCCACCTTCGATGGCCGCCCGCGGCGGCAAGGACATCCGCTTCAACCAGCCCTCGGCCACCGGCGGCTACGGCGAGTATAAGCGCGCGAGCCTGCATACCATTTCGGCCGGGTTCCGGGTGCCCTACGAGCTACTCACCGGCGATCTCAGCCAGGTGAACTACTCCTCTATCCGGGCGGGGCTCGTCGAGTTCCGCCGGATGATCGACGCTGTCCAGTGGCAGCTCTTCATTCCGATGCTCTGCACCCCGGTCTGGCGCTGGTTCACCGAGGCCGCATGGGCCGCGGGACAGATCCCGACGCCGGACGTCCCGGTCGAATGGTCGCCGCCCAAGTTCGAGGCGGTCGATCCACAGAAGGATGCGATGGCGAACCTTCTGGCGATCCGCTCGGGAACGATGACACTGGCCGAGGTGATCGCCCGGCAGGGCCGCAATCCTGACGCGGTGCTGGCTGAGATCGCCGCGACCAACGCCAAGCTCGACGCTCTCGGGCTTGTGCTCGACAGCGACCCCCGCCGCGTGACCAAGACGGGCAGCGCGCAATCGAGCGACCCGGCAACCGATCCGGAACCCGACACGGGGCAGCCGGACACCGCCCAACAGGACTGACTTCATGGACACGATGATCGAACTGCCGGCGCTTCGCCGGTCGGCGGAGCTTGCGCCGAACACCGTCGATGCCGACGCACGCACAGTCGAGGTGATCTGGTCGGCGGGCGCGCGCGTCCGGCGGGCGAGCTTCTTCGGCGAGCCCTATGACGAGGAACTCAGCCTCGACCCTGCCCATGTGCGCCTCGATCGGCTGAACGCGGGCGCGCCGTTCCTGAAGGTGCATGAGATCGACACGCTCGACGCCGTCATCGGCTCGGTGGTGCCCGGCTCGGCGCGGATCGAGAACGGCCGCGGCATCGCGCAGGTCCGCATTAGCGAGCGCGCCGATGTCGAGCCGATCTGGCGCGACATCCAGGCTGGGCACATCCGCGCGGTCTCCATCGGCTACCAGGTCCATCGCTTCGACATCTCCAAGCCCGACGGCGGCCGAGAACTATGGCGGGCGGTGGACTGGACCCCCTTCGAGATTTCAGCGGTCCCGGTCGGGGCTGACCCCGCTGCGGGCTTCCGCAGCCAGAGCCCTTTTGAAACCTGCGTCCTTCGCCGCCGGGACGCGCCCTCCAACCCGCAAGGAGCATCCCCGATGACGGAGAAGACCCAGACCCCGGCCCAGACTGACGAGGTCGTGGACGACCAGACGAGCGAAACGGCAACGACCGAGGAGACCACCATGACCGACACGCCCCCGAGCGCGGCCGACACGCAGACCCGCGCGCGTCCGAAGACCGCCAAGCCCGATACCCCGGATCCCGATGTCGCAGCGAACCGCGCCCGCGAAGCCGAACGAGAGCGTGTCTCGACCATCTACGATCTGGCCGGTCGGCTGAACCTCGAGCGCGGCTTCGCCGAGGATCTGGTCAAGCGCGGCACTGGTCTCGACGAAGCGCGTCGCCTGATCCTCGATCAGGTCGCTTTGAGGTCGGACGAGACCCGGACCTTCGGCCAAGTCTCCGTCCCGCTCGGCGGCCGGGATGAGCGCATCACCCGCCGCGATGCCGTGGCCAATGCGCTGCTGCACCGGTACAGCCCCACGCTGTTCCCGCTTGAGGACGCTGCGCGTCAGTATCGCGGTATGACGCTGCTGGAACTCGCCCGCGAAAGCCTCGGCAATGCCGGGGTGAATACGCGGGGGCTCTCGCGTGACGAGGTGGCGACGCGCGCGCTGCATTCGACCTCGGACTTCCCCGAAATCCTCGCGGCCGTCACCAACAAGACCCTGCGCCAGGCCTACGATGCCTATCCGCGGACCTTCGCGCTCTTCTGCCGTCAGGTGCTGGCGACCGACTTCAAGGCGATGCACCGCGTGCAGCTCGGCGAGGCGCCGCAGCTGCTGGAGGTGGGCGAGAGCGGCGAATTCAAGCGCGGAACGCTCGGCGAGAGCAAGGAAAGCTACCGCGTGAAGACCTACGGCCGGGTCGTCGCCATCACCCGGCAGGTGCTGATCAACGACGATCTGGACGCCTTCACCCGGATCCCGGCGATGTACGGCAACTCGATCGCCCAGCTCGAAAGTGACGTGGTCTGGGGCATCATCACCTCGAACCCGGCCATGGCCGATGGCAATGCGCTGTTCCACACCACCCATAAGAACCTAGCGGGCACCGGCGCGGCGCTCGACGTCACCAGCGTGGGTGCAGCCCGCGCCGCCATGGCCAAGCAGACGGGTCTCGACAAGAAGACGGTGCTCAACATCCGCCCCGCCTTCCTGATCGTGCCGGCATCTCTGGAACTGAAGGCCGAGCAGCTGGTCGCGCAGAACCTTGTGCCAGCGTCGAGCGGCAACGTGGTGCCGCAGTCGATCCGGACGCTTGCACCGATCAGTGAACCCCGGCTCGATGCCGCCAGCGAGACAGCCTGGTATCTGGCGGCCAGCCCGAACCAGATCGACACGATCGAGTACGCCTATCTCGAAGGCCAGCAAGGCGCCTACATCGAGACACGCAATGGCTTCGACGTCGACGGGGTCGAAATCAAATGCCGCCTCGACTTCGGCGCCAAGGCCATTGACTGGCGCGGCCTCTATAAGAACCCGGGCGCCTGATCCGGCCAACTCCCCAGACAACTGAACCCTGACGAGATGGGCGGTCCTGACGGGCCGCCCTTCGTCTTTCCAAGAGGATCAAGGCCATGAAGAACTACGTTCAGCCCGGCAACACCATCACCCTGACCGCGCCCTATGCCGTCGTCTCCGGCGACGGCCTGCTCGTCGGCTCCATCTTCGGCGTCGCAGCCGGCAGCGCTGCCCTCGGCGAGACCGTCGAAGCCGCGCTCGTCGGTGTCTTCGACCTGAAGAAGGTCGCCTCGCAGGCGTGGACCGCGGGCGACAAGGTCTACTGGGACAACACCAACAAGGAAGCGACGAAGACCGCCACCGCCAATACGCTGATCGGTGTTGCGACCGAAGCCGTCGCCGGTGGCGCCGGTGACGTCATCGGGCGGGTTCGCCTGAATGGCAGCTTCTGATGTCGGCCATCGCCGCTGCGTTCCAGTCGCTGTTTGCCGACCCGAACATGGCGCGGGACGCGACCTACACGCCAAAGGGCGGCAGCGCCGTCTCCGTCCGGGTCGTCTTGCGCCGGCCCGACCGGGTCTTCGAGTTCGGCGAGACCCGGCTTCATGCCGCCACGACGCTGCTCGACATTCGCGTCGCCAATGCGCCCAGTCTCGCCGAAGGCGACGGGTTCCTGTTCGACGGTGTCTCCTATGTCGTCCAGGGGGAACCGCGCCGGGACGCGGAGCGACTGATCTGGACGGTGGAGCTGCGCGAGGCATGAGGTTCTCCGTCAGCACGATCGGCGACCTCGGCAAGCTGATGAGCGACGAGATCAAGGCCGCCGAGAAGGCCGTCACGGCCGGGATCTCACAGGCCACCGAAGGCCTGAAGACTGATCTTCGGACGCAGGTCACCTCGGCGGGGTTGGGTCCGAGACTGGCGCGCACCTGGCGCGGACAAGTCTACCCCAAGGGCGAAGACAGCATCCGGGCGGCGGGACTCGTCTGGTCCAAGGCGCCGGGCATCATCCGCATCTACGAGGACGGCGCGACCATTCGCTCGAAAAGCGGCTTCTTCCTCGCGATTCCGACGGCGGCCGCTGGCCGGTACGGGGATGGCGGCCGGAAGATCACGCCGGGTGGATGGGAGCGGCGGACCGGGCAACGGCTGCGCTTCGTCTACCGACGACGCGGCCCCTCTCTCCTCGTGGCCGACGGGATGCGTGCCCGGACAGGCAAGCGAGGTGGCTTCTCGCGCGCGAGCGCTTCCGCACACCGGACGGGCCGAGGACTGGTGACCGTGCCGATGTTCATCCTGGTTCCGCAGGTCACCCTCGCCAAGCGCCTCGAGGTGGCCGGCGCCGCCGAGCGCTGGGTGAGCCGGCTACCCAGCCTGGTCGTGCGCAACTGGATTTCTGATGAGGACGGGAGCCGCTGATGTCTCGACGTGAACAGATCCTCGCCGCGCTTTCGGTTGTTCTCGCGGGGCAGTTGGCGGCGCCGGTGCGGCGCAACGAGGTGCTGCCCGAGAAGGTGCCCGCTGTCGGTCTCGTCATCCTGCGCGATGGCGAACCCGGCGAACCCGACATCACCCTCAATCCCCGCACCGAGTTCTACGCGCACCGGGTCGAGCTCGAAGTCTATGTGCCGCGAGATCCAAGCGGCGGCGGCGAAGCGGCGCTCGATCAGCTGCTTGGTGCGATCGGGGCCGCCCTGCGTGTCGATGAGACGCTCGGCGGCCTCGCCGAGAACCTGACGCCGTCAGCCCCGGAAACGGGTGCGCTCGCTCTCGAAGGAGCGCCGCCGATGCTGACCGCCCGGATCATCGTCACGATCGAATACCTGGTGAGCGATCCGCTCACCGCCTGACCCAACCACGACCCAATCACGACAAGACGGGAGTCAACCATGCCCAAGGCGCGCGCATATGGCGCGGACGCCACCCTCAAGGCGTGCCGGGAGGCAAGCTACGGGGTCGCGCCGCTCACCGGTTATCAGAGCCTCGATTTCAAATCGACCGATCTGTCTTCGGCCCAGCCGCTCGGGGACGACCCGCTGCTGGGACGCGGGCGCAACGCGCAGGATCCCTATCGCGGTCTCATCACCGACGAGGGCCAGCTCGACATCCCGCTCGACCTGCGTGGAACGGGCTTCTGGCTGACGGGCCTGTTCGGAGACCCGGTGACCACGCCCACGAACGCCAGCGGCTCGATCGTCTTCGCCGTCAATCCCACGGCGGGCGACACGATCACCTTGAACGGTACGGTCTGGACGTTCGTCTCCGGAACGGCGGGAACAGCGGAGACGCAGATCCAGGGAACGGCCACACAGACCGTCGATCAGCTGGTCAGCGACCTCAACGCATCGGCCGACCCCGAAATCGCCAACTGCACCTATTCGCGGCCGACGAGCACGCAGACGCTCGTGATCGTGTTCGACGCGTCAGGCCCGACCGGCAACAGCTTCACCCTTGCTGCATCCGCTGGCGCCGTCTCGGGTCCCACGCTGACCGGCGGTGGCTACGCCCATGTCTGGGAGAGCGGCGCCGACGACATCCCGAGCTACACGATCGAGGTCGGCCATCCGAAGCTCACGACGCCGGTGTTCTTCCGTCACCTCGGCACGGTGATGGAGAGCCTGAACTTCGAGATGGGCCAGGAGGGACCGGCAAATGCCCGTCTCCAGCTCGTGGCCCAAGGCGAGGAACGCTTCTCGGCGACGGTCGACGCCAATCCGACGGCCTACGCGCTCCGGCGCTTCAGCCAAGGGCGCGGCTTCATCCGACGCGGCGGTGCGGCGCTCGCAGGCGTTACGGGCGGCAGTCTGACTTTCTCCAACAATCTCGAACGCGTCCGGGTCATCCGCGAGGACGGCAAGATCGAGGCGGCCGATCCGACTTTTGCCTCGGCGGAGGGATCGATGTCGGTACGCTTCGATGGCGCGACGCTCGTGGCTGAGGCCGCCAATGGCGATCCCGTGGGACTCGAATACGGGTTCACCTTTCCGGAAGGCTACGCGCTCCGCTTCGAGCTGCCGCGCGTCTTTCTGCCCAAACCCAAATATGCCGTCTCCGGCCCCGGCGGGGTCGAGGCGAGCTTCGACTGGCGCGCCGCCTACGATGACAGCGAAGGCACGATGCTGCGCGCCCACCTCCTGAACGATGTCACAAGCTACACCTGAGGCCATTCCCATGATCCGCCTGAACCTGTCGCGCGAGCCGATCTGGCTCGACCTCGGACATGACGTGCGCGTGCGCGTCGCTCCCCTGACCACCTCGCTCATGGCCGCCGCCCGCAGTGATCCGGCGGTAGCTGCCTTGCCCGAAGGCGCGTCGAACGAGACCATCGCGGTCACCATGGCCAAGGCCCTGGCACGGTTGGTCGTGCTGGAATGGAAAGGGGTGGGCGACGCTGAAGGCAATCCGGTGCCCGTTACACCGGAAGGCATCGACGCGTTGCTGGACATCCTGCCGATCTTCGAGGCCTTCCAACTCCGCTACGTGTCGAAGGGCCTGCTGCTGGAAGCGGAAAAAAACGGCTCTGCGCCCTCGCCGAATGGCATTTCAGCGGGGGCGACCAGTATTGCCGATCCTGTCGCGGCACCTGCAGCGAATGCCCCGCCGTCCTGAATCGTCCGCAGACGATCGAAGGCTGGCAGGTCTGGGATCTTGCCAAACGGCTCACGGGGCAACTGCGCGCCGTCCCCGGTGCGGTCCTCGGCCTCGACATGACGGCCGCGCTCGCCTGCGCGCATGCGCTTGGAGTGGACACCCTCGTCTGCGCGGAACTGCTGCCCGAGGTGGAGGGCATGATGGTGCGCGGACTGAACGCGCAAATCAGGACTGATCAAGATGGCTGAGAAACGCGTCTCCGTTCGCCTTGCCGTGGTCGGAGGGCGCGAGGTCCGTGCCGAGCTGCAGGGCATCGGCGACGCAGGGGAGCAAGGCTTCCGTCGGCTATCGCGGGAGATGGACGCTGCGAACAGCCGTGTCGCGGCCTTTTATCGGCGCGTGCAGATCGCAGCCGCCGCTGCGGCGACCGCCTTCGCCGCGGGCGCTGCGGTCATGATCCGCTCCGGTCTTCAGGTCGTCGACGCACAGGCCAAGCTCGCCCAATCGCTCGGGACGACCGTCGAGAGCATTCAGGTTCTCGAACGAGCCGGCGAATTGGCCGGCGTGTCGATGTCCGGCATCGAGCAGGCGACCAAGGACCTCACCCGCCGCCTCAGCCAGGCGGCCGCCGGGACCGGTCCTGCCGTCGCGGCGCTCGAACGGCTCGGGCTCTCGGCCTCGGCCTTGCTGGCCCTGCCGCTGGATGAGCGTGTCGGTCGTATCAATCAGGCGATTGAAGACTTCGTGCCCGCGGCTGAGCGTGCAGCGGTCGCCGGGCAGCTGTTCGGGGAGGAAGGCAGCATCGCCATCTCCCGGATCGACACGACGACGCTTCGGCAGGCGACACAGGACGTTCGCGACTTCGGCGTGGTCGTCTCCGAGCAGGACGCCGATCAGATCGAGCGGACGAACGATGCGATCTCCCGCCTCGGTCTGATCTGGCGCGGGCTGTCGAACCAGCTTGCCGTTGCCGCCGCCCCGGCGCTCGAAGCCGTGGCCGACGCGCTGGCGGCAATCTCGCGCTCGACCGGCCCGCTCGGGCAGGCGATCCGGCGTCTGTTCGACAACATCGGCCGCCTCGCCTCGATCGCTGCTGCTTTCGCCGCCTTCATCGCCGGGCGCTGGGTCGCCGGCATGGTTGTGGCCGCCGCCTCGGTTCGCGGTCTTGCCACCGCGCTGGTCTTCCTGCGCGGCGCATTGATCCGAACCGGCATCGGCGCGCTCATCGTGGCTGCTGGGGAGCTGATCTACCAGTTCGGTCGCCTAGTGCAGGCGACCGGTGGCTTCGGCGCGGCGCTCGGCCTGCTGGGTGACGTGGCAGCCGAGGTCTGGGACAGGATCGGTCTGCTGGCTGGCGTCCTGAAAGCGCGCGTCAGTGCTGCCTGGAGCGGCATTCAGGCAAGCATCGCCGACGCGCTGCAGGCGTCGCTCGAGGCCGTCGTCGCCTTCGGCAATCGCACCATTGGGACGTTTCAGGGTGCTTTCGAAGCGATGGTCGTCATCTGGAGCAACCTGCCCCGGGCCATCGGCGATCTGACGATCCAGGCGGCGAACGCCTTGATCGCCGGGCTGGAGTCGATGCTGAACGGCGCGGTCGACGGCATCAACGGCCTCCTGGAGGGCGTCAATGCCGGTCTGTCGGCTATCGGCATCGAGCGGGCGATCGAGTTGGTGCCGGACGTCGATCTCGGCCGGATCGAGAACGAGTTTGCCGGCGCCGCGAGCCTGGCTGGCAACGCCGCGCGTGATGCCTTCGCCGCCGCGTTCGAAACGGACACCTTCGCGGCACCGGATTTCGGTCTGTCGGCCTTCGCCGGGGATGCGCGCGCCGCCGCTGACAGTGCGCGAGAAACGGCAGCGGCGCTGGGAGAGCTGGCGGGTGCGCCCCTCGCGTCCATCGCGGCGCTCCGGGAGGCCATGGCGGGCGCGAATACTGAAATCGACAATGCGGCCGGGGCGACGGAGCGCCTCGATGACGCCTTCGCAGCCATCGGCGGCGCCGGAGGCGATGCCGCAGGAGACGGCGAAGGCTCGGCCGGTTCCGCCGCACGAGCCGCGGAGGCAAGCCGCGCCGCCGGGGAAGCAGCGGCTTCGTCGGCCACACAGGCAGCAACCGGCTGGGCGGCGGTTCGCGAGGAGCTATCCCGCTATGCCAGCGAGGCGATGGACTGGGGCAAAGGTCTCGGCAGCGCTCTCACCAGCGCCTTTCGCAGCGCCGAGGACGCCATCGCCAACTTCGTGACCGGCGGCAAGATCGACTTCAAGGCGCTCGCTGACAGCATCCTCGCCGACATCACCCGCATCGCGGTTCGTTCCGCGATCCTCGGGCCTCTAGCCAATGCACTTGGCGGAGGCAGCGGCGGACTGCTCGGCGGCTTCTTCGGCGGCGGAGGCGGGCTGTTTGCCGGCATCTTCCATCAAGGCGGCGTCGCCGGGGGTCCCGCCCAGCAGCGGCTCGTCCCGGCACTCGCCTTTGCGGGCGCGCCGCGCTTCCACGACGGCGGCGTCGCGGGGCTTCGTGCCGACGAGGTGCCCGCGATCCTGCAGCGCGGCGAGATGGTGTTGTCACGGGCTCAGCTCGCCGCCATCGGCGCCGCACGCGAAACCCGTCCACCGGTCAACGTGGTGATGAACATCTCCACCCCTGACGCTGGCAGCTTTCGCTACGCCCAAGGGCAGATCGCCGCCGACGCCGCCCGCGCCATGGAGCGGGCCCGACGTAATCTCTGAACTGGGCAATCTCTGACGGATCGACAGATGAGCGGCTTTCACGAAGTTCAGTTCCCGCCGGACATCTCCTACGGGGCGTCCGGCGGCCCCGGCTACTCGACCACCGTGGTGACGACGGTTTCGGGACACGAGCGGCGCAACGCCAACTGGGCCGCCGCGCGGGGCAAATGGAACGTGGCGCACGGCCTGAAGAAACGCGATCAGGTGGCCGCCCTTATCGCCTTCTTTCGCGCGCGACGGGGGCGGGCCTACGGTTTCCGCTTCAAGGACTGGACTGACTACCAGGCGCTCGCCCAGTTGCTCGGTCAAGGCGACGGCGCGAGCAAGACGTTCCAGCTCGTGAAGACTTACGCGAGCGGCGGCGAGGTCGAGACCCGGGTCATCACCAAGCCCGTTCCCGGAACAGTAAAGATCTACCGCGACGGTGTCGAGGCGTCCTCTGGCTGGAGCGTCAACACGGCGACCGGGCTCGTGACCTTCACCGTCGCCCCCGCATCCGGCGTCCAAGTGACGGCGGACTTCGAGTTCGACGTGCCCGTCCGCTTCGACAGCGATCAGATGGACCTCACGATCGAAACCTATCAGCTCGGCAGTTGGGGCCAGATCCCGGTGCTGGAGATCAGACCATGAAATCGACTTCGGCAGCCCTCGCGGCGCACCTCGCCGGACCGGTGACGACACTCGCCACCTGCTGGCGCATCTCGCGCGTTGACGGCAAGGAGTTCTTCTTCACCGACCACGACCGGGATCTGTCGTTCGAGGGCAACGTCTACAAGGCGAGTTCCGGCTATTCGCGCACGGCCATTGCCAACGATGCGAGCCTGAGCGTCGACAATCTCGACGTCGAGGGCGTCTTCGACAGCGCGTCGATCACCGAGGAAGAGCTGCGCGCGGGTCTCTTCGACCAGGCCGAGGTGCGGATTTTCCTGGTCAACTGGGCGGACCCCGCCATGGGCGCTCTTCGGATGCGCCGCGGCTGGTTCGGCGAGGTCGTTCTGACCGAGCAGGGCATTTTCCGGACCGAACTGCGTGGCATGACCCAAGCGCTGCAGCAACGCGTCGGCGAACTCTACAGCCCCGAATGCCGCGCCGATCTCGGAGATCACCGCTGCAAGGTGCCGGTCAATCCGCCAGAAATCGCCCGGTCGACGGCGTACTCCGTCGGTGACGTGGTGCGCGTGCGCACGACCGGCACGCCGGTCAGCTTCGCACTGCCGATCGTCAACGGCAGCTTCGAGGCGGATGGCGCCGGCGACGGCTCCAGCTTCACGCCCACCGGATGGACGAAGGTGTCCGGCGACTGGGACGTGCACGACGCTGCCAACGGCGGTCTGTCCCCTGCGGTTGGCAGCTTCTATTTGGAAGGCGGAAGCTCGGCATCGGGGGAACTGACCCAGTCGCTCGACCTCCTCGTCGCGGGACTGGATCCTCTGCAGATCGACGGCGACGCCTACCGGCTGGACGCATCGGTGAGCCGGGCGAATTCGTTCCCGGACGATCTG
Organism: Micavibrio sp. TMED2; assembly: GCA_002168225.1. Taxonomy (NCBI): domain Bacteria; kingdom Pseudomonadati; phylum Bdellovibrionota; class Bdellovibrionia; order Bdellovibrionales; family Pseudobdellovibrionaceae; genus Micavibrio; species Micavibrio sp. TMED2. The sequence goes on from NHBH01000009.1 coordinate 337,566, forward strand.
GGGCGGGTCGTCATCGAAGCTCTGGACGGCTCGTCGAACCTGCTCTCAACGCTTCTCGACACGGGCTTCGAGGTGATCCTGCCCGAAGACAGCTGGGTTCAGCGGGGCGTTTGGCAGGCGCAGCTGCTGGTGGGAACCAGGTTTCTCCGCTTCCGGCTCCTGCACCAGCTCGCGGCCGGCAGCCAGTCGAACGCGGCCTTCGACGCCGTCATGGCAACGATCACGGACACGACGGCATCAGTACCAACTTCGGCGGATTTCGAGAACCGCGTCTATCGCTGCGTGACGGCCGGAACGACCGCATCCGAGCCACCGACCTTTGACACCGCCATCGGCGCGCAAACCGCCGATGGCGGTGCGGTGTTCGAGGCCGAGGAAGCCTGGAGCCGGTCGGGCATCGTGACGGCAGTCACCGACCGGGCCGTCTTCAATGCCACGCTCGATGAACCGCGAGCGGTTGATGGCTGGTTTGCTGGCGGTGTGCTGACCTGGGAGACCGGCGCCAATGCCGGTCGCTCCATCGAGGTCAAGGGCTGGATCCAAGGCAGCGGGTGGATCGAGCTGTTCCTGCCATTGGGATACGCGATCGAGCCCGGCGACGCCTTCCGCGTTCATCCCGGCTGCGACAAGCGGCTCGACACCTGCATCGACCGCTTCGCCAACGTCCTGAACTTTCGCGGCGAACCCTACGTGCCGGGCCAGGATGCCATGATGAGCTATCCCGATGCACGCTGACCGCCCACCATCAGCGACCGCCACCGCGATCGGGGATCTGGCCGATGCGATCGTCGCCGAAGCGCGAACATGGCTGGGTGTTCCCTGGCGGCACCAGGGGCGAAGCCGCGCCGGTGTTGATTGCGCGGGGCTCGTGGTCCTTGTCGCGCGGGCGCTCGAACTCGCCGACCACGACAGCACGGCCTATGGGCGCCGCGCGCAGGGACAGGGCTTCGTCGAGCACTTTCGCGGGCACATGGACGGCATTGCTGTCACACAAGCGAAGCCCGGTGACGTCCTCGTCTTCGCTGATCAGGCTTATCCCTGCCATTGCGGCTTTCTGACGGAACGGCTCGGACGGCTGCATCTCCTGCACGCGCACGCCACGCGCAGGCAGGTGATCGAGGAACCCTATGTCGGCGAATGGCCGGCCAAGATCAAGTTCGCATTTCGCTTTCGCTCTCTCGGATCCTGACCTCCCATGGCCATTCTCGTTGCAGTGGGCGGAGCCGCGCTCGGCTCCGCGGTCGGCGTCGGCTGGCAGGCCGGATGGCTCGTCGGCTCGGTGGTCGGCAGCCTCTTGTTCCCGGCCAAGGGGCAGAACGTCACCACCGAAGGCCCCCGACTCGGAGACCTGACCGTTTCCTCGTCCGCCTATGGCGCAGCGATCGCCATCGGCTACGGCACTTTGCGCATGGCCGGCAACATGATCTGGTCCTCCGGCATCCGTGAGCAGCAGAACGTCACCCGGACCCGCTCGGGCGGCAAGGGCGGCGGCGGAGCCACCCAGACCTCGGTCACGTATTCCTACTTCGCGTCCTTCGCCCTCAGCTTCGGCGAAGGGCCGGCCGAGGACGTGCTTCGGATCTGGGCGGACGGCAAACTCATCTACGACAAGACCGGCGCGAGCCCCGACGTTGCTAAACCGGATCTCAAGTTCCGTTTCCATTCCGGGGCGGAGGATCAGCTGGCCGATCCGCTGATCGAAACGCACGTCGGCGCGGGCCGTGCGCCCGCCCATCGGGGTCTTGCCACCATCGTCTTCGAAGACCTCGCGCTTGCGGACTTCGGCAACCGCATCCCGAACATCACGGCCGAGATCACCTACCAGCGGGCGGCGCAGCAGCCTTACCAGCTGCTCGATTTCATCACGACGGGCGAAGGCGGATATTTCGGGACCTACCAGATCGACGACCTGGCAGTCGATTGGCGGCGCGGATACGGCTACTTCCTGGACAGCGACGTCAACGCCGCCGAGGCCGGGATCCGCCGCTTCAGCCTGCGGACCATGAAAGAAGACCGCCAGGCGCGGATGACGGACATCACGGCCGTCGCGCCGAACAACTTCCCGAGCACGCTGTTCTGCGGTGAGGACGGTCACCTCTATGTCGTGACCGGATCGAGCAACTCACGCCCGATCCTGCGCATCGAACCGAACGCCATCAAGGAAGTCGGCCGCTTTGGCTCCACCAGCAGCGGCCTGACCAATTCGACCCTGCGGTTCGTCGCCACGACGTGGATGGGGATGGTCTCCGCTTACGGCCCCTCTGGCCGGGTCGACTTCGTTCTAACCGGATCGCTCTTCGACGATGTCGGACTCATCCGCGCCGACACCATGAGCTATGTCTGGGGCGCCGGGCAGAGCGTCACGGAGCCTCGCGTTCGAGGCGTCATTGGTGGTGCGGTCGGAGAAGGCTTCGGGGATGGCTGGATCCTCGGCAGCGGGACGAGCACGAACCATGAAAGCCTCGGCCTCTATCGCCTGCGGGTCTCTGCGCTTGCAGGGTACGACGGCCTCACCGGCCAATCCCTCGGCGTCACCTTCGAGAAGGTTGCCACCTTCTCGCCATCGGATGTCGAGAGCGGCGCCACTGGCTTCTACGGCAGCGCGGGCGGGCTCACCTACGACACGACCGACGACAGCGTCATCTTTCAGGCGCGCATCTCGAACGGGGGATCACCCGGCGGGATCTATACGCTGAAATGGCGCAGCGACACCGGCATCGTCTGGAAGACGGTCGTTCCGATCCAGATCAACTACGAAGGGCCTTACTACGGTCAGAGCCGGTTGCGCGGGCAGCGTTGGACGCTGATGCGGGCCACGCGCGTCATCCAGCTGGACACCGCCACGGGAGCTCTCGTTCTCAATGAGATCTGGCCGGGCGCCGTCAGCGAAGGCGGCGCTCAGGTCTACGATGCCGTCACCGACACGCATCTGGTTCGCGGCAGCCAGGGCTGGGCGAAACTCTTCCTCAATCGCGGCGGTGGTGGTGGAGAGACTCTCTCCGGCATCGTCTCCGACCTTTGCGCCCGTGCCGGCCTTGGTCTGTCCGATATCGACGTCGCCGATCTCGGGGCGACGGTCCCCGGCTATGTCATCGGGCGACAGACCACCGTGCGGGGCGCGATCGAGCCGCTTGCGCAGGCCTATTTCTTTGATGCTGCGGAAAGCGACGATGCCCTGCGTTTCCGGACACGGGGACGACCACCCGCCGCCACCATCGAAGCGGATCTTCTGCTGCCGCTAGACGAGCGCACGGGCGAGAGCTGGCGTGAGCGTCGCACGCAGGAGGTCGAACTGCCGGAACGGGTCAGCGTCGTCTACATGGACGCGCAAGCCGACTACCAGCAAGGCACGCAGAGCGAAAAGCGCACATCCCTGCCGCTGCCGACCATGCATTCGCGCAACCAGTCCAGCGTGGAGCTGGCCCTTGCGCTTGATGCGACGACGGCCAAGCAGATCGCAGCCAAGACGCTCTACAGCGCCTGGATCGAACGCAGCGCTTACGAGGCAGAATTGCCGGCCGACTGGCTACGCCTCGATCCGACCGATGTCGTGGACGTGGTCTTTGCCTCGGGCTCGACCTTCCGGACCCGCATCACCCGTCTCGATGTCGGGGCCGATTTCTCGCTCGCCGTGAAAGGGGTTTCGGAGGCTGCCGCCACCTACGTCTCCAACGTGGCTGCCGATGGCGGCTCCGGCAAACCGGTCCAAATCGTCGGCAGTCAGGCCGCGACGCGGCTGATCCTGCCGGATCTTCCGCTACTGCGCGACACCGATGACACCGGCGGGCCGGGGTCGCGGATCTACTACTTCATGGGCGGCTTCGGAGGCCCGGGCTGGCCCGGCGCATCTCTCTACCGCAGCGCCGATGGCACGGCGTGGGCACAAGTCGGGCGATCCCTGAGCGAGGCGGCCTGGGGCGCCACGGCGAATGCCCTCGGCACGCCGACATCCCCGTTCGCGACCGATGAGACGAACAGCCTGACGGTGTTTATGACCACCGGCGGCGAACGGCTGGAGAGCGTCACACAGGACTCGATGCTCAGCGGCGCCAACGCGGCCCTCGTCCTCAAGGCCAACGGCGAGCCCGAGATCATCCAGTTCCGCGACGTGACGCTGAACCCGGACGGCTCCTATACCCTGTTCGGGCTTTTGCGCGGCAGACGTGGCACCGACGTCTTCGTGGAGGGGCACGAGGCCGGCGAATTGTTTGTCCTCCTCGACCCCGACGATGTCGAGACCATAGTCACCTCGCTCGGCGATCTCGATCTCCCCCGGTCCTGGAGAGCGGTCGGCTTCGGCACGATCTTCGAGGATGCGGAAACATTGGTCGCCAGCCACACCGGCCGGGACCTCAAGCCCTACGCGCCCTGGAACGTGCAGGCGGCTCTGACCGGCAGTCCGGCCAACATCAGCCTTTCATGGGTGCGACGGACGCGGATCGGCGGCGAGCTGAAGGACGGCACCGGCCTCGTGCCGCTTGGCGAGACCTACGAGGCCTACGAGGTCGACATCCTCTCCGCACCTGGCGGCGCGGTGAAACGGACGCTCACCGCGACGAGCCCAAGCGTCGTCTATGCCAATGCCGACATCCTCGCCGACTTCGGTGCCGTCCCGTCGTCCCTGACCGTCACCGTCTTCCAGATCAGCGCCGTCGCGGGCCGCGGCTTCCCGCGCACCGTCACTTTGGAGATCAACTGATGCCCAGCCCCAATCTGGCCGTGACCCATGTCGCGGCCGCCCAGAACCAGAAAGAGGTCACGATCAACGACGCGGTCGATGCCCTCGACAACGCCATGAACCGGGCCCTGTCGCTGGCGATGGCCGACGCCAACCTGACGCTGACTGGCACCCAAGCCAACCGGAACGGCTTGATCATCCTCACCGGCACTCTGACAGCATCGCGGACCCTGACGCTGCCCGCCAATCACCGGCGGCTCGCGATCCGAAACGCCACCAATGGCGGCCAGGAGGTCCGCGCCAGATTTGCAGGCTCTGGCGCGGAGGTCGTCATCGTTCCGGGCGCGACGGTGCTGGTTCAGGGCAATGGCGGCGATCTCTACGGGGTCGGCGGCGGCGCTGGCGCGCTGGGTGATCTCACCGACGTCTCCATCGCCGGCGCCGCCAATGGCGACGTCCTCCAGTTCGATGGAGCCGCGTGGGGCGCCACAGGCGTCGGCATCTTCAACCGCGCTCTGCTGCCCTTCCGGGGCGCGCTGCTGCGACGCTCGACCAATTTCAGCGTCGCGACGACCGGCGTCTACGTCGCCGTGCCATGGCAAAGCGCCGAGTACGACAGCGACGCATTTTGGGATGCCGGCCAGCCCTCCCGCCTGACCATTCCCGCCGGGGTGACGAAGGTTCGGATCGTCGGCAACATCGAGTGGCAGACCTCGCCGACCAGTCAGCTGGTCGAGGTGCGCAAGAACGGCAACAGCGTGCTGGGCGGCGGGTCCTTCATCGTGCGCGGCGACAGCGGCTACTCCAACCAGATGCGTAACCTGTCGAGCGCGGTCCTTCCGGTATCGGCGGGCGACTGGTTCGAGCTGGCCGTCTATGTCGGCACGGCCGGGGAGCTGCGCGGCCTCGAGCGCACGTGGCTGGCAATCGAGGTCGTCGAGACTGCGGATGCGGCCGATCCCCCGGCCGACATCAGCGGCTACAAGGCCGGGCAGCCGGCAGCGGACGAGGTGATAGCGCGGGTGCCGGTGGCGCGACGCACCCGGCTGAAGATCGATCTTGCCGGAAGCCATGCCAGCGCCGAGTCCGCCGCAACCGCGAGTGCGGATTTCGACATCCGGGTCGATGGCGTGAGCAGCGCCACCATGCGCTTCGCCGCCGCCGCCACGAGCGCCACCTTCATCGCCGCCAGCGAAACCGTGCTGGAGCCCGGCCAGGTGCTCAGCGTAGTCGCGCCATCGACGCCCGACGCCACCCTCGCAGGGATCGGGTTCACGCTGGCCGGAACGCTGGTCCTCTGATCACTCCCGGATTGCGTCATGGACAAGGAACCAGAAAGCGGGGCGTTGATCGCGCTGCCGGCCGCCGAGTTTGAAGCCCTGCTGGAGCGCGCGGCCGAAACAGGGGCGCGGCGCGCCCTGCATGAGGTCGGCCTCGATGGTCAGGATGCCGCCGAGGACATCCGCGATCTTCGCTCATTGCTCGCGGGTTTCCGCCTCGCGAAACAGACGGCCGTCCAGACCGCCGTGCGCCTGATCACCACCGGCGTCCTGCTCGCCCTGATGGCCGGCATCGCCATCAAGCTGAAGCTCTTCGGGCCGACGCCTTAACCCATCCGCCCGCCCCATCAGACCACCGCCCGCCCTCGCCGAGGAGCGGGCTTTTTTGTGCCTGGAGACCTGCGATGACGACCATGACTTACAAACACTGGCGCGACGTGCCCGAGCGCTCATGGCGCTGGAAGAATTTCTCCCCCGCCGAGATCGCCTGCCGGGGCAGCGGCTCCCTGCGGATAAACGAGGAAGCGCTCGACAAGCTCCAGGCGCTGCGCGACCGACTTGGCAAGCCCCTCATCGTCCGTTCGGCCTACCGCAGTCCGGCGCACAACCGGGCCGTCGGCGGCGCGCCACGCTCAAAGCACATGGACGGCACGGCCTTTGACATCACCATGGCGAACCACGATCCGGTGGCTTTCGAGGCTGCCGCCCGAGCCGTTGGCTTCCTCGGCTTTGGCTACTATCCGCGCTCGGGCTTCATGCACATCGATCTCGGCCCGGCTCGGCAATGGGGCGAGCGTTTCCCGGTGCGGGCGACGGCGTTCGCCGCGGAAACGGCGCCCGTGCGGGAGGTCCTGGCAGACAGCCGCACGATGAAGGGCAGCGGCGCAGCAGGCGTGGCGACACTGGGCGCTGCGGGGGTCGAGATCGCGCAGAGCGTCCTGGCTGAGACGCAATCGGCCATTCTGCCCCTTGTGCCGTATCTCGATACGCTCCGCTGGGTGTTCATTGCCGTGGCGCTTTTCGGAATCGCGGTCACGATCTACGCCCGGCTCGACGACTGGAAGCGAGGGCAGCGATGATCGGCGGTTTGCTCGGCTGGTTCCCCGCCAGCCCATGGGGCCGGGCGGCGCTTCGCTACGGCACCGTCGCGCTCACGGTGATCCTGTTCCTGCTCTCACTCCGGCGCTCCGGAGAACGCACGGGCCGCCTCGCCGAACGCCTTGAGACCACGGAGAAGGCCAATGACGTCCAACGCCGGATGCTGGAGGCGGCGGCTCGCCGTCCTCGCGATCGCGATGAGCTGGCTGACCGGCTGCGCAACGGTCGGTTCTGATCCGAGCAAGCGGGCGGTGTGTCCGCCGGTCGTGGAGTACGGCAGGGAGTTTCAGGCGCGCGCGGCCGAAGAGGTGGCGCTTCTGCCGCCGGGCTCGGCGGTGGTCCACATGCTGAGCGACTATGTCGTCCTGCGCACTCAGGCCTCGGCCTGCCGGATTCGACCGACTTCGGTGCTGCCGGGCCGAATCGGAGGTGGCGGCACGTAGGTCGGGACGAAGGCGATCATGCTCACCGCAGACTGCGGCAGCCGACATCAAAGCGATCACATCAGGCGGTCGGGGCCTTGGTCTTGCGCAGATAGGGCAGGACTTGCTCGAATTCGCCGAAGCGCTGCCGGGCGTCCTCGTCGGAGATGGCGGGCGTGATGATCACGTCCTCGCCCTGCTTCCACTGCGCCGGGGTCGCAACCTGGTGCTTCGCGGTGAGCCGGATCGAGTCGAGCGCCCGCAGGATCTCGTCGAAATTGCGACCCGTGGTCATCGGATAGGTCAGAATCAGCTTGATCTTCTTGTCCGGCCCGATGACGAACACGTTGCGCACGGTGGCATTCTGCGCGGGCGTCCGCCCCTCCGACGCGCCAGTCTCCTCGGCGGGGAGCATGTCGTAGAGCTTGGCGATCTTCATCTCGGGGTCGCCGATCATCGGATAGTCGACCTTATGGCCCGAGACCTTCTCGATGTCGGCTTTCCATCTCCGGTGATCCTCGACCGGGTCGACCGAGATCCCGATCATCTTGGCGCTGCGCTTCGCGAACTCCTCCTTCAGCCCGGCCATGTAGCCGAGCTCGGTCGTACAGACGGGCGTGAAGTCCTTCGGATGACTGAACAGCACGGCGTAGCCGTCGCCGATCCAGTCGTGAAAGCGGATCTCGCCCTCGGTCGTGTCGGCCGCGAAATCGGGAGCGGTGTCGTTGATGCGAAGACTCATGGCTCGGGGCTCCTTTCCCTAGACCTCCAGATGGAGGGCCACCATATATCATCGGCCGATGATATGTCGAGGCGGACTGAGGGCAATCTGCGGCGCCAGTCTCATCCTGTCGGGCTGCGGCTGCACAATTGTCGACAGCTGAGACCTCGCTCGCGGCAGTCACAGGGTGGCGTTACGTCGCGGTGCCTCACCCGATCCTGCCCAGGACCGGGAAGGTATCGAGCAGCCAATAGGCGAAGCGCGACTATTTGGCATCACCCGGAGCATCCACTTGCGACTCCATATAGACGGCGCCGTAGCCGCCAGAACTGACGGAGAGCGGTCAGATCGTCGGAACCCGATGCTGCCCCGCCCGATGACGAATGCAGCTTCCTTTGTCCGTCATGACACTGTGAATTGTCCCATCATACCCGCATCTTCGTGCTCGAGAATGTGGCAGTGAAACATGTACGGCGTCGCTTCGTCTGCCTTGCGGTTAAACGTGACGAGTATTTCCGCTTCGCCATTGACGTGTACCACGTCCTTTGCTCCGGAGGCTTCGGGCGATACGGGATTGCCGTTGTGAGAAAGGACGCGGAACGACGCACCGTGCAGGTGGAACGGGTGGGCCATCCAGTCGGTCACCACGCGCCAGATTTCCGGTTCACCGAGACGGGCGCGCAGATCGATGCGGTCCGGATCCATGGATCGGCCGTTGATCCCCATCATGCCCATGCCTCCACCCATCCACATGTCACGGCCGCCGCGTCTGTCCGACATGCCCATGCGCCCCTCCCTCCGCATCCCGCGCATGCCCATACCACCTGCATGCATGTCGAGAGTGAACGTCCGCCGCGTCTCATCACCTGTCGGCCCCGCCAGGCTTGGGGCTCCTTGGATGCGTTCCGGTAGCTTCGTCACAGCGGAGGGTGGCCTACCGTCGACCTCGAAGCGCATGATTTCAAACCGCCCCTCGCGATCGATGGCATCTGGTTCTGGCAGTCTCATGCCCATCATGCCACCCATCATACGATCTCTCGAACGTCTGCCACGCCCGGATACGAGCCGTGTCGCCGCTCCGTCGGCGAAGTCGACCACGATCTCTGCCCGTTCGGCCGGTGCGAGCTCGACTTCGCTCATGGTCATCGGGATGGGCAGGAACCCCGCATCGGAGGCGATGCGATAGAAGCGACGGCCGTCTTCGAACGCGAAACGGTAGGTGCGTGCGTTTGAGGCGTTCAGAATTCGCAACCGTACCAGCCCCGCCGGCACACTTGCGCGTGGCCGGATCGCTCCGTTCACGAGAATCTGGTCGCCTCGGTATCCATGCATGAGCGAAGGACCACGCGGGGCGTAGAGCAGTGAGCCATCCTTGGCGAAGAGGCGGTCCTGCACGATAAGAGGCAGATCATCGACGCCATGCGTCGATGGCAGGCGGGTTTCAGCCTCTGGATCGATGATCTGAAGCATCCCGGCGAGGCCGAAATAGACGTGCGGTCCCGTGCGGCCATGGATGTGGGAGTGGTACCAAAGCGTCGCACCTGGCTGATCGACGTCCAAGATAGGGCGCCAGGTCTCGCCCGGAGAAAAGGCCGTCTGCGGACCGCCATCGTATCGCCCCTCGACATGCAGCCCGTGCCAATGAGCGGTGATCGGCTCATCGATATCGTTCGTCACCTCCGGTCGCACGCTGGTGCCGCGTCGAAGTCTGAGAACCGGACCGAGATAGTCACTTTCGAAACCGACCGTCGGCGTTTCGCGCCCTGACAGGAAGCTCGAGCGCCCCGTTCGTGCCCTGAGCGAGAAGCGCTCGCCATCCCCCACTTCGACCAGCGACGGAACAGGCAGATCGCGCCCACCTTCGGCTGCAAAGGCGCGCCCGATTACGGGTGGTGTCATGGACACGGCCAGCGCGGCGGCCGAAGTTCGAAGGAATTCGCGTCGGGTTGACTTGGTCACGGTTCGACTCCATCAGAACTTGTTGGCGGGGATCTTGAAGTAACTGTTGCCATCCACCTCGGGCTCAGGGAGCGCGCCGCCGCGCAAGTTGACCTGGAGGGCGTGCAGCATGCGCTCGGGCAGGCCGAGCGTGGCGTCGCGCTCTTCGCGCGTGGCGACGAAGTCCGCCTTCGTCGTTCCCTTCTTCACGTGCTTGTTCGAGGCCAGGTGCTCGCCCACCGTCGCCTCCCACATCGGCTCGTCGCGCCCGTCCGCGCCGTAATCGTGTCCGATGAAGACACGAGTTCCGTCCGGCAGTGCGAGGATCGCCTGGATCGAGTCCCAGAGTTCGGCCGCACTGCCACCGGGAAAGTCGGCGCGGGACGAGCCCACGTCCGGGTACATCAGCGTGTCGTGCGCGAAGACTGCGTCGCCCACGACATAGGTGATCGAGCCCAGCGTATGGCCGGGTGAGAGCATGACGCGAAAGGACAGCGAGCCGACCTCGAACGTGTCGCCGTTCGCGAAGAGCGCGTCGAAGTGGCGCTCGGTCTGGAAGGCGCCCGGCTCATGATAGTAGTCGCGCCAGAGTTTGGCGATCTCGCGTACCTTCTCTCCGATCGCGTTGGGCTTGCCGGTGCGCTGCTTGAGCCAGTGGGACGCCATGAGGTGATCGGCGTGCGGGTGCGTGTCGAGAATCCGCGTCAGCGTCAGCCCGTTCTCCTCGATCAGCGCCAGGATGCGTTCGGCGCTTTCGGTGGAGGTTCGCGCGGCGGCGGGGTCGAAGTTCAACACCGTGTCGATGACGACGGCGGCCTTGGTCTCCGGGCAGGCGACGACGTACTGGATCGAGCCCGTGGCGGCCTCGTACACGCCCCATACGTCCGGGCTGCCGCGCCCGGTGGAGGGGGAGTGGCGGGTCAGGTGCTGATAATCGGGCATGGTCGGTCGCTCCACTGGCTCTTGGCTCCTTTGCCTAGACCTCCAGATGGAGGCGATCATATATCATCGACTGATGATATGTCGAGGCGGACTGAGGGCAATCTGCGGCGCCAGTCCCATCCTGTCGGGCTGCGGCTGCACAATTGTCGACAGCTGAGACCTCGCTCGCGGCAGCCACGGGGTGGCGCTACGTGGCGGTGCCTCACCCGATCCTGCCCAGGACCGGGAAGGTATCGAGCAGCCAATAGGCGAAGCGCGACAGTTGTCCTGTCATCATGGCCAGCCCCATGATGACCATGACGCCGCCAGCCCCCTTGTAGAGAAGGCGCCCGGCGTGCCCGACTTCCTTGAGGCGCACCGCGATTACATCGGTGAAGAGCGCCGCCAGCAGGAAAGGCACCCCGAGCCCGGCGGAGTAGATCGAAAGAAGCCAGATTCCGCCGGACATCTGCGCTGAGCTGGCGCTCACCGTCAGAATGGCGCCAAGGATCGGGCCGATGCAGGGAGTCCAGCCGAAGGCGAAGGCGAGCCCAAGCAGATAAGCCCCGAGCGGGCGTCCGCCCGGGACGTCCAAGCTGAATCGGGTGTCGCGGAAGAACAGGCCGACGCGAAACACGCCGAGCATGAACAGCCCGAAGAGGATGACGACCGCGCCGCCCACCAGGTTGAGCTCGTAGCGATATGTGAGGAGCAGGTGGCCGAGCATGCTGGCGCCCGCGCCGAGCAGCACGAAAACCGTCGAGAACCCGAGCACGAAACAGAGGCTGAGCCCTGCGGCCGGCAGGCGGGCCACAACATTGGCGCGTCGCGCCGTTGCCAGATCTTGGCCGGCGATATACGAGACATAGCCCGGTACGAGCGGCAGAACGCAGGGCGAGAGAAAAGAGATGGCGCCGGCAAGGAAAGCGGCGAACACACCGATGCCGGATATTTCAAGCATGCTGATGGCGATCCCAATCGTTCAGTTGAAGAAGTCCGTCAAGCGGCCCCAGAATCCGGGTCCGCTACTGGTGTGCCGCTTGGCGAAGTCGTTCGTGAGGGCGTTCACGAACAGCACCATGTTCGTCGGGTCGAACCCAAGCCCGTAGAAGTTCGCCCGCCAGCGGCCCGTCATGTCAATGATATGTGTGACGGCACCGTGGATCCGTGTTCCGGCTTCCGCCGAGCTGAAGCCCTGGTCGAATGCCTCAACAAGCTTACGCGTGGCGTTGTCCGGCTGGTCCGGCGCGGTGGTCAGAAACGTCCAGTTGGCGGGATCGAGCCCATGCGCAGGTCCATAGGCGCGCATCACGTCGGGCGTGTCGTTCGCCGGATCGGTAGTGATCGTCACGAACTCGACCAGACCCTTCATCGGCGTTTGATTAACCATTTCCTGCACAGCCGCGAGCTTCTCCGCCTGCAGCGGGCACATGTCGGGACAGCTGGCATAGACGAAGTTCAGCACCACAACTTTCCCGCGGAAGTCCCCTGGGCTGTAGATCCGGCCGTCGGCATCGCTCAACCTGAAATCCGGCGGCTGCATATCGAAGGCCTGGAAGTATCTTTCCTTGCCACCGAGCAGCTCGCTCAGCTCGGCTGTTGAATGGGCAAGAACGGGTGTGGCGACGAGGGCGACTGCGAGTGCCAACACGGTACGGCGGGTCAGGCGACTCACTTCTTCCTCCTATTGATGGTCATTCCGACAAGGCGGACTGTTCCGCCTCCGCGGGTATGGCCCTCTTGCCGCCCCGGGCCGCCAAACCCCGCAGGAAATCGACCATTTCCGGTTCGTCCCACTCGGCCGGGCCGATGAGGCGCCCAAGCTCACGGCCTTCCTCATCGATCAGCAGGGTAGCAGGTAGCCCGAGCACGCCAAGTTTCGATGAGGCGCGGCCGGTTTCGTCGATGTAAAGCCCAAGATGTTCGACGCCGGTCTGCTCGAAGAAGGTGCGCACCGCCCCCGGCCCGGCGCGGTCGATCGAGAGTGCGACCACCTCGAAACCGTCGCCGCCGAGTTCGGCCTGAAGCGCATCGAGCGTCGGCATCTCCTCGACGCAGGGCGGGCACCAAGTCGCCCAGACATTCAGGAGCACGGTGCGGCCGCGGAAATCCTCAAGCGTGACCTCGCGCCCTTGCCCGTCGGCAAAGCCGATCTCGGGCACCTCGCGCGGCGTCTCGTGCAGCACAAAGTTTTGCGGCGGATCCGCCAGGGCACTGCTCCAATATGTTGCGAGGACCAGGGCGGCGCTGAGAAGGTGTTTCATCCGGGGTTCCTTTTTTCCTTGGCAGCTGCCTGAAGCTCCCGGACGAGCGGCAGGATTTTTCGGTCGAGATCGGACTGGGTCACCGGACCGATATGCTTGTAGGCAATGGTCCCGTCGGCCCCGACGACGAAGGTCTCCGGCACGCCGTAGACGCCCCAGTCGATCGCGACGCGGCCGTCGATATCGGCCCCGGTCCGGGTGTAGGGGTCGCCGAGCGTATCCAGCCACTCCGCCGCATCCGCCGGCTGGTCCTTGTAGTTGAGCCCGTGGATCGGCACAGCGCCGCTTTGCTCGAGAGCCATGAAATTTGGGTGCTCTTCGCGGCAGGCGACGCACCAGGAGGCGAAGACGTTGACCAGCGAGACCTCGCCGTAGAGGTCGCCGTCCGAAAGGCCCAGGGATCGCCCCTTTACCGGCGGCAGGTCGAACTCCGGCACTTCGCGGCCGATCATGGTGGACGGCAGGTCGTCGGTGCTGTTCGAGAGGCCCCAATAGAAGACGGAGCCGAGCAGTAGGGCTACGGAAAGGGGTATGGCGAAGATCCAGCCGCGCGGCTGCGCGCTGGAGCTCCCGCCCCGCGTGCGCTCGGTCCCGGTCATCGCCCAACCTCGTCGGCACGGCTCCGTACTGCCTGGAACTCCCGCTCTGGCCGTGTGCTCTTGACGTGGTCGAGGATCGTGCGGATCCGGTCGTGCCAGAGCTCCCCTTCAAAGCCCCGCATGTCGCTTCCGTATCCTCTCTCGGTTCGTGCGAGCATCATCATTCTCTAGCGCTGCTGGTCCGATGCGCCTGGGCTGCCTCCGGATTCGGCTCCGCCGCTCTGTCCGTTCTGCCCGAACGGCTGCACCCAGAAAACGACGGTCGCCACGAACAAAGCGTAGACGACCGGGAAGCTGAGAACCTGCCACCGCCTGAAGCCGGTTTCGCGCACGCGCCCCCACCAGATGAACGCGGCGTAGAGTGCCGGCATGATCGCCACGAAGGCCAGGCTCACCCAGAACAGACGCAGGTCCTGGATCGGCATCGCAATGATCGTGAGCGGGATGAAGGCGATGGTCATGGTGGCGGCCATATCGCCGATGACGTCGGTCGCGGCCGCCGTGATCTGGCCACGGCGCGCGAGGGTCCATGTGGCGAAGACCTCCGGCAGCGCCGCCACCGGCGCTGTAATGAACAGCCCGCCGATGATCTTTGAAATACCAAGCGCGCTGACAATCTTTTCGGTCGAGAAGACGATGAAGTAAGCGCCGACTGCGAGCGCCGCCAAACCGCCAGCCGCGAGCCATCGTTCGCGCCGGCTCCACTCGACCTGCTCGCCTCCCTTCCGGCCGCGCAGAAGCGCCTGCGCGAGATAGGCCAGGTACGCAATGAGCAGGATCCAGCCGTCGATTGGCTGGAGGCCCCGCCACGGTTCTGGAAGCGTCAGCAGGGCGACGACGACGAGGATGCCGAGATACGGCAGCGCCTGCACGGTAACTGCCCCGGGATCCACGGGCAGGAAGTGCTCGCGCAGATGCCGTTCGTGATCGCGATGCTCTCCGCCAAGCTCCTTCTTCCGTGTAGCAAGATAGGCGGTGGCGAGCAGGATCGGAACGACGATGATGTTGGCGCCCAGCATCGCGCCGAGACCGATATCGGCAACGCCGCGAAAGGCGCTCGTGATGTTGATTCCGACCTCCGGGCTCGCCGTGGCGAGTCCGATGAACGAGCCACCGGCCGCGACGGAGAACCCCCATTGGCGGCGCAGCTTCTTCAGCGGGTCGGCTAGATGCTCCGCGCCCCAATGCGCCGCCCAGACGGCACCCAGCAGAACAGCTGCCCAAAGGACCGTGCTCATCGCTCATCAGGCCTTACATTGCTGATCACGAACCGGCTTTCCGGGAGTGCCGGCAGTCTCGACATATCGATGCGCAGGTCCTGGTCCGGCACATCGAAGACGATCTGTTCCGTAAGGAACTCGCAGGCCACCTTCATCAGTTCGATCGTGATCCATTCGCCCGGGCAGCGATGGTTCCGGTGGTGGTCGCCGCCACCCTGAGGAATGAAATGGAAGGGGCTGCCATCCCAACCCTGAAATCGCTCCGGCCGAAACTCCTCCGGCGCATCCCATGCCCGCGGGTCGCGGTTGGTGCCGTATAGATCAAGGACCACCCGCCGGCCACGCGGGAACCGGTAGCCCTTCCACTCAAAATCTCGCCTTACGCGCGCCATCACGGCGGGGAAGAAGGGATACCGGCGCCGGACCTCCTGCACGAAACACTCGAGATATCCGTCGTCGGCCCGAAATTTTTGACGGCAGGTTGGAAACTGGTGCAGCGCGTGGGCGGTGAACGTGATGAAGACGGACACGGCAACGGTCGGACGCAAGATGTTCAGCAGTTCCACCGCAGCTATTCGTGGACTCAGCATCTGACCATCCGGCCCGCGCCATGTGGAGATTACGCGCGCCGGGCTTTGCTCCGGCAGGTCCAGACGGCCCGCGCGGACCTGCTCTACGATGTCCGAAATCCACTTGTCCGACAGCTTGCGGGACAGGCGCGACCACCAGTGCCTCGGTCCGGTCGCCCCCGCGGAATCGAACAACGCGGTCAGTTCCGCCGTGCGCCGACGAACCTCCTTCTCTGGGAGCGGAACGCCCGCCCAGGCGCAAACGGCCCGGGTCAGGATTTCCTGGACCTCGTCATAGAGGACGACACGGTCCATGCTCGCCCAATTCCGGGCATGGATGCGCCACTGCTCGGCGCTCAGCTCTCCGAGATGCTGGATCCGCTCGGGGGTCATGAGCGCCATGAACATCTGCTTGCGATGCCGGTGTGCCTCATCGTCAAGCCCCTGAACGCCGCCCCGGCCGAAGAGCGTCTTTTGAACTCGGCCGGGCGCCGCACCACGCCTGACGAACCGCTCCTGATCGTAGAACAGCTCTGCGGTCTCCGGCCCCGTCATGCAGATCGTCCTGCGGAGCAGGAGACGGGTCTCGAATAGGTCGGTCCCGTAGTGGCGGCACCTCTTGGAAATCAAGCCATAGGGATCGCGGAGCAGCGCCAGCGTGCTGTCGAAATCCTCATCGCGCGGCATACGGGGCACGGTCATCCCTCCTCCGGCTCCCCTTGTCGCTGCTCTTGCGGAGCGCGAAAACCGTCCAGCAGAAGCAGGGCAACTCCGCTGACAACAGCCACGTCAGCGAGGTTGAAGGCGGGCCAGTGATAGGCCCCGAGGTAGAAATCGAGAAAGTCCGTCACGGCCCCGTGGCGCAGCCGGTCCAGCACGTTGCCGAGGGCCCCGCCGATCAGCAGCCCGAGGGCAGCGGCGACCAGCCGGTTCTGCGCTCGCCACAGCCAAACGGAGAGCGCCGCCACAATGGCGAGGGCGAGCAGTGCGAGCACCCACCATGGCGCCCCACCGAACATTCCGAAGGTCACTCCGGAATTCTGACCGCGCACAAGATTGAAGAAGGGAAGAACTTCCACGCCGGCGGCGAGAGCGGGGGAAGCGACGACGATCGCCTTCGAGCCCTGGTCCAGAGCGAACGCAGCCACGGCGCACGCGACGCCAAGTCGGCGGACGGCGCTCATGTCCTCTCCCGCAGATCGGCCCGAGCATCGCGGACGATCAACCATGAGGATTGCAGGAACAGCCCGGCGATCACGGCCGCAACCACAAGGTCGGGCCATGCCGTTCCGGTCCAGGCAACCAGGCCCGCCGCCACGACGACCGCGGCGTTGCCGATGGCGTCATTGCGACTGAAGAGCCAGACCGCCCGCACGTTGGCGTCTCCTGTCCGGTGAGGCAGCAGCGGAAGCACTGCGACCACGTTGACCACCAGCGCAATCACTGCAAACAGGCCCATCAACTCCGCCTCGGGCTGCTGTTGGACCAGGATGCGGTACGCGGTGTTGGCGAGAACCCCCAGGCCGAGAGCACCCAGAAACAGGCCCTGGATCAGCGCGGAGCGGGCTCGCCACGCCAGAGACCAGCCAATCGCGAGAATGCCCAGGAAGGTGATCAGGCCGTCGCCAAGAAAGTCGAGCGCGTCGGCCTTCAACGCCTGCGATCCCGAGATGAATCCGCCGACCGCCTCTACAACGCCATAGCCGATGTTCAGGAGGATCACGATCCACAGCGCCCGCTTGTAGGCCGGGGTGATGTGCGCCAAGTCTTTCGGCAGGTCGTCGATGTCGCCTTCGCCGTCAATTGCGGGCCTGTCCAGGCGGTCCAGCCGATAGCCGATCCCGGTCACAGCGCGCTCGACCTCGGGCAGCCGTGTGGCGGGATCATCGACGCGCAGCGTCATGATCTGCGTTGCCGTCGAGACCTTCACGTCTTCCACCCCGACCGAGCGCACGGCCTTTTCGATCTTTCCGGCGCAGGACGGGCAATCCATGCCGGTGACCCGGTAGCGTTCGGTCTCGGCTTTCTCCGTTGCAGCTGCTATGTTCATGGCCACACCTTCTCTGTTCCTGAAGGATTATATCATTCGTGGATGATATGTCGAGCGATGCCGAACTGGTTGGGCGGGCCGATGCCCACTCTGTCCTGCTACGGGCGAAGCTGTTCCGGGGGCTGGCCGATCCCTCGCGCCTGTTCATCCTGGAGGCTTTACGCGCAGGGCCCCTCTCGGTTGGAGAGATCGTCGCAATAACGGGCTTGTCGCAGTCGAACGCCTCGAACCATCTCCGCTGCCTGAGCGAATGCGGTCTCGTAACTGGCGACCCACATGGACGCTTCGTCTACTACCGCTTGAGCGATTCGCGCTCGGAGGAGCTGTTGCTGCTTGCAGACGAGCTGCTCAGGGACGCGGCAAGCGGCGTCGATGCTTGCAGAAACTACGACGAGTAGTATCCAGGCTAAGAAACTGTGACTGCCGACTCGTCCCGCCTCTGCGCCGAGATCCGGCGCGATCCGCACCATGAAAAGCCATGAGGGTCGGCGGAGTTTCAACCCGAAGAAGCTACCAGGGTCACATCAGCTGTTCATGCCTGACACGGTCCAGTCGCAGGCGGCTTCGCTTTTTGCTTCCGTCATCGTTTTCCCTCGGACCCGAGGGCGCAGTTGTGGTCATCGAATCTGGAACATAATGTCTCTAGCAACTACAGACTTAGGGGGAATCTGATGCTGACCATCGGAAAGCTCGGGGCACAGGTCAGGGTGAAGGTCCCGACCATTCGCTATTACGAGCAGATCGGTCTTTTGCCCGAGGCCGAACGCAGCGCGGGAAACCAGCGGCTCTACGGCCGCAAGGCCCTTGAGAGGCTGGCCTTCATCCGGCACGCACGCGACCTGGGCTTTACCTTGGAGGCGATACGCGACCTCCTGAGCCTGTCGGGCAGGCCCGACCAGTCCGGTGCCGCCACGGCTGCCATCTCAACGGCGCAACTGGCCGGGGCCTGAAGCCGCCTTGCCAAGCTAAGCGCGTTGCAAGGGGAGCGCGAACGCATGGTCGTACCATGTGCGGGCGGTCGGATCACCGATTGCCGGGTCATCGAAGTTCTGGGGGATCATTCCCTGTGTGCGACCGATCACCGGCATCCGGAGAGCGAGGTGATATCGTGACCGCATCCGGCACCCTCGCCATCTACGCCGGTGCCGCTCTGGCGGGCCGAGGACGATGGTTGGCTGATCAGGGGCGCGACCACAGATTGACGAAGTCGATTGCCGCACTGCGCCACCGACCTTGTGCTATGATGAACCGCTCCGGATGAAATCCGCTCCTCCAAGACAGCCGTCGTATGTATGTTTAAAATCAATATCCTAGTGTGGAGAAGGTTGGATATCAGGCCCACTCCCTCCAAGATTTACGAAGCAATTCGCCACGATTCTCCTGGATTCACTCGTGAGCGCTATTCTTTGCACAAACCAGTCAGATTGTTGCGCAATGGTGAGCAGGGCTACGTGAAATGTCCGCATGAGCGCGGCTGGCCACTCGCGTTTGCGAACTGCGTAAAGCTGCGCATACGAGGAAATGCTTGGGAGTGGGCGGGAGTTGTGGGCGATTCGCCACGGCTTATCAGAGAGTTAGAGGATGAGTCCTCTCCCTCCGCCATGCATTTCTCTCTGTTTTTCTAGGTTTCCAGGTCTCTGTATTCGTTCAAAGAATACAAAGGCATGGCGCCTGGTTCAGGGTACTGAACCAGCCGCGCCCACGAGTGAACTTAATGCGCGGTGAAGCCGCCATCGACGGCAAGAACCGAACCGACGCAGAAACTGGCAGCTGTGCTCGACAACCAGATTACAGCCGCCGCGACCTCTTCGGGGCGACCAAGGCGACCAATCACCTGCCGCTGCATCAATCGCTCAATGTTCTCCGGCTGATTATTCTTCATCTCGGCAACCATCGGCGTGTCGATTGTACCGGGGCATACTGCGTTGATACGGATGCCGTGGGCAGCGTTTTCCAAGGCTGCACTTTTGGTCAAGCCAATCACGCCGTGCTTGCTGGCATGATAGGCCCCCAGCAACTGCCCGCCGATAAGGCCACCGATTGACGCACAATTTACAATCGAGCCATGCCCCTGTTTGCGCATCTGTACAACCTCATGCTTGGTTGAGGCCCAGATACCGCGCAGATTGATATCCATAACCCGATCATATGCCTCTGCGGATTGCTCATGCATCTCGATCGGCGGTGCCTGAACACCGGCATTATTGTAGGCCATATCAAGCTTGCCCCAGCGTGCCACCGTCTGTTGCACAGCTTCTGCGACCTGTGCCTCATCCCGCACATCGCATTGCAGTGCCAGCGCATCACCGCCACCTGCTTTCAACTCTTCAGCAAGTGCAGACACTTCGTCCACATTCACATCCAGCAGGGCAACTGAGGCCCCTGCCTCTGCGTAAAGCAATGCAGCAGCCCGCCCCATGCCAGTGGCGGCGCCGGTCACCAGCGCTGTTTGGCCAGAAAAGTCATAACTCAATGACATCATATATCCTTTCGAAAAAACCGATGGGCCAATGCATATGCCCATGGCTGAAAGGTAGTCATTTGCGGTGGCGCTATCATGTGCGCAACTGCTCTGCCGATCATGATCCAGGCTCATCAATTAACAAACCAGACGGCTTTCTTGTCGAGATGAAGTCCGATTATGCGCAAGCTACGCCTCACTGACCGATCGCTTGCTCAGAAAAATCATTGATGCTGCGCCGAGCAGACTGAAACCGACCGTGACAATCACCGCCTCATGCCACCCCGTAAAGAAGGCTTCACCTTGCATATTCGCAATCATGATTGAGATCATGGCGATGCCAAGCGCCGACCCGAGGTAACGTGCGGTATTATTTGCAGCGGAGCCCATGGCGGAACGATCAGCCGGCACGGTCTGAACCGCTTCATGCCCGAGTGAGGCATTCAGGATGCCATTCGAGACACCTGCAATAAACAAGCCGGGCAAGACAATCATCCAGCTGCTGTCGCCACCGATACCAATCAGTAAAAACTGGCCGAGACCGCAACCAAACAGGGAAACAATCACCCATTGTCGGGCCGAGACCCTGTCCGGCAGAAATCTGGCGCCGAGCGCGGACAACATGGTCATCCCTGACCAGGTTACCAGAATAAGCGCAGCCGCAATCGGTGCAACATGCAGCCCCCGAACCAGTACTGTCGGCACCATAGACACAAGCGCCAACACACCTGCCCCGGACGCAAATGCTGCAATCGTTGCGCTGTTGAAATCAGGCAAGCGGAACAAGTCAAGCTGCAGAATTGGATTACCGACCCGTCGCTCAACCCATATGAATGTCAGGATCAGGAATAAGCCGATTACTGCAAGAGCAACGACAAGCGCAACAGAGCCAAGCCGGGCTTCGGTCAGTGCCGATAACAAGGCTCCCAGTCCAACGATCAACAGAACGCTGCCGGGCAGGTCGACTTTGCGGCCGGTTCTGGGGCTTTCCGGCAAGCGCAGCATGGCCATGACCCCCAGCAGTGCCGAGATCATAGCAATAAGCCAATGAGCAGACGGCCAGCCACCGACAGGCAAAAGCAGTGATGCAATAATCGGTCCTGCGGAAACGCCTGCGCCAATTGATGACGCCCAGATCGCAGCTGCATGTCGCCGGTCGGGGCCGGTATATATCTGTCCTATCAGACCAAGGCCGCAGGCCATTATGCCGGCACTGCCCAGCCCCTGCATGACGCGCATTGCAATCAGCATGACGCCGGAGGGTGAGAGCGCGGCCGCAATCGAGGCCAATGCTGTCAGCCACAAGCCGCCGACAAAAGTGCGCCGTCGACCATGGGTGTCGCCCAGAGCGCCTGCCGTCAGCAATCCGCATGCTGCACCGAGCGGCATGCCGCTCATGATCCATGCCTGTTCTTCCGGTGACAGTGCCAGAGCAGCCGTCATCGCATCCAGAGTAGTCAGCGGTAGTGTAAAAACCACCAATGACAGGAATGTTGCTATGGCGATAATTGCCAGAGGCCATTTCGCAGGTTTTGCGTTCTCGTTATCGGTCATTGTCTGTCGGCCTTGATAACACGGTGCCGCAACCAGACTGCCCCGTCCTGCATTTGTTCGACGCCGATCAACGCCAGTTTTTGTGCCATTGTACGACCGTGTCGATCATAAATCGCGGGTACGCCCTGCTGACCGTCAACGACCGGGAAGACCAGCGTGCTGGCCTCATCGATCATACCGGCAACGAGAAACGCTCCATTCAGTTCCCCGCCCCCTTCAAGCAACAGGCGTCTTGCCCCAAAGGCCTGAGCGATACGCTGAATAACCTGGGCAATCTCGTCGCCCTCAGGACCGGCAAAGAATATTGATATCCCAAGCGCCGTCAGCGCATCCACATGGCTTTGGGCTACCCGGTCCGAGAGGACCAGTACCAGATGATCGCCTTCAATCTCATCACTTTCGGGGCGCAGCTTTCCATACCGATCAAAACAGATACCAATCTGACGATCGCTGCGCGCACCGATCAGGTCTGAACGATACAGTGCGCGGTCGGCCAGAGCCGGACGATCCGAGGCCACATAGTGTTCCATCGTTTTGCGCCCGACAATCCAGCCGTCAGCATCAAGGCGCTCGGCAGCTGCATCATAGAGGTTCATCAACGCCGCCTCCCCTGATGGCCAGCGTTCCGTCAACAGACGGCCATCAAGGGAAGTGATCATATGACAGATGATTTCGGGTCTAGGCATAACCAACCGTTTCAGCACTGTTTAGCTGCACGTCGCACCGCATAGGTCTGGGATTGACACTCAAGGACCGGGAGAAGCAATCAGCCCTTGTAATCCTCGTCTGACACCTGCTCCAGCCAGGTTACGGGACTGCCGTCGATACTTTCCTGTATCGCGATGTGGCTCATTGCCGTGTCCGGTTGCGCTCCATGCCAGTGTTTTTCGCCAGCGGGAAACCATACGACATCCCCTTGGCTGATCTCTTCTATCGGGCCATCTTCACGCTGAACCCGTCCCCTGCCAAATGTCACAATCAGGGTCTGGCCAGCCGGGTGCGTATGCCAGGCAGTGCGGGCGCCCGGTTCAAACGTCACATGGGCACCGCTGGTCCGACCCGGTTCCTCAGCTGCGAACAGCGGATCGATACGAACTGTACCAGTGAAATAGTCATCGGGGCCGGGGGCTGATGGATTGGTACCGGAACGAATGATTTTCATGAGTTCTCCTTAATCTGCATCTCACTGATGCAATTTCTCAAAATGATAGGTCAATGCAGGTCCGCCGGGTTGGCTGTATGCCAATTCTGCGGTCACCATGGCGAATGGCTCGGCAAAACGGCCGGTGATAAGCCCACCTGCTTCCAATGGCTCAAAACCGATATCGCGGATCAGCTCGCCGGCAATATCCTTGGCACCGGCATCGTCACCATAAACCAGCAATTGCGGTGCAGGCTTCTGACCCTTGCGCGCAAAAACAGGGCGGAAGCTCTCGGATGGGCTGGTGTTGAAGCTTGATACCCAGCGCGCTTTCGGGCGCATTTCTGACAGTTTCTCGGCACCGGAAGTCGTCTTGCCCACAACGATATCCGTATTGCTGTCATCAAGGGGAATACAGCAATTCAACACAACCTGCCCGGCCATGTCGCCAGCCTGATCGAGCACATCCGGAATGCGGGACCAGTGAACCGCGAGCAGGATTACGTCTGCGTTCTGCACGGCCTGTGATATGGAACCCCAGGATGCGTTACTCTCAGTCGCCAGACGCTCCAGCTTCGCTGCATTGCGGGCATAGGCAAAGGTTACGTCATGCCCGCATTGCGCCCATAATTGGCCCAGCTTGCCGCCCATCAGGCCTGATCCCAGAATAGCTATTCTCACTTGCTTCCCCTGGTATTGCACCACACTCAGTCAGCGCGGGATTGAAACACCTCTTTGGCCACCGGCAATGCCGAAAACACTTTTGGCCAGCCGGCATAAAAGGCCAGATGAGCCAAGACACCGCCAGCCTCTTCCTTGGTCAGACCGTTATCCATGGCCCGGTTCAGGTGAAAGGTCATCTGTTCCGGCTGACCAGCGGCAATCAGTGCTGCCACAGTCACAAGGCTGCGATCCCGCGGAGCCAGATCCGGACGCAACCACAAATCCAGAAACAGCAATTCACGCGTATTATCAACGACACCCTGACTGACATCACCATAATTGCCAGACACCGCTTTTTCACGTGCGGCCTCGGCCTCTTCATTCAATGGCAACAACTCTGGATCCACAACCGGCAAGTCTTCCGGCTTTACACCGCGCTCTGCAAAAACCGGCGCGGCAGCTTCAGTCGCAGCGATCGCATTGCCCCAACCGGTGTAGAAAGCCAGATGCGTAATGGTTTCTGAAATTTCAGCGGGTGAAACACCAGCATCAAGCGCTAACTCAATATGCTCTGCCAGATTGCCAGTCTCGTGTCGGGTCATCAGCGCCGCAAAGGTAACCAGCGCGCGATCCCGGGTTGAGAGCTCGGCTCCCTGCCAAACCTCACCGAACAGATTATTCGCACTGTATGCTTCCAATGCTGGCGCAACCTGCCCAACACTTTTAGGCAGGGTTTTGCTCATATCCTGAGCGGCAGCACTCGATGCAATCATCGCCAATGCGGTTGCGGTTAGGTAGGTCTTCATGCCGGAACTCCATCTACTGGTTATCATTACCTGTATGATGTGGAGTTGTGCCGCCCAAGCTTAATACCGGAAACCATCAAGCCACTCATGATTTGTAATCATGAATGTTCAGCCACGTTCACGCAGCGCATCAAGCACGACCTGAAATGCCGATGATGGTCGCTGACGACTGGGATAATAGAGGTGGAAGCCCGGAAAATAGGGCGAATAATCCTCAAGACAGGTTTTCAGCTCACCAGATGCAACATGCTCAGCGGCAAGACGTTCGGGCAACAAGGCCAGACCATGACCATCCTGCGCCGCCCGCATAATCGGATTGATCGTATTGAAACAGATTTGCCCCCTTACCTTGACGCGGATGTCATTGCCGTCTGCATCCTCGAACTCCCATGCATAAAGCGCTCCATGGGTCGACAACCGAAGATTGACGCAACGATGCTCGGCCAGATCCTGAACCTTGGTTGGCACGCCAGCCTCTTCAAAATAGGCCGGTGAGCCGACACAGATCATGCGCTCATCCGGCCCGATACGCATGGAGATCATACCCTCTCCGACCTGTTCGCCATAGCGCACACCAGCATCGCACTGGGACTCAGCGAGGTCGGTGTAGCCGTAATCCATGACGAACTCGACATTGACCGATGGGTGCTCCTTGATAACCGGCGACAGCTTGGGCCAGAGCAGTGTTTCAATGGCATACTCCGTTGCCACAATTCTGACCGTACCGGTCGGCTGGTCTCTGGCATCGTTCAGAGCCTGAAGCCGTGCCTCGATCTTCTCAAAGCACGGCCCTATGGTCGCCAGAAGGTCTTCGCCCTCAAGCGTGGGGGATACTGCTCGTGTCGTACGGGTCAGCAGGCGTAAGCCAAGGCGCTGTTCCAGCGCCTTGATCGTATGGCTCAGCGCCGACTGTGAAACATTCAGACGGGCTGCGGCTTTGGTAAAGCTACGCTCTTCCGCAACAGCGGCGAGCGCAATCAGATCGTTGATATTTTCGCGCAGCATAAGGGTGGCTCTGACCTGCTGGTCAAGGATCATGTCATTCTCCCTTCCAGACTATCTGCTGGTCGCGCCGGAAGTCTATACATATGCCCGTGATCGAGAAGCCGCGGACATAGCCCGCGGCCTGTATCGATCATCAGTTTGCGTATTCTTCATCGGTGACATGTACACCCCATTCAACGGCAGAGCCGTCAACGGTTCCCTGCATCGCATAATGGGTCACGGAAGTGCTGTCTGTTGCACCATGCCAGTGCTCAACACCGGGCGGGCACCAGACCACATCGCCTGCCTTGATGACCTGTTTGTCATGCCCACGTTCCTGGGTCCAACCGGTGCCATGGGTTACGACAAGCATCTGCCCTGCAGGGTGGGTGTGCCATGCAGATCGGGCACCGGGCAGAAATGTTACTTCGCCGGCACTGACATCATTCATTTCTGGCGGGAATACCGGGGCCACGAATGATGTTCCGGTAAATACTTCAGGGCTGCCGATTTGCCCGCCTCGATCCTCGCTATGCGTAATCACAACGGATTGTGCAAAAGCAGCTGGAGCGATGAGGGTGAGAGCAAGAGCAGTACCAATAATTCGAAACATGACAGGTCGTCTCCGTTTGTGAGAGGCGGCCTCGCGGCCTTCCGGCCAGGGCTCATCCCGTGCCTGTCCATAAACCTATTGGCACAAGGCCAAAGGATAATGCCCTGCAATCGGAAAACACAGATGAGCACAACTCATAAGCCTACGTGCGCACCTAGCTCATCGGGATGAATAAGTTGTCTACTCATGAGCAAAAGCCATAGATGGCTTGAAAAATGGATGTATTCACTAAAGCAGCAGAATCACATATAGCCAGATCAGGATAAATCGCGGAGAGCCCCGGGAAAATGCGACGCACAATTATCAAGGCCGTGATGTTGGCCAGCGCAATGATTGCCTTGAATCTCGCGCAGCCTCTTGCCTTGGCCACCGATGCAGCGGAGAAGAAAGCAATGACGCGGATTAAATTCATCATCGGCACTGACGAACTCTATGCAACGCTTGATGACACTGCATCAGGTCGCGATTTCGCCAAGTTGCTACCGCTGGAACTGACCCTGTCGGACTATCACGGCATAGAAAAAATAGCAGACCTGCCAAGGAGGCTGGACATCACAGGTGCCCCGGCAAGCTTCGCCGCTTCGCCGGGTGACATCACGCTATACGCCCCGTGGGGAAATCTCGCGATCTTCTACAAATCGTTTCCGGCGACAAGTGGCCTGATCCGCCTGGGTGCCTTTGACGGCCCGATTGAGATGCTGCTCAAGGATGGCAAGTTCCGGATCCGTATTGAGCAAACCGATTAAACCTTGCCGCTATAGACCGGGAAGACACTGGCATCGCCATAGTCTTTTGCGGTGATTGCCTTCAGCGTTTCCATATCCTCGGCCGCAATCTCGAAATCCACATCAGCATTGATCTTCATGTGCTTCGGATTTGCGGTCTTGGGCAGGGCCAAAAGGTCAAGCTGGAGGATATATCGGATGCAGAGTTGCGGAATGCTGACATCATATTTTTCCGCCATGGCTCCGATCTCGGCATTGTCGAGAATCTTGCCGTGTGCAATCGGGGAATAGGCTTCGACCAGCATCCCCTGGCTCTTGGCATGGTCAATCAGCTCAAACGGCGTATTGCCGATATGGGCAAGAATCTGGTTGATCATCGGCTTGACCGTCGCATGCTCGATAAGGTTGTCGAGGTCGGCTTTCTGGAAGTTTGATACGCCGATCGCGCGGACCTTGCCGGCCCCAAGCGCTTCTTCCAGCGCTTTCCATGCTGCGAGGTTGCCATCAAAGTAACGGTCCGTATCGCCGAAATTACCCCAGGGTTGCGGGCTGTGGATGATCATCAGATCGATGTAATCGAGCCCCAACGTTTCTAGAGAGCCATCAATCGCGGCCTTGGCACCTTCGTAGTCCTTGATCCCGGCATCGAGTTTCGTTTGCACGAACAATTCATCTCTTGGCACGCCACAGCTGCGCACGCCTTCACCAACGCCGCGCTCATTGCCATAGGCCTGAGCAGTGTCGATATGACGATAGCCAATCTCGACTGCAGCCTTGACTGCCTCAGCCGCCTTGTCGTCATCAATCATCCATGTACCGAGCGCGAGCTTTGGAATGGCAACGCCATTCGGCAATGTTTGCGTATCTTGCAATACCATTTTCGAGTTCCTTTCTCTTGTAGCTCCTGAGAGCAATATCCAATGGAGCGACCGCAAGCCGCTCCTTTGGCATTAACTTAGTTAGAGAAGGCTGCCGGTATAATCCGGCTGAACTCACAAACACTCATGAGGCTCACTCATTAATTGCCGATTAAATTGATTGTCCGCATATCCGCGATGAGAGGAAACCAACATGGGACGGACAATTTCTGCGATGAGTTCAAGCGGAATGCTGTGCCAACAGAAATTCTACCAGATCGCCCGGCTCATCACGTTTCATTGTTGGAGGCATTTTCGCTGTTTTGATTGTTGTTTGAAATTTTACGGCTTCTGGAAAGCAGGGATTATAGCGGCTTTATGATAGGTTATATGAATTGAAAACATAAGTTTTATGCGATTTGGTTGCATAGACTTACTGAAGGAATGACCTACCTTGGAATTATTATAATTAAAATTCAGGGTAGGTCATGCGTCGCAAAAACACGTCAGAATCCGGTTCATTATCACCGGTAGAGAGAGCCGATAACAGGCTTGAAATCACCCGTCGTGAGTTGATGATATTCGGCAGTGCAACAGCTACGGTGTTCCTCTTGCCCAAAAATTCCAGTCTTGCAGATGAAATAGCCCAGAATAACGGCGTGATTGATCGTACCGGCGTTTCCGAAATCGCCCTGACGGTAAATGACGAGACCCGGAGCATGGTTGTCGATAACCGTGTGACCCTGCTCGACGCGCTGCGCGAGGGCATGCAACTCACCGGCACCAAAAAGGGCTGTGATCATGGCCAGTGCGGTGCCTGCACGGTGATGGTCAATGGCCGCCGGGTTAATTCCTGCCTGTCGCTCGCCGTGATGCATGAGGGTGATGAGATCACCACAATTGAAGGGATCGGTAAGCCGGATAATCTCGATCCAATGCAGGAAGCCTTTATCAAGCATGACGGCTATCAGTGCGGTTATTGCACTCCGGGCCAGATTTGCTCTGCCAAGGCTACGCTTGAGGAAATGAAAGCAGGTATTCCTAGCCATGTGACCAAGGACCTGACCGCATCTGTTCAATTCAGTGCTGCCGAGGTCAAGGAGCGCATGAGCGGGAACATATGCCGCTGCGGTGCATATGCGAATATCATGGATGCAATCGCTGATGTGGCGGGGGCCTGATCATGCAGACATTCAGTTTTGAAAAAGCCTCGACACCTGAAGCTGCCGCTGCCGCGGCTGCCAGAACGCCCGGTGCCAAGTTTATCGCCGGCGGCACCAATCTGCTTGATCTGATGAAGCTGGAGATCGAGACGCCCGCACATCTGATTGATGTGAATGGCACCGGACTTGATACCATCGAGGAAACATCCGATGGGCTGCGGATCGGGGCGCTGGTTCGCAATACCGATCTTGCTGCGCACCCTCTGGTTCGCAAAAATTACCCGCTGCTGACCCGTGCGCTGGTCGCCGGGGCGTCAGGTCAGTTGCGCAACAAGGCAACGACGGCTGGCAACCTGCTGCAGCGTACCCGCTGTCCGTACTTCTATGACACCAACATGCCGTGCAATAAACGCAAGCCCGGTTCTGGCTGTGCCGCACTGGAAGGCTTCAACCGGCAGCTTGGTATCGTCGGTGTCAGTGATCACTGTATCGCAACGCATCCGAGTGACATGGCGGTTGCCATGCAGGCGCTTGATGCCGTGGTTGAGACTATCAGTGCTGAGGGTGAGATCCGGCAAATCCCGATCGACGCGTTTTATCGTCTGCCGGGTGATACCCCGCATATCGAAAACGTCCTGCAACAGGGTGAGTTCATCACCGCTGTGCATCTGCCGCAGCCGCTTGGTGGCTGGCAGATGTATCACAAGGTACGTGATCGGGCGTCCTACGCCTTTGCGCTGGTTTCTGTCGGTGTCGTGATCGGCAACAACGGCCTTGCACGGGTTGCGCTGGGTGGGGTTGCTCCCAAACCCTGGCGCAAGAAATCTGCCGAGGCGAAGCTGCATAGCGGTGGAGCCAGTGCGGTAATCGCCGATCTGCTTGGGGGCGCCAGAACGACCGAACATAACGCCTATAAAGTCACGTTGGCGCAACGAACGCTGGCTGGCCTGATCAAAGAATACGAGGAGGCCTGAACCCATGCTTTTCGATAAACCGGCAGGCAGCAATGCTGCTGATAAAAAGGTCGTCCTCGGTCAAGCCGTTACCCGGATTGATGGCCCGCTGAAAACCACCGGTCTCGCGCCATATGCCTATGAGCGTCATGACGTGTCAGCGGCAGAGCAACTTTATGGTTATCCAGTCGTCTCAGGCATTGCCAAGGGGCGTATCCTGTCCATGGATACCACGAAGGCGAAAGCGGCACCGGGCGTGGTCGATGTGATCACAACCCTTGATATGGATCGCCTCGGGAAGACGAATTTCCATTATGCCTATCTTTTCGGGGGTGATCAGGTCGAGTTTTACCATCAGGCGATTGGCGTTGTCGTCGCCGAAACCTTCGAGAAGGCACGGGCTGCTGCCAATCTGATTGAAACGAAGTACATGGCTGACACCAGTGCCGACTTCGATTTCTCCACACAGGGGCGTGAACTTGCCAATCAGGATGTGGAGCCGGAAGCCTCTGTCGGTGATTTTGAAACGGCATTCCGGGCGGCACCGGTCAAACTGGACGAGACCTACACGACACCCGGGCAAAGCCACACGATGATGGAGCCACACGCATCGATTGCGGAGTGGAAGGGGGGCAAGCTCTCGCTCTGGACATCAAACCAGATGATTGAATGGGGGCGTCAGGCGGTGGCAACCATTCTGGATATGTCTCCCGATGATATTCTGCTGGACTCTCCGTATATCGGTGGTGGGTTCGGAGCGAAGCTTTTTGTCCGCGTTGATGCGGTTTTGGCAGCTCTTGCTGCTCGTAAAACCGGCCGCTCGGTCAAGGTGATGTTACCGCGACCAATCATCGCCAATAATACCGCGCACCGCGCAGGCACAATTCAGAAGATACGGATAGGTGCGGATCAGGACGGGCGGATCATTGCGATCGCTCATGACAACACGTCATACAATCAACCCTACGGTGACAAGGGTGAGAACAGTACCGCTCCGACACGTGCGTTTTATGCCGGTGATCATCGTTTGATCATTGATCGCAAGGTGACGATGCACATGCCGGAATCCCACGCCATGCGTGCACCCGGTGAAACTGCTGGTCTCATGGCCCTCGAGATCGCCATGGATGAGATGGCTGAGAAGCTGGGCATGGACCCGGTCGAGTTCCGGGTGGTCAATGATGTTCAGTACAATCCTGAGAAGCCGGAACAGCCTTTCTCGCAACGCAATTTTGTCGAAACATTGCGGGTTGGTGCTGAACGGTTCGGATGGGCAGATAGAAATACAAAACCCGGACAAATGCGTGACGGCCATTGGCTGATTGGTCATGGCATGGCCGGTGCGTATCGTGAAGCTCCTGTAATGGCATCCGGCGCGCGTCTTCGCCTGCAGCCCGGACCGAAGCTGGTTGTTGAAACCGACATGACCGATATCGGCACCGGTTCATACACAATCATCGCCCAGACCGCGGCTGAAATGCTTGGTTTGGCGGTAGAGCAGATCGAGGTGAAGCTGGGCAGTTCAGCGATGCCGGTGTCTGCCGGCTCTGGCGGACAATGGGGCGCTGCCAGCAGCACATCCGGTGTCTATGCCGCCGCCGTTGCGCTGCGTCAGATTATTGCCGAACGCATCAATCGTGATCCTGATGATTTGGTCTTCAGGGATGGCATCGTGACGGTTGGCAATGAGAACTATGCTCTGGATCAACTTGTTGAGAACACTGAAATTGTTGCCGAAGACACGATACGGTTCGAAGGTATCCGTAAGCAGGAACTGTTCTCGACCTTCGGCTCGCATTTCGTTGAGGTCGGTGTCCATGCGGCAACCGGTGAGATCCGCGTTCGACGGATGTTGGCGGTCTGTGATGCCGGTCGCATTCTGAACCCGCTTACTGCGCGCTCACAGGTTATCGGTGCGATGACCATGGGCGTCGGTGGTGCCCTGATGGAAGAGCTGGCACCGGACACCAAATACGGTCTGTTCATCAATCACGATATGGCCGGTTATGAAGTGCCGGTACATGCCGATATCCCTGAACAGGAAGTGATCTTTCTCGATTATGAAGATGAAAAATCAAATCCGCTGAAGGCAAAGGGGATTGGCGAGCTTGGTCTTTGTGGGGTTTCTGCTGCTGTGGCTAATGCTGTTTATAACGCCACGGGGGTACGGGTTCGCGATTATCCGATTACGCTCGACAAGTTTCTCGCTGATATGCCTGCCCTCTGAACCTGCGGCATCTTCTTACCGGTTCAGGTCTTGCGCGGTGTCGATATCAACCGCGCATTCTGCTGGCATATCCAGTGTCGCGGTGTTTTCCAGCTGATTGAACAGCTGCTTGGCACCGCGATCGCCGGTCAGCTTTTCAAGCGCATCAAAAAGATGGGCCGAGAACATGGCCGGTGGCGTTGTGGTGTCGGCAAAACGTGACATGACGGCGGGACGCTCCGGCGTGATCAGATCACGCAAATCAAACAGATGAACATCCGGTATGTTGGGCATGTCGCCGAGCAGCACGAGTGCATGTGTCGGGTCACTACCATTGTCACGGATCGCCGATATGCCGGCGGCCAGGGAGCTGGCCATGCCGGATGCTGCATCTTGATTGACCACAACCTGCCATCCGGCCTCAATCAAGGCATTGGCCCGCGCTGTATGGTCGGCTTTGCCGTCCGCTTCACCAGCATCCGGTGGGACAACGGCAATGCGTGCTGTGACCTGTTGGTGGCTGAGGGCCAAGGCTGCGTGATCAATCACCCGGCGCCCTTTGTACCCGGCCAGCAGTTTGTCGCCATCGGTGAAGCGGCTGGAAGCACCGGCAGCCAAGAGGATCAGCGCTGTATCATGCAGCGGTGCATAGGTTCTGAGGTGATAGGCCTCGATGATTTCCGCCAGTATGGATACAGCCAGCAATGACGCATCCCGCATCGCCTTGATCAGGCCGACCGGACCGTGGATGCGTTTGATCTGATGCGTTGGCACGGCATGATCAGCCAGTCGCTGGCAGCGTTCTGTATGGCTGCGCTGGCTACCCACGGCGCCGACATAAAATGCCGGTCCCTGCAGGACCTGCTGTAACAGGCTGGTTTCCCAGTCGTGATCATGAAACGCGAGCAGAAAGGCGGTCCAGGGATCATCCTGCAGTTCAGGCAGGTGCTCGGGACTGGTTAATTGAACAAGGTTATCCAATCCCAGTCTCTTGCCTTCCTCGATATCCTCGCCGTCGCGTAGCATCAACGTGGTTTCGATGCCATTGGCACTCGCCAGCCGGGCCAGTGCCAGACCATCTGCGCCGCGACCGGCAATACGCAACTTCAGCCTCGGCGTGTATCGGAAGGTCATGCCTGTCGCTGGTATCCCCGATGAGGCAACGGCAAGGTTGCCGTTATCATCGAGCGTGACCAGAACGGTCTGTCGCGCGGCAAGCCGATCATGACTGGCGCGGATAACATCTTCGTTGGCATCGGGGACGATCATGACCTCGATCATGCCGCCGCAGGGAAGGGGCAGGTCAATGAACGGGGAGCCACGGCCATATATCAGCCGTTTCACTGTCCCGGTCCTCAGGCAGTCTACGGCCTGTGATGCAACATCGGCATCAATGCAGCCGCCGGAAATATAGCCTGCTTTTTGACCATCGGCGCTGACCAGCATCATGGCTCCCGGTGCCCGCACGCCGCCGCCCTCGGTCGCGATCACAAAGATGATTGCGACCGGGCCATGGCATCGCCACTCAAGCCACTGGCTGAGAATGTGTTCGGGATGTTCGAGATATGGCGTGAGCATCAATGACAACCTGCCGGAATCGGGGAAAGCAGCCGGTAACTTAAATCATGCAATGCCGATTAACTAGCAGGCCAGACCCGATAACCATCAGGTCTGGCATTCATGAATTGTATTCACGATGCCTTGCAGCTTTGAGCCACTAATCTTTTGCCGTGGGAAGTCTTATGTTTGTATGTGCGCATACAATCGTTACCGGCATGTTTTGCGCAACTGTCTTGCCCTTAGCTGCGCAATGATTGGCGCTTTCCCGATTGCTGTATCACAACGCAAATCCGGCCTATGTCAAACAGGCCGTTCAAACCGCTGTAAACCTGCTGCGGATCGGTAGAGCCGGGGAGGCTCTGCGCCTGATCCTGCCATTTGCCGAGAGGCACCAGAAGGATGGCGACGTACAGTATCTGGCCGGTATCGCATTTCTGAAAAACGGTCAGGCCTGCAAGGCTGTTGAGTATCTGTCCAGGGCTGTCCAGCACAAACCCGGCAATGTTGATTATCAGTTTCACCTCGGTGAAGCGGCCCGCATGTCCGGGAAGTATGAGCCTGCGATCAAGGCCTATAAGAAGGCCCGAAAGCTGGGACGCTCAGGTTATGATATCGAAATCAGGATTGCTGATGCCTATGAACGCAAGGGTGAGTTGAACAAGGCGCTGACGCATTTTCAGCAGGCGCTTCAGAACAGGGCTGGAGATACGGCCCTTTCCATTCGTATTGCCAATCTGATGGTTCAGACCGGTGAGCGGGAACAGGCTGTCACAGTCTTGCAGGATGCACTCAGGCAGGATCAGGTTGCGCCACTGTATAACAATCTCGGTGTTGTGCTGAACGATGCTGGTGATCGCAAGGCAGCACTGCAGGCATTGGAAAAGGCCTGCGAACTGGCACCCAAGTCAGTGGAGTATCTCTGCAATCTGGCCAAGGTCCAACAGGATGGTCAGGCATATGATGTTGCCGCTGTAAACTTGCAGCGGGCACTGGAAATTGATCCGGGTGCAATTCGCGCGCTTATCGGGCTTGCGACATTGGAAGAGCGCAGAAAAAATCTGGAAACAGCGCACAAGGTTGCACTTCGCGCACTTGAGTTAGAGCCGGAGAATGCCGAAGCGCGTCTCGTGCTGGCGCGTATCGCTCGTCGTCAGGGAAAGCATGAAGACGTAGTCAGATTGCTTGGGGCTGTCGCGGGCCAGGGCGGTTTGCCGGTTGCGCAGGCAAGCTCGATTGCGTTTGAGCTTGGTCATGCCCATGACCGGCTGGGTGACCAGCCAGCGGCGGTGAGAGCATTTTCACGCGCCAATCAGCTGCATGCCGAAAGCCCGGTTGCACAACAGATAAATGACGCGGCGTTTTTCGCGAAAATTGATCGTCAGTATGAATTTCTGCGGCAATTGGAAAAGGCTTCATTGCCGGACCAACCGTCAGACGGCTTTGCTGATCCAGTATTTCTCGTTGGCTTTCCGCGCTCTGGCACCACCTTGCTCGAACAATCTCTGGCCGGGCATTCGCGTCTGATGACCAGCGATGAGCAACCGGTCCTTGCAGAAGTCCTGCAAGAGGCCGGTGAGATTGACAGTCTGGCTGCGCTTGATGACAAGAGCATCGCCGGGCTGAGACAGGCTTACTTCAAAGCAATGGAAACTGCTGTCGGGCCTCTCGGCGATCGGCGGCTGGTCGACAAGCTGCCGTTGAATATTGTCTATCTGTGCTGGATATCCCGCCTGTTTCCGAATGCGCGGATCATTGTCGCCTTGCGAGACCCTCGTGATGTGGTCCTCAGCTGCTGGATGCAGAATTTCCAGCTCAATGAAGCAATGATCCAGTTTCTGGATATCGAGGATACGGCACGGGCCTATCATGCGGTCATGTCCTTCTGGGCAGAGGCGCGTGACCGGCTGGATATTTCATTCATCGAGCATCGTTATGAAATGCTGCTGACCGACTTCGATGCCTGTCTGAGCCGCATTCTCGGTTTCCTGTCGCTCGATTGGGAGGACAACGTCCGCCAGTTTGGCCAATCCTCATCCGGCAAGGTTATCAGTACGCCATCAGCCCGTGATGTTGCCGGTGGTCGGATATTCACCCATGCCCGTGGCCGTTGGTTGAAATATGCCGATGTGCTTGCCCCTGTCATGCCTGTCTTGGAGCCACATATCAGTCGTATGGATTACCCGCAGGCCTAGAAGCTGTGACAACGAGAACCAGAAGAGATGCTGTGTCTGCTGTGCTGTCGTCATCACTTGCCGGTGCGGGTGTGCTCTCAGCCTACACTGTCCGGGGGCAGAGCCGCGATCAGTCGCCAATTCTTGTCGCGTATCTCACCCGAAGCGGGAATACACGGGTATTTGCCAGCACAATCGCTCGCCAGACCGGGGCCTCTTTGTTCGAGATACGAACAGAGAAGCCATACCCGGAAGATTATGAAGCCCATGTTGATCTGGCCCGTCGCCAGCTTGAGCAGTTGAATAACTGGTTCGCGACGATTGGTATCGAACTATAATTCCCTGTTCAGCAGCATTCACTTCCCTGTTTCTACGATCAGGGAATTTTCTGATTGTGCCGCAGTTCTCTGCCCTGTTCATGGGCAGGGGCACTGTTTTGAGAACGCATGAATGTTGATAATCCCTGTATTGCAGCGATAACAGGGAAACGAGCATGGTTCGCAGACGACTGCCACCACCGCCATTCATTTGAAGGCCAAGATTGACTTTCAAATCGCACCTTGTCATGCGCTCTCTGCCCGCACTTTTTCGATCATGCCTTTTGTTTCATCAGGCCCGCTTCCGAGCTTTTCCATCAACAGCTGGGCGATACGCAGACTGGATTCCAGTGTTTCTGCCACAACATCGTTGGCACCCTCGTCATACAGCATATTCAGGTCTTCATTATTCTTGGACCGCACAATGACCGGTAACAGGGGAAACTGGGCTCGAAGAGACTTTAAAATCGGTTTGGTAGCATGATGATCATCTATCGCAATCACGGCCACTTCGATGTTTTCACCTATCAGGTGGTGCCATAATTCCCGTTTTCGGGCATCGCCATAGATGACATGAAAGTTCTGTTTTTTGAGCCGCTGTACACGTTCCCCATCGTGGTCGAACGCAACATAGGGAATGCGCTGCTCCTCGAGAACACTGGCTATAAGCTGGCCAACACGACCAAATCCGGCAATGACGACTTTATTGCCCCCGCTGATTGCCGAGGATGACGGCGTGGCTTCGCCTTCACCAAAAAAGCGATGACCACAATTTCCGGCGACCGGGGCCAGCTTGAACAATATCGGGGTCAGCATCATGGCCACTACAGTTACCAGCAGGAAGAACTGGACATCCGAGACAGCCATCAGCTGCGTGGACATGGCGACACCAAGGATCATGAGGGCAAACTCACCGGGCTGCGCCAGATATACCGACGCTTCGGCCGCCTGCCTGCCCGGCACGCGGAAGGCAAGGCACAAGAGCAGTATGATGCAGGCTTTCAGCAAATAGATGCCGAGTACGGAGATGGAAAGCAGTGCCGGATGCGTCATCACTTCGGTCAGATTGATCATCATGCCGATGGACAGGAAGAACACGCCAAGCAGCAGGCCCTTGAGCGGGTTGATGATGACTTCAACCTCGTGCTTGAATTCGGTTTCTGCAATCAGCAGTCCCGCCATAAAGGCGCCGAGCGCCAACGACAAACCTGCGGCATGGGTCACAACGGAACAGGCCAGCACTACGAATACGATGAAGGCGGCGAGCCACTCCGGCGTTGTCGAGAAGCTGATGGACCGCAGTACGGGGGTCAGTACCTTTTTGCCAAGCCAGTAAATTACCACCACCGTTGCAGCCCCGAGAAGCAATGAGCTGCCCAGTGCAACAATAACGCTGGTTTCTGCATCGCCGGTAAAGGATGATGCCAGCACCAGAATGGGAACGACGGCCAGGTCCTGCATCAACAGCACCGAAAAACACAGAATGCCAATCGGCCGGCTGGACAGTTTGCGCTCTTCCAGAAGCTTCATCACAATCGCGGTTGAAGAGAGCGCGAATGAAGCCCCAAGCAGGATGGATGCCTGTAAAGCATTATCAAACAGGCTGGCAATGGCGAAAATAACCAGCGCTGTAATCAGTATCTGTGCAGAGCCCAATCCAAAGATAAACCGGCGCAATTCTTTCAGGCGATCAAGGGAAAGTTCCAGCCCGATCATGAACATCAGGGTGATAATGCCAAGCTCACCAAGCACCTGAACGGTTCCCGGTTCATCAATCGAAATATAGCCAAGCCATTCATGCGTGTCCGAGAATTGTGCTATCCCGAACGGGCCGACAAAAATGCCGCAGACAAGGTATCCCAAAACGGGTGAAACCCTGACTCTCTGCAAAAATGGGACGGCAAGTCCGGCAATCGCGAAGAACAGCAAGATATTTGCAATAATATCTATCAGATGATGATGTTCTGCTGCGGCGTGTTCCATGTCGTTCCGTATCCTTGCGCCCGAGAACAGGGCTAATTTGTTTTTCTGTTTCAATAATGGAAAAAAATACGCCTGCAACATCGTTCTGTGCGGCTGACATGGGCTGGTTTAGCATTTAGCCTTGTCGGGCGAGGTCAGGGAGCGGCTGGTCGGTCGCTTGAACGGTCAAGTCGCTCAATCCAGTCAAAAGGCATATCAACACATGCGCAGGGTAGAGCCAGCAGAAGCGGGCAGCAGGGATGGTGTGTCTCTGCCTGCCGATATGCATGCCCGGTCGCCGGAAGACGTGCTGGCCTTGACCGGCACTGCGCAGACCGCCGGTCTTGGTGCTGGTGAAATTGATGTCCGGCAGGCCCGATATGGCAAAAATCAGGTTGCGGGGCGCAAAAGCGTCTCGGCGCTGCGAATACTGGTCCGGCAATTTGCCAGCCCTGTGGTGGCCCTGCTGGCCGCCGCCATGGGCCTGTCGGCATCGCTTGGCGACTGGGCCGAGACCGTGGCCATTGCCAGTGTGCTGATGATTAATACCCTGATTGGCTTTATCGCCGAATTCCGGGCTGTGCGTTCGATGGAGGCCCTGCGGCGACTGGATACGCTGGTCACCCGGGTGCGGCGGGACGGTTATATTCTGGTCTTGCCTGCTGAGGATCTAGTGCCCGGCGATATTATCATTCTCGAGGCGGGCGATCAGGTTCCTGCCGATGCCAGACTGCTTACGGTCTCGAAACTGTCGGTCGATGAGTCCGCGCTGACCGGGGAATCCGTGCCTGTGGGCAAGGCGCTCGCTGCGGTGACCGATGATGCGGCAATCCATGAGCGGACATCCATGTTGTTCAAGGGCACGAGCCTGACCAACGGCTCTGCCGAGGCCGTGGTGACGGCAACCGGCCGGTCGACGGAACTCGGCCGTATCGCATTGCTGGTGGAGGCGGGTGAGGACAGTGCCTCACCGCTTGAGGAGCGGCTGGCGGTTCTGACCCGGCAACTGATCTGGCTGACCCTTGGGGTGACGGTTCTGATCGGTCTGCTGGGCCTGTGGTCTGGTCAACCCTGGCGGCAGATGGTCGAGGCGGCGATTGCACTGGCCGTGGCGGCAATTCCGGAAGGTCTGCCGATCGTCGGGACGCTGGCTCTGGCGCGAGGCATGTTGCGGATGGCGCACAGCAATGCCGTGGTGAGAACGCTCGGTGCGGTGGAGACGCTGGGCACCGCATCGGTGATCATGACCGACAAGACCGGCACGCTGACGGAAAACCGGATGACGGTCAGTTTTCTGCTGACCGTGGATGGGTTGTATGAGGTTGATCACGGGCAGGGCCGTATTACGCCCTGCAAAGATGCCCCGGCGCCGGGGACTGCCCTTGATCACGCCTTGCGGGTCGGGTTGCTGTGCTCGAACGCCACGCTCGACGAGATCAGTGGCAATACCACTGGCGATCCGCTGGAAGTGGCGTTGCTGGAAGCCGGACGGCTGGATGGCCGGGACTGCATCGGGCATCTGGGCAGGCATCCCCGGATCAGGGAATTCGCCTTTGATCCCGGTTTGCGCATGATGGCGACCATTCATCGGGATGAT
This sequence comes from Micavibrio sp. TMED2, assembly GCA_002168225.1. NCBI lineage: Bacteria > Pseudomonadati > Bdellovibrionota > Bdellovibrionia > Bdellovibrionales > Pseudobdellovibrionaceae > Micavibrio > Micavibrio sp. TMED2. The sequence continues at coordinate 377,059 of NHBH01000009.1, forward strand.
GATGCCGAGAGCAGGGTATTCGCCGCCGTAAAAGGCGCGCCGGAAGCGGTGCTGGACCATGTGACGAGCGTGATCAGCGCCGGTGAGGAACAGCCCTTCACCCCGGCGCTGCGCCAGAAGATCGAGACCGAGATGGCCGCCCTCGCCGCCGAGGGCTACCGGATGATTGCGCTCGCCGAACGATATGCCGACAGCGACATCAGTGATCCCTATGCCGGTCTGACCCTGCTCGGGATAGCCGCCCTGCGCGACCCGCCGCGTGGCGATATTCAGACGGCGATCAATGCCTGCCATGATGCCGGTTTGCGGGTGGTGATGGTAACCGGTGATCACCCGGTCACGGCTAGCGCTATCGCCCGGTCTGTTGGTCTCGACAAGGATGCTTTCGGTGATGATGTGCATGCCCGGGCCACGCCGGAGAACAAGTTTGATCTGGTCGCTGCATGGCAGGCGAAGGGGCATGTGGTGGCGATGACCGGTGACGGCGTGAATGATGCACCGGCTTTGCGCAAGGCGGATATCGGTGTCGCCATGGGCATTCGGGGCACCGATGTGGCGCGCGAGGCATCGGATATTGTCCTGCGGGATGATGCGTTCTCGACCATCGTGCTGGCCATTCGCGAGGGGCGCGTCATCTTCAGCAATATCCGCCAGCTTTGCGTTTATCTGCTGTCCTGCAATCTCGGCGAGGTCTTGCTGATTGCGCTGGCATTGCTCGCCGGTCTGCCCTTGCCATTGCTGCCGTTGCAAATCCTGTTTCTCAATCTGGTCACCGATGTCTTTCCGGCGTTTGCCCTGGCGATGGGTGAGGGCGATGCCTCGATCGACAAGCGCCCGCCACGGCCTGCCGATGAACCTATCCTGACCCGGGTACATTGGGGCATGATCATGTTCCACGGCGTTGCCATCAGCCTGTCCGTGCTTGCGGCTTTTGTCTTCAGCCTGTTTGTGCTGGAGGTCGGCGCGCAAGGGGCGGCGACCATCGCCTTTATCTCGATCGGCTTTGCCCAGCTCTGGCACGTCTTCAACATGCGCGATGCCCATGCCGGTCTGATCCGCAACAATGTAGTCTCCAGCCGCTGGGTCTGGGGTGCCACCCTGTTTTGTCTCGCCCTGTTGCTGGCTACGGTTTTCATACCGGCCCTCTCATCGGTCCTGAACATGGTGCCACCCGGACCTGATGGCTGGCTGGTTATTGTGATTAGCAGCCTCCTGCCCCTGCTTTCCGGACAGATACTGCTAGGCGTACTGCGATTGCGCCGTGCCGGAACCCACCCATCCAAAGGAGATTAACCCATGTCAGCCAACGTAAAGATTGTCGCTATTCTGACCGCCCATGAGGGGAAGGCCGGGGCGTTGCGTGCGCTGCTCGACGGTATGGTTGCCCCCAGCCGGGCAGAGCCGGGCAATCTGCGGTACGACCTCTGGGAGGATCAGGCGCAGCCGGGCCGGTTTGTTATCGACGAGCTCTACACCGACAGTTCGGCGATCGACGCACATCGCAAGACAGCGCATTTCGAGAATTATTTTTCAGTCATTTGCGATCTTGCCGACCGCACCGTGTTCCTGCTCGATCCGATCGAGGTCGCCTGACCGGGCGTTCAAGCCTCTAGCCCTCTTTCTGCTGTCGCTCTGCCTTTGGTTTATAGGCCGGGACCAGTTCGTTGGCGGTGCCGACGAGGGCGGTCAGCTCGTTTTTGTTCATCCATTTCAGCGCGGCTTCCGGCGTCGGGGCGGCCTCGAGTTTGGCACGGGCCGTGACCTTGTCGAGGAAAGCCTGTTCATCTTCACCATCATCGGGCTGCAGCGATGCGCAATGGCTGGTCAGCACGGCAGGATTCTCGAACAGCGCCAGCAATCCGGCGCTCGATGCACCGCGATAGTTGTCGACCAGCGCATCCATGCGAGTGAATGTCGGTGGTTCTGCGATTTCTTCCGGTGTCTTCAACAGGCCGATGCGGGACAGGAATGTGCCGGTCCACTGGCAACCGCTGATCCGTGACAACCAGGGCGAGAGCAGTAGCCCAACCAGTACCGGGGACAGCCAGATCAACTGGTTCGGGGCGAGCCATGCCAGCATGATGCCGGGGATCAGCCCCATCAGCACATGGCGGCGGTGGCGCCGGAATGCCTCGCCCCAGCTCATCACCGCACCTTCACGGGTCTGGGTCGCCCAGCCGCTGTCGAAACCGGCGAAAATCTGCACCACCTGCCAGACCTGAATCATCATCAGGATCGGCGCATAAAGCGCGGAGAGGATAATCTCCAGCACCGTGCTGGCAATGATCCTGATGCCGCCACCGAATTTCCGGCGCATTGCCGGGCGGATCAATGCCGCAACCATGCCGACCAGTTTGGGCAGCAACAGCATAAAGATCGACAGGCTGAACAGCCCGATCATGCGCTCGGCATCGAATACCGGCCAGTTCGGGAACAGCTGTAAACCATCCTCGAAATAGTCGGGCTGGATAATCAGGGTTTGCAGGGTCAGGGTAAAGCCGACCAGCAACATGGCGAGCCAGATCGGCGACATCAGATAGGAGCCGATCCCGACGAAGAAATGTACCCGGCTCGGCCAGCGCAGGCCGCGGGCACCGATGATCTTGCTGTGCTGCAGGTTGCCCTGTGCCCAGCGCCGGTCACGGATGGCGAGATCGATCAGGGACGGCGGCGAGCCTTCCCAGCTGCCGCCCAGATCGGTATCCATGCGCACTTGCCAGCCACCACGGCGGATCAGGGCCGCCTCGACAAAATCATGGCTCATCACATGACCGCCGAAGGGCATGCGACCGGGCAGGGTCGGCAGGCCGCAATTCTCGGCAAAGGCCTTGACCCGGATCATCGCGTTATGGCCCCAGTAATTGCCGTCCTTGCCCTGCCAGGCGGCAACGCCATTGGCGATCACCGGACCGTAGAGTCGTCCGGCAAACTGCTGCAGCCGGGCAAACAGGGTATTGCCACCGGCGAGGATCGGCAGGGTCTGGAGAATGCCCAGCTTTGGTTCAGCTGCCATGCGGGCGGTCATGCGGATGATGGTGTCACCCGACATGACGCTGTCGGCGTCGAGCACCAGCATGTGGTCATAACGGGCACCCCAGCGCTCGATGAACTCGTGCAGGTTGCCAGCCTTGCGTCCGGTATTGTGCTTGCGGCGGCGATACCAGACAGCGACCTTGTTCCGCAGCGCCTGCTTCAACTCGGCATAGGCGAGGGTCTCGCGCAGCCATGCTTCCGGGTCGCGGGTATCGGAGGCGATGAATATCTCGAAATCCTGTCCATTACCGGCTTCTGCCAGTTCCTCGCCCATGGCTTGCAGCGCGGCACAGGTGGCAGCGGGATCTTCGTTATAGACCGGCATCAGGAGTACGGTGCGACCGAGATTGGCGCGTCGTTGGTCGACCTCGTCCAGTTCATTCTGCGATGCGCGGATATTGAAAAACCCCGCAAGGGTCTGGGTTGTCGAGAATGAAATCCAGCCGAAAGTGGTGACGAACAGAACCAGCAGCACTTCCTGCAGCACGGTCTGGGTTTCGTTGCCGAACACCAGATTCATCTGCACATAGCCGTAATATGTCAGCAGGATCGCGCCGCCAAAGGCGACAAGTCGGGCCAGCATGGTGCGGGCCGAGGGCCAGTCAAATGTGGCCTTCGGTGTTTTTTTGAGCGACTGGATCGGCATCGCCAGCGGGGCCGGTGGCGGGGTTGCCATGTTGTTGTGAATGTCGATGACGCTCATGGGCCGTTCCATCGGTAAAGCCATGTCTCGGAAACTGGCCCCTCAGGTCCATGCAGCTCCATCTGCATCTCTGATTTTGCCGTGCCTTCCGGCTCGAACCGGAAGCTGGCGCGGATGAACTTGCCGTCCGGCAATTCGCGCAGTTGCAGTTCACTGACGGAACCGGTCGATACAGTCGGTTGCAGGGAAAGCTGGCTCGGCATGCCTTCATATTTGTGGAAGTCGATGACAAATCTGCGGGCAGAACTGCCGGTGTGATCCGCATCACCGATACGGGTGGTCAGTACCCTTGCCGGTGGCAGATCATCAGGCGCGCCACGGCCCCAATGCAGCCTGTAGGCGAATTCGTGACCATCCGGCTGTGGTCCGATTGGCTGTGCCGGACGCCAGAAGGCGAAGATGTTTTCGTTCAGTTCATTCGAGGTCGGCACTTCCACAAGCATCACAGCGCCTTGTCCCCAGCCGGAGGCTGGCTCGACCCAAACGCTGGGTCGTTGCTCAAAACGGTTCTGGATATCCTGATAGTGATCAAATGTTCGGGGGCGCTGCGTCAGGCCAAAACCGGTCGGGTTAAGGTCCTGAAAAGCCGATATCTCGACCTGTGACGGGTTGGTGAGCGGACGCCAGAGGCGGCGACCGGCACCGGTAATCATCTGCAGACCGCTGCTGTTGTGTACGGCGTTGCGATAGTCATCAATGCCCACCTTGTCGCCGGGCGAGAAGAAGAACATGGAGTTCAGCGGGGCGATCCCGATCTGGCTGATTTCGGTGCGCGGGAACAGACGAGCCTTGATGTCCATCGTGGTGGTGGCACCGGGCATGATCCTGAATTCATAGGCACCGGTGCAGGATGGGCTGTCGAGCAGGGCACAGAGGGTGACCTCCTGGGCAAACGCATCAGGCTCGACGATCCAGATTGCCTTGATGACCGGGAACTCTTCACCGCCGGGGGTGCCGGTCCTGATCGCCAGTGCCCGGGCTGTCGCACCAAAATGCAGGCCCTGCGCCAGAGCGCGGAATTTGCTGGCCCCCTGAAAGACCAGAAACTCGTCGAGCTTGTCCGGTTGGTTCACGGGATGGGACAGGCGCAACCCGCTATAGTCGAGGCCATCGAAAACCTCTGCCGGTGCGCGCCCATCCGGATAACCGAACAGTGCCGGATCGAATTGCAGGTTCTCTGGCGAGAAGCTGATTGGTGTGGTCTGCTCCTTGCCGATCACCGAGAGTTTGACCGGGTCGCGATAGATCAGGCCGGGGGGCAGTGGTGACAGTTTGAAACCCTTGTTACCACCAAGCATGCCGGGTATCTCGGGCGTGGCAGTTATGCCGTGATAATGGGTTTGATCCAGATCAGCGAAAGGCGCAGACAGCGCCATTTTTTGCGCCGAAAATGCGCTGCCAGCCTGATTGGTGGCAAGGCGCACCACATCCTTAAAGCCGCGTATTGCGGTTTCGGCCGGGCTGGCGGCATCAGCCAGTTCCCGCTGATACATGAGTGTGGGGAGCAGGCCTGAAACGGCCGCAGCCATTATGAACTGGCGACGATGCATTATAGGTCAAAACCCGGATGACGGATGTCCAAATTGGCTTTCACACCAACTGATTAGGTAACTTGGGCGGTATCGGGTTGGTTCCCGAAAAAATATTGCGCCGCAAAAAAGTCACGAATGGTCGATGGACGCGCGCGTTATCCAAGTTTCGCTGAGCGTCTTGTCGCCGTGCTTCAAATACGCTCGTAACTCAATTTTATCAATGCCTTCATCGGCTGTAAAATCGAAAGTAAGGCGCCAGCGTTTGGTGCCGACCACGGGACGGACGGCAACCGGTTCGAGAATTCTGCCGCCACGGGCTTCAATCACCGGTTCGACCGTGCTGTCATCAGGCATGGTGTCAAGCGGACCGCCGATAAAGTCCACGACCATCTTGTCGGTACCTTTTGGCAAATCGCTGCCCGGTGCGCCGCCGATGCCCTGATAGGTCGCATGGGTGTGGGCCACCTGTTCCGGCTGTGGATCGCGATCGGTCCAGTTGAGTTTGTACTCGTAAGTCAGCTCATCACCAGCTTCCGGCGTGGTTTCCGGTGACCAGTAAGCGACAATGTTGTCGAAGGTTTCGTCATGGGTCGGGATCTCGATCAGCTGTACGGATCCTTTGCCCCAATTGCCTTGTGGTTCGACCCAGACCGATGGGCGCCGATTGTAGAAGACACCGTCATCCTGATAGTGCTCGAAATTCCTATCACGCTGGATCAGGCCAAAGCCATCCGGGTTTTCATCGAAAAAGCTCGATGTTTCAACGCCCTGATGGTTGTTCCACAGTGCGCGCCAGATACGTTCGCCATGCCCGGTCTTGATTGCCAGTCCGTCGCTATCGTGAATTTCAGGTCGCCAGTCATGGGCGTGATCCTGTCCTCGGTCCCGTTCGGCATACCAGTACATGCTGGTGAGCGGGGCGATACCGATGCGTTTGACCGATTTGCGCATGAAGATGTGGCATTTGACGGTGACCAGCTGGCCCGGCAAATCGTTTTTGTCACGCAGGCCGAATTGATATGCGCCGGTTACCGATGGCCCATCGAGTAAAGCCCAGGCAGTCAGTGTATCACCCTCTTCCTGAGGTGGGCCGAGCCAGATATCAGTGAAGCGTGGGAATTCTTCTGGCTCCGCCAGGCCGGTATTGATGGCCAGCCCACGTGCCGACAATCCGTATTGGCCAAGCGGGCCGTCCGCACGGAAATAGGATGCACCGAGAAATGAAATCCAGTCAGGTTTGCCACCGGGGCGCATGACCCGGAAACCGGCAAAACCGGTATCTTCCGGCAAATGGCGGGCGGGGCTGTCCTCCGGCATGTCGAAGAACGAGCGGTCATAGATTACCTGACGACTCTCGCCACCGCTGACTTCATGGATGTTAACGGGTTCCGGGAAAAACCGGCCGGGATGGAACAGTTCAACCGGCGCGCTGCGGGCTGCCGGGTAGAGGGATTGCTCCTTACGAAACCGGATCTGCCAATGGGCGTCGTAATCGAGCGCCTCAATCTGCTGCGGTGCGGCCACCGGCGTGCGTTTATATTCCTGTTTTGCCAGCCATTTCGCACGCTTAATCAGCGCATCAAAGCTGAATGATGTGCTGGGGCCGTACTTGATGTCTGCGGCACGGGCAGTATGCGCGATCGCACCCCCAGCAAGGCCGGAAAGACCAACGACGGCAACGGACTGGAGCAATAGGCTGCGGCGGGAAACAGTGGTCATGAAAATGCTGTAAGTGACGGAATGCTTCCACCTATAACGCCGGTATTTCGAAAAGGCTCCACGGTTTCGACAAGAAATTAGAAAAATCTGTTTTTAGAAGGCGAGGCGCCCATAAAGGCTGATGCTCGAGACCTGTATTTCATCCTGCATGCCATAGCTGGCGCTGACGCCGAAATCGCCGATTTCCGGAGCAAAATCCAGAATGTTGCTGGTCAGTTGCCAGTTCATCCGGCCATCCTCATAACGGTCGATGCCGAGGGTAATGTCGAAGGCCTGCTCGGCGATTTCCCAGCGACCGGTGACGAGGGAAGTGCCGTGATCGCCATTGTCATTGCTGAGCCACAGCTGTGACAGGGTGAGTTGTTCCGGCAGCCATTCAGGGGCATTAAGGTTGAAGCTGGCATCGGCCCGGAACCCGGTTTCATCCAACGCATCTTCCTGACCCTGCTCGACCCGTCCGATATTCAGCATAGCATTGCCGATATTGATTTCGGCAGCGGTGAAGTGCGAGCGCATGAAGGGGATGTCGCTCGCGTCCTGAACCATCTGATACTCATGTTTCAGCGCCAGTTTGACGATCTCGTCCTCGATCATTCTGGCGCGCGCCTGAAACAGCCCACGCTGGGCAAGGTTGTCGTCGGCGCTCAGCCAGACCCATTCCCCGCCGAGGCTGAAGCGATCAAGGCCAAGTTGCTGGTTGAGGGAAAACTGGTTCCAGTCGTGCCGTTCTGCCGTTTCGGCGAGTTCCACCTGATGCCATTCATGGGCAGCCATGGCCTGCCAGACAATCGGCCCAGCCATCAGCCGACCGCCGGTGAGATTGTTCTGTACGATGATCTCTTCGGGTTTCATGACACCGGTGGAAGACAGCATCAGCTGTTCCGGCGTGCCGAGTTCCAGTCTGAGGCAGGGATCCACGGCCTCACTGTCCAGTTTGCTGACAAGGTTGAGACCGGAAAAACCGGGGATGTTTCGGCTGGTCCGGTTACCTGCATTCTCGCAATAGGCGAATGCCGGGTTCGGTGACGGGAAAGCCAGCGACAGAAGGAGGGCAATCAGGGCCGCCGGGAGAAATCCAGTATGCTGTAAGCAACGTTTTCTGGGTTTGTGATCTGGAGCTTCTTCCATGCACAACTTTTCCGGCTTCGGTGGTTTTCGCCATGCGGGCCAGACATCGGGGAAAAGCCGTCACATGATTTTTCTCATCGTGCTGAAAACCGAGCCGGAAAGAACATCGGGCTGATTTTCAGGCCTGCATCTCGCAGGGGCTACAGCGCATTGGTGTAGCGCAAACCAGTGACCCGGAAATGAACGCGCGTCGGGGCTGGTTGTGGATGGAGGTACTCTAACAAAACAATCCGGTTTTTGAATACCCCAAAGCTTTGTTTCATCGAGCCTTTATAAAGCTTTTTGGATGACCAGGCATAGGCGATGGCCAGTCGATTTTATATTCTGTGCTTGAGCACTGGGCATGTCAGGCCATATGTGTGCTTATAATTTGCCTTTCCGATACCCGTCACAAGCGTGGAAATTATGTCCACTTCAGATATTTCATCGGCGCCTGCCCCGACGCCGGTACCGCCGTCTGCCCCAGCGCCTGCACCTGTCATGGGGATGGTGGAATTTATCTGCCTGATGGCCTGTTTCATGGCCCTGACCGCCATGTCCATCGACATCATGCTGCCCGCGCTGCCGCTGATCCGGGATGCCTATGGCCTGACTGATGGCAATCAGCAGCAACTGGTGGTCATCATCTTTCTGGTCGGTTTCGGCTTTGGCCAGCTGTTCTACGGCCCGCTGTCTGATCGCCTCGGTCGCAAGCCGGTGATCATGCTGGGGGTAGGCATTTATGCTGCGGCGACGACCATGTGTCTGATGGCATCTTCCTTCGAGATGCTGATCGCCATGCGTTTCATGCAGGGGATCGGCGCTGCCGCACCACGCGTGGTTTCGGTCGCGGTCATCCGTGACCTCTATCATGGCCGGCGCATGGCCGAGGTTATGTCATTTGTCATGACGGTATTCATCATGGTCCCAGCGATTGCCCCGGCCATGGGCAGCGGCATTCTGCTGCTCGGTGACTGGCATGAGATATTCATGGTGCTGGCTGCATTCTCGCTACTGGTCATGGGGTGGACCGCATGGCGTCTGGCGGAAACGCGGCCGCCAGAGGCTCGTACGCCGCTTTCCGCCGCATGGCTGGCACAGGCATTTCGGGAAACCGTCACCAATCGTCAGACCCTCGGCTATACGATTGCTATTTCCGCCTGCTTTGGTGGCATGATCAGCTATATCAGCAGCGCCCAGCAGATTTTCGCCGATGTCTATGGCATGGGGCAGTGGTTCCCGCTGCTGTTCGGCCTCGTTGCCGTGGCTCTATCGATTGCCGCGATCATCAATGGCCGTCTGGTCAACCGGCTCGGGATGCGGCGACTGGGGCATCTGGCCATGACCGGTTTTTTCACCATTGCCCTGTTACACTTGTGCCTTGATCTGCTGTTCCATGTGCCGCTGGTGCTGTTTGTCAGCCTGATGTCGGCGCAGCTGTTCTGTTTCGGCTTCATCATGCCGAACTATAACGCGCTCGCCATGGAGCCGATGGGCCGGATCGCCGGTACCGCCTCGTCATTCATTGGCGCGGTGACCACGGCGCTGGCGGCGTTTCTTGGTTGGATGGTTGGGCAGGCTTATGATGGCAGCACTTTGCCCATCTCTATCGGTTTCGCCTGCTTCGGCGCAGCGGCACTGGCCGTCACCTTCATCACCGAAGGCGGCCGGTTGTTTAACAGCGAGACGGGTAATATTCGGTAGGCTGCGATCGCAACAGCTAGTCGGTAAATGACTGCAGCGCCGCTTCTGCAGCCATGCGGACATGATGCTGGGCGAGCTTGTAGGCTTCGTCCGGTTTGCGGTCTTTTAACGCCTGGATGATCTCTTTGAGTTCCGCGAGGCTCTTCTTGCCCCGGCTCGGCATCTGCAGCGAGCGACCGCGCAGGATCATCGCACGGGCATTGATCAGGTGCAGGGTCTGGCCCAGCGCCTCGTTGCCGGCACCATTGATCAGGCATTCATAGAAATAGTTCTTGGCCGCGAGGCGGTCGAGCACGTCGCCTTCGAGATAGGTGCCCTTGACCTGTTCATAGGCGCGTTCGAGTTCGGCCATGTCGCTGCTCGTGGCATTCTCGGCAAACAGACGAGCGGCGAGGCTCTCAAGCACTTCACGTACTTCATAGATGCCCTTGGCCTGTTCCCGGTTGATGGTGGCGACCGTCGGACCCTTGTGCGGAATCACATGGACCAGACCCTCGCTCTCGAGCTGGCGCAGGGCCTCACGGACCACGGTGCGGCTGACGCCGGTCATCTCGCAGAGGTCGCGTTCGGGCATGCGGTCACCGGCCTGATAACGACCGACGGCAATGGCATTTCGGATGCTTTCCGTCACGCTGTAGCGCATCGTGCTGGTGGCCCGCTGCACCTTAAAGTCGTAGGCCTCTGAAGATTTCATATCCATGATCTGTGACGAAGTAATTGCGTTGTCCGGGTTGTTGCGTTGCCAACTTCTTGCACCGTTCGGCTTATCCGCAATTTGTTGGCGATAATATCAGAACGGGGGTTGATCGACACCATGATTATATGATTGTATCCCGATCATGATGTGTGATTGTATACAATCATAATGCACATCATGCAAATGCCCGACTTTCTGCATACAATGGCAGGGGCGGGGAACAAGGCGACAAACAAAGCGCCGCGAGAGAGCAGATGGCCGGTAGAACGGCCGGGAGGAAATTATGCCCCGATTGGGTGGCAAGGTGGCGTTCGTTACGGGCGCTGCAGGTGGTATCGGTCGCGCCATTGCCTATGCGATGGCCCGTGAGGGTGCCCGTGTCGCGATGTCCGATATCAATGAGACATTGCTGAATGAAGCCGTTGCCGAGGCTGGTGATCTCACCGTTGAGGCTGTTTCCTGCGATGTAACCGACCGCGATGCGCTGAAGGCGAAGGTTGATGCCTTTGCGGCATCTGCCGGTGGTCTTGATATCTTTATCAATAATGCCGTTGCCTTCCATTACGATCCGCTGGTCGAGTTCGATCCGGCGATTATCGACCGGATGCTCAATGTCGGGCTGAAAGGTTCCTATTGGGGCTTTCAGGCGGCGACCCCGCATCTCGTCAAACGCGGCGGCGGTACCATCATCAATCTGTCGTCGATTGCCGTGTCCATGGCGATCCCGAACGCTTCCGTCTATTCCTCGATCAAGGGTGCCATTGATACCCTGACCCGGCAGCAGGCTTCCGAGCTTGGCCCGAAAAATATTCGGGTCAATGCGGTCGCGCCAGGCTCGGTCGCAACTCCCGGTGCCAATGCCATCATTGATGACAAGGGCTGGGAGAGTCGCAAGGGCAAGACCCTGCTCAAACGTTTGCCGACCGCTGAGGAAATCGGCCATGCGGCAGTCTTTCTTGCCTCCGATGAGGCATCATCGATTACCGGCGTCACCTTGCTGATCGATGCCGGCATGTCTGTGGCGGGCCCATAACTGGCGCCCGGCGCGAGTTTTCCGTTTTTTCAAGGATATCATTATGCAGTTGGGTTTTATCGGTCTTGGTAAAATGGGTGGCCCGATGTCAGGGCGCCTCATTGATGCTGGGCATGAGCTGACGGTCCTCGATGTCAGTCAGCAGGCGATGGATGCGCTGGTTGCCAAGGGTGCGAAAGCAGCCAAGACACCAAAGGAAGTTGCCGACGCAGCCGATATCGTCTTCACCAGCCTGCCAACTCCGCCAATCGTCAAGAATACTGCGCTTGGTGATGACGGCTTCATTCATGGCAGCCGCGCAAAGCTGCTGGTCGATGTTTCCACCACCGGGCCGAGCACAGCAACCGAAGTGGCCGAAGCGCTCGCCAAGGTCGGCAAGCAATGGGTTGATTGTCCGGTCAGTGGCGGCATCAAGGGAGCGACCAACGGCACGCTGGCCCTGATGGTGTCCTGCCCGAATGCGGATTTCAAAACCATCGAGCCGGTCATCGCCAATTTCGGCAAGGTGTTCCATGTGGGCGAAAAAGCCGGTCTCGGTCAGGTGGTCAAGCTGGCCAATAACATGCTGGCTGCTGCCGCCATCGTGCTGACCTCGGAAGCCATGGCCATGGGGGTCAAGGCCGGGATCGACGCCAATGTGATGCTCGACATCATCAATATCTCGACCGGGCGCAACAGCGCGTCACAGGACAAGTTCCCCAAATCGGTTCTGCCGGGCACCTTCGATTTCGGTTTCGCCACCGGGCTGTCCTACAAGGACGTGCGGATGTGCGTCGATGAATCCGAAGCCCTCGGCGTACCAATGGTCGGTGGCAGTCTGGTTCGCCAGATACTGGCCATTACCCAATCCAAATACGGCGCTGACTCAGACTTCACCTCGATTGCCAAGCTGATCGAGGACTGGTCAGGCGTTGAGATCCGGGGCTGATACCGATGGCCTTGCAAGCGCAACAGCCAGAGGGGGGCATCCAGCATCTGACCAGTTTGCAGCAACTGGTCCGCGATGCCCTGTTCGCCCCGGATCACATCTTTACATCCGGTGTTGCGGACAAGGCGGGGATGTGTCTGCTCGACTTCCTCTCTTGCGCTTTTGAATCTGCCCATCTGCCATGGAGCCAGCAGGCGGCCAGGGTCGCACTACCGCTTGAGAACGGCTCGGTCATTATCGGCGACAGCAAACTGGCGGCGATGGATGATGCCGCCTTTACCAATGCTGTCCGCGGGCACGGGCTGGTGCGTGAGGACATGCATGCAGGCAGTATCGCGCATCTCGGCGTGGTGGTCTGGCCGACCCTGCTGGCACTGGCCGAAACCGGCGAGTTTGACGGTGAGCGCCTGATCCGCGCCGCCGTGATCGGCTATGAAACCGGTGGCCGCATTGGCCGGGTGCTCATGACACCGGAAGTGGCGCGCCTGTTCCGCCCGACCGGTCTCGTGGGACCGCTGGCGGCGGTGATGGCCGGTGCCATCCTGCTGGGGCTTGATGAGGACACAACGGTTTCCGCGCTGGCACTGGCGGCGAATTGCAGCTCCGGCCTCAATGAATGGCCCCATAACGGCGCTGATGAAATGTATTTCCACCCCGGCTTTGTCGTGCGCAATGCGCTGCAATGCCTGCGACTGGCTCAGGCCGGTGTTGATGCCTCGGCGTCGATCCTTGAAGGGCCAGCCGGGCTGTTTGCTGCCTTTGGTCGTTTGAAACACAGTGAGCCGGTGCGGCTGTTCCCGGATGGGGACGTTGAAATCCTGCACGTGTTCAACAAGCAGGTTCCCGCCTGCAATTTTGCCCAGTCGCCCTGTCAGGCAGCCCTGAAGGCGCTGCAGCAGAGCGGGCGTGCGGCGACTGAGATCACGGCCATCACTGTTGATACCTATGATGCGGCGCTGAACTATCCGGGCTGTGCCCATACCGGGCCGTTTGCCCGTCCGCTGCAGGCCAAGATGAGTATCCCGTTCGGCGTTGCCGCTGCACTGAGCGCCGGCGAGATCGCCGAGAGCAATTATGCCCGTCTGAACGATGCTGACATTACCCGGCTGATCGCTTCCATGACGTTCTCGATCGACGATCGGATCAATGGGGCTTTCCCGGCCCGTCAGGGCGCACGGGTGACACTGACCTTTACCGACGGCGTACAGGCCGTTGCCGGTCTCGATGACATCGAGTTTGCCGACAACGCCCTGATCACCCGCCGTTTTCTGGAAGCTGCCGGTGGGGCCCTTGGTACCGACACGGCAAACGACATCAATCAGCGGATAAGCAATCTGCAACAACAGGAGAGTACCGGAGACATAATCCGTCTCTGCCGGACAGGTGCCGTATGACCGAAACCCAGATACTTATTGAAAGCATCATGCAGGCGACCATCGCCGGGCTGCTCATCGGGGCCATTTACGGCCTGATGTGTGTTGGTCTGGCGATGATCTTCGGCATCATGCGCGTCATCAACTTCGCCCAGGGCGATCTGATGATGGTTGGCATGTATGCCGCCTATTTTGCCTTTATCCTGCTGGCGCAGCAGTTCTTCGGCGATGTGATCGGGCCTTACGTGGCCACGATCCTTGCCGCCCCCTTGCTCTATGTCTTCGGCTGGGCGCTACATAAGGTGCTGATCCGGCAGGTGACCGGTATCCGTACCGCGAGCATGGAAGGTGAGGGGCATTATGCCCAGCTGATCCTGACCCTCGGTATCGCGCTGATCCTGCAGAACGGTGCCATGATCCTGTTTGGTGCCGATCTGGTAACCATCCGCACGCCATTGTCCAGTGCCGCCTGGCTGATTGAGCCGATCTGGGATGCCGATATGGCGCTGTTCGTCAACAAGGCCCGGACCGTGGCCGCCGGTTTCTCGGTTGCCGTGATTGTCCTGCTCTGGCTGATGATTACCCGCTCACGTATCGGCAAGTCGCTGCGTGCCGCCGCTGATAACCCGGAGGCCTCGGTCTATATGGGTATCAATGTGGACAAGGCGCACCGTGTTGCCTTTGCCCTCGGTACAGCCATCACCGGCGTTGCCGGTGGGTTGCTCGCCACCAATTACCCGTTCCATCCCTTCGTTGGTCTTGAATACGTCATCATCATGTATGCCGGCGTCGTGCTCGGCGGTATCGGCAGTATTCTGGGCGCATTCTGGGGCGGCATGACCATCGGTCTGGTCCAGCAGCTGTCAACGCTGGTGTTGCCGACCCAACTGCAGAACGCGACGATTTTCGTGATCTTCCTGCTCATCGTCACCTTGAGACCCCAAGGCTTCTTCGGCCGTAATGTGGAGAGAACCTGATGCAGGCACTGTTCAAATCCCTGCGACCCTTCTTTATTTTCGCGTTGGCCTATCTCGGCGTCGCGATGATGGTCGACAATTCCTATTACCAGCTGATCATGACGCTGGTGCTGGTCTGGGCCTGTTTCGGCCTGAGCTGGAATATGCTCAGCGGCTATACCGGGCTGGTATCCTTCGGGCATGCCTCGTTCTTCGGTCTCGGTGCCTTCGCCACCGTGCTGGCCCAGATCAATTACGGTATTTCGCCATGGATCATGATGCCGGTATCGGCCCTGATCGGCGCTGTTGCCGGGGTGATCATCGGCCTGCCGACCTTCCGCCTGCGTGGTCACTACTTTGCACTGTCCATGCTCGCCTATCCGCTGGCGCTGCTCTATGTGTTCCAGTGGCTCGGCTATCCGGAACTCAGCATTCCGCGCGTAACCGAGAATGCCTGGCTCTACATGCAGTTCGAGGATCGCAAGGTCTATACCGTGCTGGCCATGGCGCTGCTGGCCGCGATCGTGGTGATTACCCGTCGTATTGAGCTGACCCGGTTCGGCGTCGCTCTGATCGCGATTAAACAGAACGAAGCCGCCGCCGAGGCAGCCGGTATCAATACGCTGGCCTGGAAGCTGAAAGCGATTGCCGTCAGCGGTGCAATCGCCGGTCTGATCGGTTCCTTCTATGCCGTGGTCATTCTGGTGATTACCCCGCAGAGCGTGTTCGGCATGCTGATCTCGGCACAGGCCCTGACCGTTTCCATGTTCGGCGGTGTCGGGACCGTCTGGGGGCCGATCATCGGTGCTGCCTTCCTGATCCCGATCGCTGAAATCCTGCATGCCGAACTTGGCAATGTGGTTCCGGGTATTCAGGGCGTTATCTATGGCCTCGCCATTATCCTGCTGATCCTGCTCGCTCCGGAAGGTCTGTTCTGGCGGGTTCGGGATATGTTGCACAACCGGGATGAATCCCGCGTTACTGAGGTTGAGGACGCACAAGAGAAGGTTGAGGCGGCCGCGAAATCGACCAATGTCACGCCACTGCTGCACAGTGATCGTGCCGAGCGCGCAGCCACTGCCGATATCGTTCTTGAAGTGCGCAATATCTCAAAGAGCTTCGGCGGCCTGCAGGCCGTGCAGGATGTCAGCTTCTCGGTTCGCAAGGGCATGATCCTTGGCATCATCGGACCGAATGGCGCGGGCAAGACAACCCTGTTCAATCTGTTGAACGGGTTCCAGCGGCCCGATACCGGCAACGTGATCGTGGGGGGCACTGACCTCGTCCGACGTAAACCCCACGCCTTATGCCGTGCCGGTATCGGCCGCACCTTTCAGGTCATGCGTCCGTTCAAGCGCATGACCATCTATGAGAATGTCCGAGTTGGTGCCTATGTGAAGGCGACCAGCGAGGCGGATGCCGAGCGGATCGCCCGTGAGGCGGTGGCCATGGTCGGTCTTGCCGACAGCGCCGACCGTGTCGCCGGTGGTCTTACCACCAAGGAACTGCGCCTGATGGAGCTGGCGCGGGCACTGGCCGGGCAGCCCGATATCCTGCTGCTGGATGAAACGCTCGCCGGTCTTGGCAGCGATGAATCCGAAGAGGTGGTTGCCGTCATCCGGCAACTGGCCGATGCGGGCAAAACCATCGTGATTATCGAACATACAATGCAGGCCATGGTGAAGTTGGTCGACCGCTTCCTCGTGCTTGACCACGGCGAAATCGTCACCGAGGGCCTGCCGGAAGAGGTTACGCGCGATAGCCGTGTGATCGAGGCTTATCTTGGCAAGAAGTGGGCTGCAAATGCTTGAGATTAAAAACCTGAGCGCCGGTTATACCGAAGTTGCCGTCCTGAAGGACGTGTCGGTTGAGGTCGATGCCGGACAGTTTGTTTCCATCGTCGGGCCGAATGGCGCGGGCAAGAGTACGTTGTTTAAGACCATCTCCGGCACGGTCGATGCCATGGGCGGTTCCATCCGCTTCGATGGCGAGGATCTGCTGAAGGTCGAGCCGTCACGGCGTGCCCATCATGGCATCGCGCATGTGCCCGAGGGACGACAGGTGTTCCCGTCACTGAGCGTACTGGAAAACCTTGAAATGGGCGCGATCACCAAGGCGGGTGCCGCGCGCTGGAAGGAAAATCTCGAGCAGATCTACAACTGGTTCCCGGTGTTGAAGGAACGGGCGAGCCAGCCTGCCGGTACCCTGTCCGGGGGTGAGCAGCAGATGGTCGCGATCGGTCGCGGTCTCGCCTCCGCGCCGAAGCTGTTGATGCTCGACGAGCCATCCATGGGACTGGCTCCGACAATCGCCGACTTCATCTTTGACAAGCTTATGGAAATTCGGCGCGACGCCGGGTTGACCATTCTTCTCGTGGAACAGCGGGTGGCAGAAGCCCTGCAATTCGCCGACCACGGATATGTGCTGGAGACGGGCCGGGTGGTCCTCGAAGGCAACAACGAGACGCTGCAGGCCGACGATCGTGTGCGGCAGGCGTATCTGGGCATGTGATGCCGCCAGGCTGCGCATCCCTAAACAAAATGATTGGGAGGACTCCAATGAAAAAACTAAGAAACGCATTAATGGTCGGGACCGCGCTGGTCACTGCCGCATTCGGCTTTTCGGCACAGGCTGCCGATCCGGTTCAGATCGGTCTGATCGCACCGATTTCCGGTATTTACGCCCGTCCGGGTCAGGTCATGAAAATGGGTGCCGAGCTGGGTGTCGAGGACGTGAACAAGGCGGGTGGTATCTCCTGCCTCGACGGTGCACCGCTTGAGCTGGTGGTGGTTGATACCGGCGACAGCGTCGAGAAGGCCGCAAATGCTGCCCAGCGCATGGTTGCCGAGTATCCCGATATGGTTGGTGCGACCGGCTCCTATCTCAGCTCCTTTACCCTGGCGGTTACCGAGATTACCGAGCGAGCAGATTTGCCGGTGCTTACCCTGTCCTATTCGGACCTGATTACCGGCCGGGATTTCGATAATGTCTTCCAGACCTCTGCCACCTCCGGTGCGCAGGCTGAGATCGCCCTGCCGATCATCATGGATCTGGCCGAGAGCCAGACCGGCAAGCGTCCGAAAACAGTAGCGGTCATCACCGACAACACCGCCGCATCCCTGTCTTCAGTCAAGCGGATGAAGGAAGGTCTGTTCGATGATGTCGGCCTCGAGCTCGTCTCCGAGGAAGTCTTCACGCCGCCGCTCGCGGATGCCTCTGCACTTGTGCAGCAACTGCGCGGCAAGCGCCCTGACCTGCTGTTCTTCCTGCCAACGGTTATTTCGGATTCCAAGCTGATTCTCGAGAAAATGCGCGAGTTCCGGGTGCAGGTTCCGACCATTTCATTCGGTATCGCGATTGCCGAGCCTGAGGTTCTGAAAACCGTTGATCCGGCCCTGCTCGATGGCGTCATGTCCGCTGTCGCCAACTGGGGCGTCAAGGGTCAGGAAGACTTCATCAAGCGTCTCGAGGATGTCTATGGCGAGCCATGGGCGACCCAGAATGCCGTTTCCACCTATGGCGATATGTGGATCTTCAAGGATGCGCTTGAGCAAGCCTGCAGCCGTGACAGCAAGGCTGTCGGTGATGCGCTGCGCAGCATGGATGGCGGCCCGTCCAAATACTATCCGGGCGGCACGATCAGTTTTGATGAGAATGGCCGTCGTGAAGGGGCGAGCCTGACCATCATCCAGTGGCAGGACAGTGTGCCTGTCACCGTCTTCCCTGAGGATCTGGCGGTTTCAGAACCGAAATGGCCAACCCGTTAACCTCCCTGCACCGCCGGGACGGTCAGTCAATGGCTGACCCGGCGGTGGCTTTTTTGAAGAGGTTTTATTTCCCCTGTCCCGAAAGGAAAAATCATGGACAAAGCTACTTTTGAGCGCGGCCTGGAAATCCGCAAATCCGTCCTCGGCAAGGAGTTTGTCGAGAATTCAATCGCAACGGCCGATGACTTCAACATGCCGATGCAGGAACTGGTGACGGAGTATTGCTGGGGCGCCGTCTGGGGCCGCGATGAGTTGCCCAAGAAGACGCGCTCAATGCTCAACCTTGCGATGATCAGCGCGCTCAACCGTCCGCATGAGCTGAAAATGCACATTCGTGGCGCTTTGCGTAACGGTGTCAGCAAGGAAGAAATCCGTGAGGTTTTCCTGCAGGTTGCCATTTATTGCGGTGTTCCTGCTGCGGTGGATTCCTTCCGCACCGCGCGTCAGGTATTTGACGAGGATGCAGGCTGATTACGGCCTGCTTCGCTTGTAATCTGGAGTTGGGGCGCAGCTATGCACGACCAGTATGAAGTTCTGGCCATTCGTTATGGCCACCATGATCGTCCGGCATCGGAAAATTTCATTGGCGGTGACAGCCATGATCTGCCCATGCCGCTGGATTACTTTGTCTGGGTGATCCGCAATCAGGATCGCACGATTGTGGTCGATACCGGTTTCAGCCCCGATTCCGGCGAGCGAAGAGGTCGCCAGCTTGTTACACCCGTGGCGGACGGTCTGGCTGCCGCAGGAGTCGACCCGGATACGGTCCGGGACGTGATCATCACCCATATGCATTACGATCACGCCGGCAACAACAACCTGTTCCAGAACGCGACCTTTCACCTGCAGGACAGTGAAATGAGTTTCGCCACCGGGCGATGCATGTGCACCCATCAGGGTAACCATGCCTATGATGTGGAGCATGTGACCGATCTGGTGGAACGGGTCTATGCCGGGTGTGTCTGTTTTCATGATGGGGATGAAGAACTGCTGCCCGGCATTACCCTGCATCATATCGGTGGCCATTCACGCGGGCTGCAATGCGTGCGGGTCAATACCGCGCGTGGACCGGTCGTGCTCGCCTCCGATGTGACCCACCACTACGCCCATGTGGAAAGCAATCGGGTTTTCCCGAGCTGCGACAGCGTCTCGGGCGTGCTGCTCGGTTACGAGAAGCTTAGAAAGCTGGCGGGCAACGATATTGGCCGCATCATTCCCGGCCATGACCCCGAAGTCATGGCCCGCTATCCGGCGTTGAGTGCTGCCACCAAGGGCTGGATTGCCAAGCTCGACGCTGAATAATCAGCGGTTGCAGTTTCACAATCAGTGATACCGGGTTATTGGCGGCCATTAATGGCGCATTTTTGCTGGGCTTATTTCCAGATATATTCCGCGCCAAGTCTGGCCGAGAGCTGTTGGCCCTCTTTCAGCAGGGCTGCGCGCATGATCTTGCAGGCGTCATCGGTGAAGCGGCTGAGTGGGCCGGATACGGTGAGGGCACCGGTCAGTTTGACCCGTCCCTCATGCAGCCAGAACACCGGCACGGCGGCGGCGGCCACTTCGGCCACCCGTTCGCCAAAGGAGAAGACCGGGAGGTCCGCTACGCGTGGACGGATATCTGCTTCGCTGTTGTAGTCGGGATCAAACTTGCTGATCACGTGACCGGCGGCACCGCGATCAAGGCTGAGTATCTGGCCTTCCGATACGTGGTCGCGGACCGCGTGGTCGGAATCCTGCCGGAACAGGCAGATGCGGTCTTCCCCCTGCCGGATGAACAGCGAGGCACTCTCGCCGGTTTCCTGCAGCAGGTTCATCAGCGATGGCCGCACCTGATCCTCGAGTTTCAGCGAACGCTGATACAGATTGCCGAGCCGCAGCAGTTGCGAGCCGAGCATGAAGCTCTTGTCACTGGACCGGCTGAGGAAGCCCTGTCGTTCGAGGGAGACGGCCAATCGCAGGATCGTGCTTTTGTAATAGCCGGTCCGCTCGGCGATCTGGGCGAGGGTCAGGCGATCCTCACCGGCACCGAAGCATTTGATGATCGACAGGGCACGATCAACCGCCTCAACACCGCCCTTGCTGGCAGCTGTTGCAGTTGTGGTGATTTCTGGGGCGGCGTTTTTCTTTGTCACGATGCCGGGAGTATCCCTGTTACGCCTTGTTTGTGCACGCTTATTTTGATCGGTGCCGATTTCTTATCCTCAGCTGTGTGTCCCCGGTCAGTGCCCGAGTTGCAAATCGGGGTTGACGGGCTATATCGGTGATGTTCTACTAAATGAAACAACGTTCTGCAGAACAGAACGATACGAGGAAACAAAAAGAGTAGTGAAGTCATTTCAGATGACCGCATCAGCGTCTCAACCATTAGCTGGGCTTCGGGTACTGGACTTTGGTCACACCGTGATGGGACCGTCCTGTTCCATGGTGCTTGCCGATCTTGGTGCCGAAGTCATCAAGATAGAGCCATCGCCCGCTGGAGATCCGACCCGCCGTCTTGCCGGGTTCGGCCTTGGCTATTTCGGCTATTTCAATCGCAATAAAAAGAGCCTGTGCCTGAACCTCAAGACCGATGAGGGGCGCGAGGCCATGACCAAACTCTGTGCCGATGCGGATATTCTGATCGAGAATTATGCGCCGGGCACGATGGAGCGGCTCGGCTTCGATTACGACACGGTTGCCGGCATCAACCCACGCCTGATCTATGTCAGTCTCAAGGGCTTCCTTGAAGGACCATATCGCGATCGTCTGGCGCTTGATGAAGTGGTCCAGATGATGAGCGGCCTTGCCTATATGACCGGGCCGACCGGTCGGCCATTGCGGGCCGGAACCTCGGTTATCGATATTGCGGGTGGCATGTTCGGTGTCATCGGCACCCTGTTGGCCCTGCGTCAGCGTGAGCAGACCGGTAAGGGGCAGCATGTGGAATCCGCGCTGTTTGAAACCGCCGTCTTCATGATGGGCCAGCACCTCTGTTACGCCGCGCAGTCGGATGCGCCGATCCCGCCGATGCCGGAGCGGGTCTCTGCCTGGGCGGTCTATGAGCCATTTACCCTGCTCGACGGCAAGCAACTGTTCGTCGGCATTACCTCGGATCAGCACTGGGCACGGTTCTGCCACGCGGTCGGGCGCAGCGAGCTGATTGAAGACCTGCTCTACCGTACCAACAACCTCCGCATCGAGAACCGCAAGACCTTATTGCCGATTGTAGCGGCGATTTTTGCTGGACTCGACACCGCCGAGGCAAGCGAACTGTGTGAGCAGGCGCGTATTCCATTTGCGCCGATTGCCCGTCCCGAAGATCTGTTCGAGGACCGCCATCTGAAGGCCACAGGCGCGCTGTATGACACGACATTACCCAACGGCACCCATACACGGTTGCCGAAACTGCCGCTTGTGATGGGCGAGGGGGCAACCGCCTACCGCTCCGATCCGCCACCGGTAGGGCAGGATACGGAAGAGATTTTGGCTGCGCTGGGGTACAGCGCGGAGAAGATCGCTGCCCTGATTGAAAAGGGCATCGTCTCTGCGACAAAAACCGAGGGAGCCAATCACAGTACCGCCGCCGAGTAAGGCGACGTTAAACGATGGTCGGGGCCGGCCATCCGTATCAACCGGCCCGAATACACACCCGGATCAACCGGACCTATTATATGGGAGGAATAAAATGAAACTGTTTAAATCCCTCGTTGCCGCGATGGCGATCGGCGCATTTGCCGTATCGCCCGCCGTGACACAACCGGCTGCGGCACAACAGATCGAGAAGCCGGACCTGACGCTCGCGATTGGTGGGCGTGTTGCCTTGTATTACCTGCCGCTCAATATTGCCGATCTGAACGGCTATTTTGCGGAAGAAGGCCTGAATGTTGACGTTGTCGACTTCCAGGGCGGTTCAAAGTCGGTTCAGGCGGTTGTCGGCGGCAGTGCCGATGTCCTGACCTCGGCCTTTGAGCACATGATCGTCCTCAAGGCGAAAAACCAGGATTTCACCGCCATCACCCTGATGGGCCAGTATCCGGGCTTCGTACTCAGTGTTACCCCTGAGCTGGCGAAGGACTGGAAGGGCATGGAAAGCCTGCGCGGCAAGAATGTCGGTGTAACCTCACCGGGTTCAAGCACCAACAAGATGGTTGATCTTCTGCTGCTCGGCGCCGGTATGGAGCCAAGCGATGTGTCTATCATCGGTGTCGGCGCCGGTCCGGGTACCCTGGCCGCATTCCGTAACGGCAGCGTAGAGGCTGCGGTTCAGGCAGATCCGGCTGCGACCCTGTTTGAAAAAGAAGGTCTCGCGGTGCCGGTGGTCGATACCCGCACGCCGGAAGGTACCGAGCAGGTTTATGGCGGCCCGATGCCCGCTGCGACCCTGTCGGTCCCGACCGCTTTCGTGAAAGCCAATCCGAACACCACGCAAGCTCTGGCCAGCGCGATGGTCAAGGCGCTGAAGTTCATCAACGAGAGCACGCCCGAGGAAATCGTCGATGTTCTGCCTGAGGACATGCTGGTTGGCGGTGACCGGGCGCTTTACATCGAGATGCTGGAGAAGGTCAAACCAGCCTTTTCACCGGATGGTGTGATCCCTGAAGCTGCTGTTGAAACCGCTTACCGTGCTCAGAAGAGCTACAATCCTGCGGTGGCTGAGGCTGGTGAAATGGACCTCGGTTCGGTCTACACCAACCGTTTCGTTGAACATGCTAACGGGTCTTGAACTATGACTGCGCTCGATACAATGCAGCCCGATCAATCGGCTGTAGGACAATCGATAGAGCAACCCGGGGCGGATACGCCCGCCCTGGGCCTCTATAATGTGGAATGCGTGTTTCCGGCACGTGGCAATCCCGGCGGTACCTATACCGCCGTTGCCGACACGACGATTGAGATAGCCAAGGGCGAATTTGTATCGATCGTTGGCCCTACCGGTTGCGGCAAATCCACCCTGCTGAATGTGTCATCAGGGTTGCTGCAGCCAAGCAGCGGCAGCATCAATGTCTTTGGTGAGCCGCTGAAGGGCATCAACCGCGATGCCGGTTACATGTTCCAGGCCGAAAGCCTGATGCCATGGCGTACTGCACTGGAAAACGTCATGGTCGGCCTGGAATTTCACAAGGCGGACAAGAAGGAACGCCGTGAACTGGCGATCGAATGGCTGGCGCGGGTTGGCCTCGCCGGTTTTGAAGATCGCTATCCGCATCATCTATCCGGCGGCATGCGCAAGCGTGTGGCGCTGGCCCAGATGCTGATTATGAATCCCAAGATCATGCTGATGGATGAGCCGTTCAGCGCGCTCGATATCCAGACCCGTCAACTGATGGAAAACGAACTGCTGGATTTATGGCAGGCAGACCGCAAATCGGTGATGTTCATCACCCATGATCTCGAGGAAGCCATCGCGCTTTCGGATCGGGTCATTGTGCTCTCTGCCGGCCCTGGCACCCACCCTATCGGCGAATTTGTCATCGACCTGCCTCGTCCCAGAGATGTCGCTGACATTCGCCATCTTGATGCGTTCAATAAACTGCATGCCGATATCTGGGATGTAATGAAGGAAGAGGTCCTTAAAGGCTATGAACAACAGCGCAAGTAGACGGAGCATCTTGAGCCGGCTGTTGCCCGCTCGGCCTCAACTCATTGTTTATCATGTGATTATTCTGGTGGCTGTTTTCGCAGCCTGGAAGTCGATTACCCATTTCGATCTTATGTCTGAATTCTTTGTCGGTGATCCGGTCAAGGTGTTCGATCAGATCTACAAATGGTTCGCGACCGGGATGATCTTCAAGCATCTGTGGGTGACCTTGTTTGAGACGGCCTGCGCCTTTGTAGCCGGGTCGACACTGGGGCTGATGGCCGGTCTCTGGCTGGCGCTCAGCCCGATGGCCTCGACACTGGCCTCACCTTACCTCAAGGGCTTCAATGCCATGCCGCGGGTCATTCTGGCACCGATCTTCTCGGTCTGGTTCGGCCTCGGTGTGACTTCCAAGATCGCCCTCGGCATCACGCTGGTATTCTTCGTTGTGTTCTTCAACGTCTATCAGGGCGTGAAGGAAGTCAGCCCGGTCACGCTTGCCAATGCCAAGATGCTTGGCGCCAACAAGCGCCAGTTGCTCTGGACCGTCTATATCCCGTCGGCGACCAGTTGGGTTTTCTCCAGCCTGCATACCGCTGTCGGTATGGCCTTCGTCGGTGCGGTGATCGGTGAGTATATGGGATCGGCTGCCGGTGTCGGTTACCTGATCCTGCAGGCCGAGGGGCTGTTCAATATCAATGGCGTCTTTGCCGGTGTGATCCTGCTCACGTTCTTTGCCATTGCGCTGGATGCGCTGGTCAGCGTCGTCGAACGCCGCCTGCTGCACTGGCAGCCTCGTGAAGCCGAAACCGTAGGAATTGTTGCATGAGTGCGCATACTGAAAACCGTCAGGTCCTGTACGCAAAGCGCCCTGACGGTATGCCGGATGAGAGTTGCTTCCGCATCGAGGCGAGCCCGATCGGCTCGCTCGGTGACGGTGAGGTGCTGGTCCGCAATCATTATCTCTCACTCGATCCATATATCCGGATGCGTATGGAGGCAGAGGACTCCTATGCCCCGGTGATGAAGATCGGCGACATCATGGTTGGTCGTACGGTGGGAGAGATTGTCGACACCCGGGACCCTACCCTCCCGACGGGTACCTGGGTTGTCGGCCGTCTTGGCTGGCAGGATTACAGTATTGCCAAAAAAGCCGAACTGCAGATCGTACACCCGGACAAGGCCCCGTTGAGCGCCTATCTCGGTGCGCTCGGATCGACCGGTATCACGGCCTGGATTGGGCTGATGCATATTGCCGGGCTTCAGGATGGTGAGCGGGTGCTGATTTCCGCTGCCTCAGGCGCGGTGGGTTCAACTGCCGGGCAACTGGCGAAGTTCCATGGTTGCCATACGGTCGGGATTGCCGGTGGTGCGAAGAAATGCGGCATCGTACGGGACCGTTTCGGCCTCGATGACTGTCTCGATTACAAGGCCGATGACTTTGTAGAGCAGATGAACCGGGCCGGTGCCGATGGCTATGACATCTATTACGACAATGTCGGCGGCATGATCTTTGATACCGCCCTGCCGCTGATGCGGCTCAATGGTCGCATTCCGCTTTGTGGGCTGGTCTCGCAATATAACGAGACCGAACCATACGGCGTGAAGAACATGCGTGAGGTGTTCAACAAGCGCCTGACCATTCGCGGTTTTGTCATCTCCGATCACCGTGATCTGTTCGGCAAGGCGCAAGCCGACCTTGAAGCCGCCTATGCTGCGGGCAAGCTGGTCTATGAAGAGACCATCCATGACGGGCTGGAGAACTCTCCGGCCTCATTCATCGGCATGCTCAATGGCGGCAATGTGGGCAAGCAACTGATCCGTATTGTGACCGACTAGACAGTGAGCAACTGACGACATGACCATGCAGGCGTTACTCTTCATTGACGGACAATGGCGCGAGGGGCGCGGTACGGGTGAGACCATCAAGGTCATCAACCCGGCAACCGAGGCCGTTGTGGGGACGGTTACCCGGGCATCGGCAGGTGATCTCGATGATGCGCTGGCGGCTGCCGCACGCGGCTTTGCCATCTGGTCCGAAACACCGGCCCATAAGCGTACCGGGATTCTCCGGGATGCCTGCACACTGATGCGCGAGCGTGCCGATGAGATTGCCAAAATCCTGAGCCGGGAGCAGGGCAAGCCGGTTCCCGAAGCACGCGGTGAGATACTGACCAGCGTGGAGAATCTGGAATGGATGGCCGAAGAGGCAACCCGTGCCTATGGTCGCTTTCTGCCTGCGCGGGCCGATGGTGTCGGTCAGACGGTCCGGCGCTATCCGATTGGGCCGGTCGCGGCCTTTACCCCCTGGAACTTCCCGGCCCTGACACCGCTGCGCAAGATGGCCGGCAGTCTGGCCTCCGGTTGCTCGCTGATCCTGAAACCGGCCGAGGAAACACCGTTCACGGCGATTGAGCTGGTCAAGGCTTTCGCCGATGCCGGGTTGCCTGCCGGTGTGCTCAATCTGGTGCTCGGTGACCCGCCAATGATTTCCGAGCATCTGATTTCATCGCCGGTCATTCGCAAGGTGACGTTCACCGGCTCGACCCGCGTGGGCAAGATGCTGGCGGCCAAGGCGGCTGCCAATGCCAAACGCAGCACCATGGAGCTGGGCGGCCATGCGCCGGTCATCGTCTGTGATGATGTGGATGTGGAGGCGGCGGCAAAAATGGCTGTGTCTTTCAAATTCCGCAATGCCGGTCAGGTCTGTACCAGCCCGACAAGATTCTTTGTCCAGAGCGGTATCTATGAGCCGTTCATCGAGGCATTTGCCGCCGCCGCCGCAGATGTAAAGGTCGGGCCGGGCGATCAGGCGGATGTGGCGATGGGACCGCTCGCCAACAGTCGTCAGCTTGCCTCGATTGAGCAGTTTGTCGCTGATACGGCAGGGTCCGGTGCCCGGCTGGTAACCGGCGGTAACCGGATCGGCAATCAGGGCTATTTCTATCAACCGACGGTGTTTGCAGATGTGCCAGACGCTGCCCGGATCATGCAGGAAGAGCCGTTCGGTCCCGTGGTGCCGTTCCAGTCCTTCGATGATTTCGACGATGTGCTGACCCGGGCGAATAACACGCCATTTGGCCTCGCCGGTTATGTCATGACCCGGTCCTTGCTGCGCTCGGAAGAGCTGAGCGATGGCATTGAGGCCGGTATGGTTGTGGTCAATCACTTCTCGGTCTCGACCCCGTATTCACCCTTTGGCGGCGTCAAGGAAAGCGGCGACGGTCTGGAAGGCGGCATTGAGGGGCTTGAGGCCTATCTCGTCTCCAAAACCATAACCACCCGATACGCATAATGTGAGTTCAACCCTATGGTAATGATGGCTGCTGCAGTTTCCGAGGTGGAACCGGACTTGTCCGGCATCTCTGTGCTGCAATTCATGACCACGACCCATTTCGGGTTTGGTGCCAGTGCCCGCCTGCCGCAGTTGCTCGAACAGATCGGCAGCACGCGACCGCTTATCGTCTCCGATTACGGTGTCGAGCGGGCCGGGGTGCTGGAGCAGGCGCTGAATGCCGTCCCGTGTAGCGACAAGTTGCCCTCATGGCTTGATACGCCGCCAAACCCGACCGAAGAGGCCGCAAGACTGGGGGCAGAAACCTATAAACATGCCGGTTGCGATGGCGTGGTGGCCATCGGTGGCGGTGCCGCCCTCGATCTTGCCAAGGGTATTGCCATTATGGCGACCCATGACGGCACGCTATGGGATTTCTGTAACCGCCATGCCAAACCAAGGGCGATTATCAACCCGGCACCACTGATTGCCATGCCGACCACATCCGGTTCCGGCAGTGAGGTCGGCCGCTCGGCGGTGATTATCTTCAATAACGGGGTGAAGGC
This sequence comes from Micavibrio sp. TMED2, assembly GCA_002168225.1. NCBI lineage: Bacteria > Pseudomonadati > Bdellovibrionota > Bdellovibrionia > Bdellovibrionales > Pseudobdellovibrionaceae > Micavibrio > Micavibrio sp. TMED2. The sequence continues at coordinate 405,008 of NHBH01000009.1, forward strand.
CGGTGTCGGCTGTGCCGGTATCGTCAAGGCGGCGATCTGCGATCCCGACCTGACCCTGCGCCTGCCACCCTCGGTGACGGCTGCAACCGGTATCGATGCGCTGTCCCATTGTGTCGAGACCTATTCCTCGCCAACCGTGAACCCGCCTGCCGATGCGATTGCCATCGACGGTTTGCGCCGGGCGCTGCATCACATTGAACGTGCCGTTACCCATGGCAGCAGCGACAAGCATGCCCGCTGGCACATGATGATGGCGTCATTGCAGGGTGCGGTTTGCTTCCAGAAGGGCATGGGGGCGGTGCATTCCCTGTCCCATCCGATCGGTGCACTCGGCTATCACCACGGCACATTGAACGGCATCTTCCTACCTGCGGTCCTCCGCTATAACCGCGATGCGCTTGGCGTGAAATACGACATCATGCGCTCCTGCCTGCCCACGGAACTGGCCGGTCAGGATTTCGCCGATGCAATCGAGGCCCTGCTGACCCGTATCGACTTGCCGACCCGCCTTGCCACGCTCGGCATCAAGCAGTCGGATCTGACCCGGATCCCGGAACAGGCCCTGCAGGACAATGCTCATAAAACCAATCCACGATCATTGACGGCGGCTGATTACAGCCACCTCATTGAACAGGTATTTGAGTAAGGGCGAGGGCAGGCAGTCATGAGTGCAGATAACGGCAAACAATCGGACGCAGGCACGGAGTTCCGTGACTGGTGGCAGACCGGTATCATCGATATGGAACCGGGCAAGATCAACCTGCGCGGCTATCCGGTACAAAGCCTGATTGGTGAGTTGAGCTTCGTTCAGATGATCTGGCTGATGGTGCGCGGCGAGGTACCCGATGAGAAACAGGCGGCCCTGCTTGAGGCAGCGCTTGTCGCCGCCGTCGACCACGGACCGCTGGCGCCCTCCATCGCCACGGCGCGGATGGCAATGACCTGCGGGATTGGTATCAACAGCGCGATGGCCTCGGCGATCAATGTGCTCGGCGATGTGCATGGCGGTGCCGGGCAGGGGGCGCTTGAGATTTACCTCGAAATCCTCGGCCATATGGATGCCGGGGAAAGCCTTGATGCTGCCGTTGATCGGGCGCTGGCACCGCGTCTGGCGGAGAAACAGATCATCCCCGGCTTTGGTCATCGCTTCCATCCTATCGACCCGCGGACACCGCGCCTGTTTGAACTCTGTGACAAGGCTGTGGCCGATGGTGTTATCGGCGGTCGGTTCGTTGCGATCGGCAAGGCGGTCGAGGCATGGCTTGAGAAAGCCAAAGGCCGCCACCTGCCGATGAATATCGACGGTGTGACGGCGGTGATTTACGGCGAGTTGGGCTTTGAGCCGGATATGGCACGCGGGCTGTTTATCCTGTCACGGTCGGTCGGCATTCTGGCGCATGCCTATGAACAGAAACAACAGGGTGGCCGGATCAAAGGCCCGGTCAACCCGAAGCTGTCCTACAAATACACAGGTCCCGGCGAGCGGGAACTCTGATCCTCTACTTCCCTGGGGGCAGGGGTGACTTGGCGGTTGCGGTAGTCCAGAATGGGCACCGCAACCGCACTTTTTCAGTCATCCGTTCAGTCTTCCAGATAGAGTTTCAACTGTTCAGCCGCCTGATGCAGGGCTGCTCTGGTTGCGGGTACACGGCTGAGGGCGTTGAGCAGACCGAAATCGTGGATCATGCCGTTGTACCGGGTTGCCGTGACGGTCACGCCAGCCGCATCAAGCTTGCGGGCATAGGCCTCACCTTCATCACGTAAGACATCCTTCTCTGCTGTAATCACCAGTGTTGGTGGCAGGCCCGCCAGTTGCGCGCGATCTGCCTGCAATGGCGAGGCGGTGATCTCGGCCCGTTCCGCAGGGTCGGTGGTATAGGCATCCCAGAACCACTTCATCATGTTGCGGGTCAGGAAGTGCCCATCGGCAAATTCCTTGTATGAAGCGCTGTCGAAATCGGCATTGGTGACCGGCCAGAACAGAATTTGTGCCTTCAGTTCCGGGCCACCCTCCAGCTTTGCCTTCAGGGCGGTGACGGCTGCCATATTGCCGCCGACACTGTTGCCGACCACGGCAAGCCGGGCACCATCGACACCGATCTCGGCACCATGTTCTGCAACCCATTTTGTTGCGGCATAGGCCTGGTTGATCGCAACCGGATAGCGTGCTTCCGGTGATGGATCATAGTTGACGAAGATTGCGGTATAGCCGGTATCGGCAACCAGATCGCGTACGAAGCGTTCATGGGTCGGGTAGTCGCCAAGTATCCAGCCGCCGCCATGGAAGAACATGAAGGCCGGGCGTCCGCTTTCGGCATTCTCGGGCCGTACAATGGTCAGGCTGATTTCCTCTCCATCGACCGTGATAATCTTTTCTGAAACATCGGCGGGGGCCAGCAGGTTGTCATCATCGGCTTGTGCACCGATCAGCACCTGCCGGGCTTCCTGTGGGGACAGGGTTTCCATTGCAGGACCACCGCCTGCCGCAAGTGCCTCCAGAAACGACTGGGTTGTATGCTCAATGCCGGGGCTGCCTGCCGTCAGGTCATTGGATGGTTTGCCAAAAGGGTGGGCCAGAATGGCGCTTGTACTGGTGATATTCCGATCTTCATTGCTCATTATCTTGTTCCTTCTTGTACATCGTGTGAATAAATATCGCGAGCGATATTTATAGGTAAAAAAAGGGAGGCCAAGCTACATCATGATGCTGACTTAAATAGACTGGCCCGTACCTCGTTCAACCTGTCCCGGAGGTCGGCGATTTCTGTCAGTGAACAGTCCATCGCTTCCCCGACACAGGCAGGGATATGTGATGCGGTTGCTTTCAGCTCCTGACCTTCCCCGGTCAGGGTGACAATCACCTGACGCTCATCCTCAATCGAGCGGGTGCGCTTGATCAAACCACGCGCTTCCAGTCGTTTGAGCAGGGGAGTCAGGGTCGTCGTCTCCAGAAACAAACGGTCACAGATTTCGGAGACATTCACGCCGTCCTTCTCCCACAGGACCAGCATGACCAGATACTGCGGATAGGTCAGATTCAGGTCCTTCAACAGACCGCGATAGACTTTATTCAGGCCCAGCTGGGTTGAATAAAGGGCGAAGCACAGTTGTGCATCGAGGGTCTGAAGTTTGCTGTCTGTGGTTTGGGTCATCGTTATGTCTCCACTCTCTGACCCCATATTTAAATAGCGCGCGATATAAAGTCAAGCGATATAATTCACCAAAATAAGCCGAATGGTTTCAGTGCATATCAGCGAATTGATTTCAAACGATAAATCGGCTGTAGCTGCCATAGCTGCCGGTAATGCGACCCTTGGGAAGGCTGAGCAGAATGATGGCAATTCCCGCGACTATGGTTGCGACCAGATGCAATCCGGTAATGCCATACACGAAGGGCACGATCAGCAGACCCGCGGCGAACAGGATGTTGAGGAACCTTACCGGACGGGCAACATCTGCCATTGCCGTCACGGCCACGGTCAGGACCATTGCCCCGATCAGATGCTCGGCATTGGCCATGTCTCCACTGCTGTCAAGTGTCAGCCGGGTAAACATCAGCCAGATACCCACCAGCATGGTCAGAGCAAGTGTCCATGGCAGACTGATGCCACCTGTCCAGGTATCCTTGATGATCGCCAGTGGTGTGGCGGTGAACTCGTTTTCCGGTGGCAGCTCATCCCGACCGTCATCGGTATCGCCGACAAACAGCGTGCGCAGCAGACTGTGTCCCTGGGTTTTACGCCGGATCAGGAACTGGGTAGTGGCAACAAGCTCATCAAGCGAATAGGGGATCTGCAACAGCATGGCCGATGCCGCAATCAGGCAGAGGGTGCACCAGGTATCCAGTATGATCGGCTGGATGATGATAAAGGTTATCGAGACCGCACCCAGTGGCACAATCATGATGCCAAAGATCAGTACCAGCCAGGGCATCGTGCGCCAGCGCTGGCGTGACCCGATGAAGCCGATCAGGATCTCCAGCATGTAGGTAACCGCTCCGAGCCCGGCATCGGGCACCGGCCATGCTTCCGATACGCTGGACGTGATGATTTCCTCGGTTCCGTTCTTCTCAGGGCTTGCCGGGCCGGTGAAAAACGGCTCCCAGACCGTATCGATATAGCCGAGCTGATAGGCTGCGAGATACCGCGAGACATGCAGGCCGATGAAGGCCAGCAGGATAATCGGCAGGCGTTGCAGCCAGTCTGATGGAGAAAAGTCCCAACCGGGTGGAATGGTCGGGCCGGTCTGGCTGGCAACGGCTGAAACACCCGGTGCCGGTCTTGTCAATACCGCCAGGCCGATCGCCAGCATGCCGCACAGGGTGCCACTGTGATAGGCAAGTGCCGATGGCGCCCAGAAAACCAGCGGTGCCATCAACAGCCAGCAGCCAATGATTGCCGATGCCCATCGGGCCCAGCCCATGCGCCATGACAGTGAGATAAAGCTGAAAATGATGAGTGCGATGCCGGATACAATGTCACTAACGGTCATCGCGGTGGTTTCATAACCCATGAGCAGCGGTGCGGTGATCAGCCAGCTGCCCACACCCATATTCAGGAAATGCGCCCAGAGATTCTGCTGATGTTGATGGCGATAGAGGCGCTCGTGGTTGCTGCGCACCGTTTCACCATCATCACCATGTTCTTCTGCATGCCGCAGCCATGGGGGTGGGGTAATGCCATTCGCCTGATACCAGCCATGGGCATCGTCCTTCAGGGTCGCGATCAACGACTCCAGATCATCATGGAGATTGTGTTTCGGTTCCCAGCCAAGCAGGTCGCGCGCCCGTGCTATGTCGAGAGCATAATGATCCTCGGCCATGTCGATCATGAACGGGCGGATAAAGGGCTTTTCGCCATCATCAATCGCATCGGGCACGACGGGTTCGGAGGCAACCTCAACCGCCGATCCCAGTTTGGCCAGCGGTTGGGGCAGGGAAATGGTCCGCCATTCCTTCTCGCCATGAATGAGATTGCCGATACGCTCCTGCAGCCGTTCATAGCTGACACCTTCCGGCTCGCCAATCAGGATGGTGGTTTGTTCGGGCAGCTCCTGTCGCCGGTCAACAACCCGCTGCATGGCATTGATCATATCCTCGCGATGCAGCATCGACTGGCCTGCAGAAAAGTCACCGGCATAGACATGGGATTTGAGTTCCCGTTCATAAATCCGCGCAATCTGGTTTGACAGGGTCGGAACGGCGGTTTTGTCATCATAAAGCCCGGCCAGATGCAGCAATGTATAGGGCATGTCGCCAGCCTCGTTCCGGATGACCTCCTCTGCTGCTGCCTTGGATTGCGGGTAGGCCCATTTCGGGGCTATCGGCTGCTCTTCGGTAATCAGTTCCCCTGGTTTGACGGGTTCATGCACAAGCATCGTGCCGGAATAGATGAACCGCTCAACTGTGTAGTGCTGCAGTGCCCGGACCAGATGCCGGGTGCCGTCGACATTGACCGCCTGATACATCGGATGGTCCTTGCCGGTGAAATCAAAATAGGCTGCCAGATGGATGACGGCGGCAAATGACGTGCCGAATTGCTCTGCAACTTTTGTCAGGGCCAGTTCAACTGATGCGGGATTGGTGATGTCCATTTCAAGGCAGGGGAAATCCGTGCCATCGCATTCTATGTCCAATCCGACAACATCATAGCGATCGGTCAGAGCATCGCACAGGGCGCGTCCAATGGAACCGGCAGCGCCGGTAATGAGGACAACGGGTTTACCGCCGGGACTGCTCATCGTTTGCCCGTCTTGATCAGAGGTTTCTGCCATTGCCAGCCGGATGTGTATTGCACAATCAGGTCGGTCATCATCCATCTGCCGATTGAATATGATTGAGGACGGTGGCGCATGCTTAGCTAACGCGACATACGCCATCACGTTCCGGCAGGTCATCCGGCAGGACGGGTAATTTTAATTGCAAATGAGTAGCAATATCATTTCGGCTGCGGTAAACAATCGGCGTTCGGATTACTCATATTCTGAAAACCATTTCTGAAAAATTCCTGCGGGAGAGATTGATGAAACAACAGATCATGGCGGGGCTGATCGGCCTTGCTGCCTCAGTCACCTTTGGCGCAACCGCCGTCGCAAACCCTGATTACCGTGGCGTGTCAGAGAACTATGCCAATATTGCCCACGCCATGTATGGCGATGCCCTGATCACCGCCAACAAGCTGAAAACGGCGGTTGATGCACTGGTTGCCGACCCGTCACCGGCCACGCTTGCCTATGCTCGCGGTTCATGGTTGGCGGCACGGGTGCCATACCAGCAGACCGAGGGCTACCGTTTCGGCAACGCCATGGTCGATGACTGGGAGGGCCGCGTGAATGCCTGGCCACTCGATGAAGGTCTGATCGATTATGTGGATAGCGACAGCTATGGCGCCGAGAGCGATACCAACCGCCTCTACACCGCCAATGTGATTGCCAACAAGTCCCTGCGTTTTGGCGGCGAGACCGTTGATGCGACGGAGATTACCCCGGCACTGCTGCAGGACAGCCTGCATGAGGCCGACAATATCGAGGCCAATGTCGCGACCGGTTACCATGCAATCGAGTTTCTGCTCTGGGGTCAGGATCTGAATGGTACCGAGGCCGGTGCCGGTAATCGTCCCTATACCGATTTCGACACTGCAAACTGCACCGGTGGTAATTGTGACCGCCGTATCGCCTATCTGCAGGCGGCAACCGATCTGCTGATTGCCGATCTTGAAGAGATGGTTGAGGCCTGGGATCAGAATGGTGCAGCCCGTCTCGCGGTGACGGAAGCCGATGGCCCGGATGCGCTGGCAACTATTATCACCGGGCTTGGCTCGCTGTCCTATGGCGAGCTGGCGGGTGAGCGGATGCAGCTCGGCCTGCTGCTCAACGATCCCGAGGAAGAGCACGACTGTTTTGCCGATAACACCCATAACAGCCATTACTACGATCAGGCCGGGATGCAGGCGATCTATACCGGTCGCTATACCCGGGTTGATGGCCGTCAGGTCTCCGGCCCGTCAGTGGCATCGGTTGTGGCGGAAGCCAACCCAGAGCTGAACCGCGATGTGCTGACCGCCCTGTCCAATACCCATGACAAGATGGATGTCATGAAGGCGGCTGCCGATGGCGGCATGGCATACGATCAGATGCTGGCCTCTGACAACCCTGTCGGCAATGCGATCGTACAGGATGTGATCGACGCTCTGACCGCACAGGCGAAGCAGTTCGAAGCAGTGGTTGCTGCCCTCGGCCTGAATGTCAGCGAGTTTGAAGGCTCGGACAGCCTCGACGATCCGAATGCTGTCTTCCAGTAAGCAGCCTTACCTATAGGTAAATGCGTGGTAACACGTGAAAAGCCCGGTGCGACACGCACCGGGCTTTCTTGTTAACAGACTGTTAAGATTTCCCACCCTATGAAGGGATTAACAACTTTCATGCATGATTGACGGCCAAGGCACTTTTGGTGAATTGTCTGCACAGGCAGAAGAAACAACAAGCCAAACTGCCGGTAGCTCGAATTGCTACCCAAGGGGGGACATAATGGGCGATACGCTCACAAGAGACAGTTTTCTGCGTAATCTGATCCTGAAGTTGGCCGAAAGCCTCGAGGATGTGGTCGGACCAGAGGATGCCGAGGGCTATGTCAGCATTGTCGGCGCGCAGATCGGCGAGGAAATCAACGCCCTCTACAAGTATGAAAAGGCAACCGAGCGTTTCGATCGGCAGCAGGTGGCCGAGGTTCTGGTTGACCTCAAGCGGCGGATCAATGGCGATTTCTTTATTGTCAATATTAACGAGGACGAGATCGTCCTCGGCAATCGCACCTGTCCCTTCGGGGCGTCGGTTGAGGGCAAACAGTCGCTTTGCATGATGACCTCAAATGTATTTGGCACGATTGCTTCCGAGCATCTGGGCTATGCGCGGGTGCATCTGCCTGAAACAATAGCTTCCGGTTGCAAGGAATGTCGGGTTGTAGTCTCTCTCAGGAAGGGTGAGGGGCCGGGCCGGGAATATTACAGGGTATCCGATGAGTAATGAGGCCGCTGTCCGGTCTTTCACACGGACAACAAAGGTTCTGCCGACACCGGCCTTGCTGGTCACGCTCGATACGGAAGTGATGGCCGTTAATGCTGCGGCATCAAAGCTCGGCTTTGATACCGGTAACATTCTGGCTGATGTCTTTGGCGAGAAGTTCCTGAAATTTGCCCAACTGGCTGCTCGGTCCAGTTCGCCCAGCTTCAGCCGCATAACGCTGGAGCATCTCGATACCAAGCATGATTTTCGGGTCTATGCTGGTGTTCTCGATATTGCCGAGGATAAGACCGGTCGCACCTATCTCATCCTGTATATGGATGAGGGTCGGGCTGATCCGAGAGAATTTGCCGCCCTTACCCAGAAAATGAACGAACTGCGGGGCGAGATCGGCAAGCGTCGGGCGGTCGAGGAACTGCTCTGGACCATGCTGGATACCGCCTTCGACGGTGTCGCCATGATCGACGGGCACGGCTTTATCGTTGAACACAACGACGCCTTTGCCGAGCTGTTTGGCCGGGAGTGGTTCGACGGCGAGCCGCTGGGCATCAGGAGCATTCTGCGCAGCGATCAGGGTAATTTCCTGCCGTCCCTGCCTGAAGGAACGCAGTCATCCGGCAATGTCAGGCGCATCGTCGATGTGACGGGCATCAAGTATTCGGGCGAACGCTTTCCGCTGGAGATACAGATCAGCCAGCGCACCCTGCACGGCCAACGGGTGTATGTCCTCGTGGTTCGTGACCAGACCGAACAGCGGATGCTGCAACAACAGATCGTCGAGGCACAGAAGCTGGAAGTTATCGGGCGTCTTGCCGGTGGCGTTGCCCATGATTTCAACAACCTGCTGACGGTTATTGCCGGCAATGCCGAACTGTTGTCGGAGAGCCTGCAGGCCCGGCCTGACCTCGCCGAATTCGCACAGGAGATCGGTATCGCTGCCGATCGCGGGGCCAAGCTTACCCAACGGTTGCTGGCCTTCAGCCGCAAGCAGCTCCTGCGACCGGTCAGGGTTGATATCAATGAACTGCTCGACAACCTCGTTGGTATCATCAATCGCCTGATCGGTGCTCATAACGAAATAGAAGTAATCAAGGCGGATGCCGCACAGCTGGTCGAAGTGGATGCGGCGCAGCTTGAACAGGCGATCCTGAATATCGCGATCAATGCCAAGGATGCCATGCCCAATGGCGGACGTATTGTCATCAAGACCGCATGTACCGAGCTGGATGACAATTACTCGGTTCGCAATGTCGATGTGCAGCCCGGCCCCTATGTCATGATTTCAATCACTGATACAGGTACCGGGATTGAGCCTGAGCATCTGAAACAGGTTTTTGAGCCGTTCTTCACCACCAAGGAAACCGGCAAGGGCACTGGTCTGGGCCTCAGTCAGGTTTTCGGCTTCGTCAAGCAGAGCCGGGGCCATGTGGCGGTCTATAGCGAGGTCGGGCTGGGTACCACGGTGACCATCTATCTGCCTGCGGTTGCAGGTAAGGCATCGGCTATGTCGGCGACGGAGCCTGTCGGTGTTGCCTGGCGACCCGGAGCGGCGCAAGAAGAGGCGGTGCCAACGGGCTTTACCGTCTTGCTGGTCGAGGATGACGAGAGCGTGCGGAGCTTCACCCGCTCAACGCTCAAGCGTATGGGGCTGACTGTGATTGATGTGGAGGATGTCGCTGCCGCTCTTGCTGTGCTGGCGGAAAATTCTTCCATCCAACTGGTGCTCTCCGATGTTGCCTTGCCCGGCGGCGCGACCGGATGGGACTTGTGGCGTGAGGTGCGAGCGACATATCCCGATATCCGTGTGGTGCTGGCGTCCGGCTACCCGATGGAGACCATGGCCGAGCGGGTGACGGAAGACGAATTGCCCGATTTCATCCAGAAACCGTATTCCCGGCGCGATCTGATCAAATATATCCGGCTGGATTAGGGCTGCGACAGTTGGTGTCACGGTTTGTCGCCCGCTCGCCCCTATGAACCCGGATTGGTTTCTGATAATCATTCTCAATAATATCTGAAGCCCGCAGGCCGCTCGCGCCGCCTGCCAACAACCGATACCGCATCCCAATGTTTTCGTGGCCAAGGCATATTTGTCGGAATGCGACGTCTGGCAATGTCCAACGTCGGGTATTTGCCGTCAGGTTTCTGTTGTCTCTGGCTGTTAGCGGCGGTCTTGCCGGGCTGGGCTATATGGCGAGTACACCGTCGCTGCAGGCCGCGACCAGCCGTTTCGTGCATCCGATTACCGAGCCGACCGATGATTTCAGCAAGGCCGAGCGCTATGAGGCTATGGCCGGTGGTGCCGGTACCTTTACCGGTACTGCCGAGCGCAATGCCTTCTCCCAACCCGCGGACAATGTAAGTTTTGGAGAGCGCGCCCGGTTCAATATCGGCAATGCGATCTTTCGCCGCCCATGGGTTTCGGCACCTTCGTCAACCAAGAGCGCCGATGGTCTGGGGCCATTGTTCAATGCCCGTGCCTGTCAGCACTGTCACCTGAAGGATGGTCGGGGGCATCCACCGGCGGCCAACTTTCCGGATGATGATGCGATTTCCATGCTGATGCGGATCAGCGTGCCACCGCGCAGTGATGCAGAACGCCAGCGCCTCGCCGATGGCACGATTGCCAGCATTCCCGATCCGGTCTATGGCGGGCAGGTTCAGGATCTGGCGGTACAGGGTCTGCAGCCGGAGGCCAAGATCCATACCATCTGGCACGAGGAAATGGTCACTCTTGGCGATGGCACAGCGGTCAGTCTGCGCCGCCCGGAGTACAGTCTCGATCATCTAGCCTATGGCCCCCATGATCCTGAGCTTATGATGTCGGTACGCATGGCGACGCCGATGATCGGGCTGGGGTTGCTCGAGGCAGTGCCGGATGAGACGATCCTCGCGCTGGCCGATCCCGATGACGCCGATGGGGATGGTATCTCTGGTCGCCCGAACCGTGTCTGGAGCAATGTCGAGCAGCGCTTCGGCCTTGGTCGTTTCGGCTGGAAGGCAACCCAGCTCAGCCTGATGGATCAGAATGCCGATGCCTTCAACGGCGATATCGGCATGTCATCCTTTGCCAGACACGCCGCCTATGGTGATTGCACCGAGGCGCAGGCCGATTGCCGGAATGCACCGCATGGAGACACGCTTGCGGATGACACGCCGGGACCGGAGATCACCGATGAACTGATGGAGCAGCTGCTGTTCTACACCCGCAGTCTGGCTGTGCCGGTGCGCCGGAATGTGCAGCACCCTGACGTACTGCGTGGCAAGAAGCTGTTCTATGAGGCTCGTTGCACCGGGTGCCACAACCCCAAATTCGTCACCCGTGACGATGCTGCCGAAGCGATCTTCAGCCACCAGTTGATTTGGCCCTATACCGACATGCTGCTCCATGACATGGGCGAGGGACTGTCGGATAATCGCCCGGTGGCGCAGGCATCGGGGCAGGAATGGCGAACACCGCCGCTATGGGGTATCGGCCTGACCGAGGCGGTCAGCGACCACACCTATTTCCTGCATGATGGCCGAGCGCGCAGCCTGACCGAAGCGATCCTCTGGCATGGTGGTGAGGCGCAAGGACCTCGCGATGCGTTTGCCGCCATGAATGCCGATGATCGTGCCGCCCTGCTTTTGTTCCTGAACTCACTCTGAGGCTCCAATGTTCCGCCCGCTTGCCCTGTTCTCTGCCATCGCTGTTATCGCAACCGGGTTTCCCGGATTGGCGGAGGCGACGTTCCGCGACGACATGGTCGCCGAACACATCATGCCGCTTGCCGAGGCGACAGCCGTGGAGGCCGCCGGTCTCGATGCGGTGGCCGGACAATATTGCGCTGGCGATACCGATATGGCGGCACTGCAGGAGCAGTTCTATGCAGTGCAGGACAAGCTGACCCGAATGCAGCTATTGGGGTTCGGGCCAGCGGAACTGTTCAATCGCAAGTTTCGGCTGAATTTCTGGCCAGATGACCGCAATGCGGTGAACCGGCAGTTACGCAGCCTGCGCAACAATGCCGACAAGATCGAGGCTGCTGATTTCGACATCACCAAACAGAGCGTGGCGGTGCAGGGACTGCCCGCGCTCGAACGCCTGCTGTTTGAGGATGGGCCAGCCTTACCGGGCACGACTGACTGCACGCTGACCATGGCGATCACCGCCAATATGGCTGGGATGGCCGAGGCCATTGCAGCGGATTGGCAACGTGTCGATATCATGCCGGAAACCGGTGAGGATGAATTCGAGCAGACCATCTTCAGCGCGGTCTATACCCAGTTTGAGTTGATCGCAGACCGAAAGATCAAGCGCATTCTCGGTGAAACACCGGCGGACGCCCGGCCAGAACAGGCCGAGGCCCGACGCAGCAAGGCATCCATGGGCAATGTGGTTGCCGGGCTGGACTACGTCAGCGAGATCATGCTCGAAGCACCATCGCCATGGTCTGAAAAGCTGGGTGCCATTGATGGCTGGGTGCCCTTTGTCAAAGGGCTGGAGCAGGTACGCGCCACCGCTAACCGGTATGCCACCCGCCCCATGGCTGATCTGGTGACGGATGAGGCGGCGCGACGTGATCTTGAGGAGATGGTCTCAGAGATCAAGGAATTGCGCCGCATCATGGCGCAGGACTTCGCCCCGGCCCTCGGCCTGACCATCGGTTTCAACAGTCTGGATGGGGATTGATACCATGTTTGATCGTCGCGCCTTTGCCTCTGCGCTTGTCGGCGGTGCTGCCGCGGGTCTGACACTGCCGATCAGTGTATCCCACGCAGCGGTCGGTACCCGCAATCCGGTACAACTGTTCAGTTCCACGACCAATGATATGGGCGAGGATGCGCTGACGGTTCTCGATGGCGGTGAGACCCGTAAGATTGCCGGATTGCCAGCCCGTGGCCATGCGGTCTCGTTCCACCCGAGCAAGCCGCTTGGCATCATCATGGCGCGCCGCCCGGACCGGTTTGCGGTGGTGTTCGATCCGGTTCGACTGACGGAGTTGCACCGCTTCGAGCCACCGGAAGACCGGCATTTTTATGGTCATGCGATTTTCCATCCCGATGGTCGGCATCTGCTGACTACCGAGAATGATTTCGACAATGCGCGCGGGGTTATCGGCATCTATGACATCGAGGACGGCTATCGTCGTCTCGGTGAATGGGACAGCGGTGCAATCGGCCCGCATGAACTGGTGCTCAACGCAGATGGCGGTTCGGTGCTGATTGCCAATGGCGGTATCCAGACCCACCCGGATACCGGGCGGGTCAAACTCAATCTCGACACCATGCAATCCTCAATGGATCTGCTCGACCTGAAGAGCGGTGGCTTGCGTCGTCAGATACGCCTTGAAGACCCGGCCTTCCAGCAGTTGAGCCTGCGCCATCTGGCGACCAATGGTGACGGGGTAGCGGCGATTGGCGGGCAATGGCAGGGCAGCGACAGCGTTGTACTGCCCCTGATCGCGATTGTCGGCAGCGATGGCAGGCAGAGCCTGCTGACCGCACCCGATGAGGTGCAGACCAGTCTCGATAACTATTGCGGCAGTGTTGCCTTCGACAGCAGCGGCAAGGTGGTGGCGGTGACCCACCCGCGCGGCAATGTCGCGACCTTCTGGAGCGTTGAGGGCACGCCGCGCTATCTCAACAGCCTGACCATGACTGATGTTTGCGGCGTGACCGCAGCGGCCAAGCCCGGCACCTTCTATCTAAGCTCCGGCAATGGCGCGGTCGTGCATGCCAATGCGGTCAGCGGCAAGCAGATCTCATCCCTCAAGCAACCGACCAGCAGCATCAGCTGGGATAACCATCTCGCCATGCCGCGTGGCTAGGATCAGCGCAGGCGGGCGGCGGCGAGTTCAGGCAGCCAGGTGACAATGTCCGGGAAGATCGCGAACAGGATCAGGATCAGCACCTGAATCAGGAAGAACGGGATCACGCCCTTATAGACCTTCTCGATGCCGATTTCCGGTGGCAGCACCCCTTTCAGGTAGAACAGGGTGTAGCCGAATGGCGGGGTGATATAGGCCATCTGTGCCGTAATCATGAACAGCACGCCAAACCAGAGCGGATCAAAGCCCATGGTCTTCACGATCGGCAGGAAGACGGGCACGCAGAGCAGGATAATGCCGATCTCGTCCAGAAACAGGCCGAGGAAGATCAGCACGCCCAGCATGGCACAGAGTACGATCCAGCGTGATGCCTCCATATCCTCGACGAAGTTGAGCACGGAATCAGCACCGCCGCTGGCAACGAAGACCGAGATAAAGGCACGGGCGCCAATGGTGATCCACAGGATCATGGCGGTCACGCGCAGCGTGTCGGTTGCTGCATCGTTGAGTATCTTGATCTTGAAGCGTCCGCTTACTGCTGCAGAAATCAAAGCACCGAATACGCCAACAGCGGCAGCCTCGGTCGGGGTGGCGAAGCCCATATAGATCGAGCCCAGTACACTGAAGATTACCAGTGTTGGCAGGATCAGGGTTTTGAGTGACAGCAGTTTATCCCGCCAGGTTACGTCGTCCACATTCTCCGGTGCTGGCGCCAGTGATGGATTGAGTCGCGCCCGGATCAGGATGTAGAGGCAATAAGCGGTCGCCAGAATGATGCCGGGCACAATGCCGGCGATGAACATTTGCCCGATCGAGATTTGTGCCGTGATCGCATAGACGATGGTCACGACCGAGGGCGGGATAAGGATGCCCAGCGTGCCCCCGGCACAGATCGCACCAAGTGCCAGCGGCTCGTCATAGCGGCGTGCCAGCATCGAGGGCAGGGCGAGGATACCCATGGCGGCGACGGCGGCACCGACAATGCCGGTCATGGCTGCCATGATGGTGCAGATGATAATCGTGCCAACGGCGAGGCCACCGACCAGATTGCCGAACCACTTCTCCATAGCGTTGTAGAGGTCGTCGATGATCTGCGATTTCTGCAGAATCGTCGCCATCAGCACATAGAGCGGAATGGCCATCAGCGCTTCCGAGGTCATGGTCTCGAAGGTATTGAGAACCGCAACGATCAGCGCCTGCGGGCCGAGGGTAAAGATGGTCGCCAGAAATGCGATGGCACCGAGCACGAAGGCAAGGCCGGTACCGGTCAGCATCAGCAGGATCAGCGAGGCAAACATCAGGATCAGGGTCAGTGAGGATTCCATTATGCGGTGCCTGCCTGAATAGTGGTGTTACCAATCTCCGGTTCCGGCTCGGCGATTGCCGGTGCCTCTTCGGTTACCGTCGGTTTGTCAGGCGGGTTTCTGAAATTGCCGATGGCCAGAATGATTTCGGCGAGTGCCTGCAGGCCAATCAGGGCCGTTGCCAGCGGCAGGAACGCCTTGGTCGGCCAGATGATCGGGTTCCAGCCGGAATAGCTTGTCTCGTTGTATTCATAGGATTGCAGGACCGGATCGATGCTGTAGCGCACCAGAATGATCCCGAAGGCGAGCACCAGCAGCATGCCGACAATGTCGAGCACCAGTTTCAGCCAGCCGGTGGCGCGGGATGAGACGATATCAACTGCAACGTGACCGCCGAGATGCAGCAGATAGGGGCCGCCAAGCAGGAAGAATGGACCGAAGATCAGGGTCGCCAGCTCCGGGGCCCATGAGGTCGGATGCTCAAAACTGTAGCGGGCAATCACCTCATACAGCATCAGCCCCGCGATCACGTATACCGCCCATTTGGTAAGCTGGAACAGGAACCGGTTGGTGGCGGTGATTGCCTTCGCTGCGAATAACATAGGTAGCCTTGATACATAAAAAGGCCGGTCAGTCACTGTCATGTCCGAGGACTGACAGCAACTGACCGGGAGTCAGGGAGTTAAACTACTAATGTCCTAGAGCAGGCGCATTTCCTTCATCAGTGCCATCTGGGATTCCATGGCACGTGTGGCTAGGGCGTCGCCTTTAGTCGCTTTTTTCCATGATTCAATCGCCTTGACGCGGTTCTCCCGAACGTCTTCCGGATCAAGGTGAATGATCTCGACGCCTGCTTCCTCGTATTTGGCGAGGTATTCGGCGTTGTCGACGATGATGTTCTGACGCAGGGCGCCTGACACTTCACGGGCGGCAACTTCGAGAGCGGCACGGAACTGGTCGCTCAACTGGTTATAGGCACCGGTATTGGCGACGTAGCAGGTAGCTGTGCTTGGCTGATGCACGCCCGGCAGAACAAGATATTTTGCCACTTCATGCAGGCCTTCCTCGTAATTGGCCTTGATATCACCGCGATCGGCGAAATCGATCAGGCCTTTGTCGAGAGCGGAATAGACCTCAGAGGTCGGCAGAGGCGACACCGAGACACCGAAATCTGCCATGACGGCAGCAGCGAGACCGACGAAGCGGCCCTTGAGGCCATTCATATCGGCAATCTTGCGGATCGCGACCTTGGAGTGGATCGGCTCTTCGCCATAGACGGTTGGCGCAACATAGGTCAGACCGGCGCTGGCATAGGATTCCTTGGCGATATCCATACCGTCGCGCTCATAGAACCATGCCTCATACTGGTCAGCCTCGGGGAAACCGAACGGCACGGTCGAGGTGAAGCCGTGAACCGGAATTTTACCGGCGGTGTAACCATCAAAGGTTTTCATCATCTGGAACGCGCCACCGCGAACGGCATCGAATGCCTGTGCGGATGGAACGATCTGGCCGCCAGCGAAGGGGCGGATATTGAATTTGCCGTCGGTCAGTTGGGAGACGCGGGCACAGAATTTCTCTTCGTAGATCTGTGGCGTGGTGCCGCCGCCCCACAGGGCCTGCATGCGCCATTCAACGGGTGCCTGCGCGCGGGCCTCAAGGCTGGTGGCGGCAACGATGGCGGGTGCGGCAACGCCTGCGGCGGCTGCACGGCTAACGAATTTTCTGCGACTCTCTTGGGTCATTATTATTGGTCTCCCTTGGGGTTTTAGTAAGTTTTGTCAGCGTTTTGATGGCTGAGCGGTGGTTAAAGCGTTGCCAGAACCTCCTTGGCCTTATCAACGCTTACTTCTCCGGCCGCGGCGATTGCCTTGGCAACGGTCTCTACCTGCTCACCCTTGGCTCCGGCAAGGATGGCGATGTTTCTGGCGTGAAGGGCCATATGGCCTTTCTGGATGCCTTCGGTGGCGAGCGCACGCAGTGCTGCCATATTCTGGGCGAGGCCGACAGCGACGGTAACTTCGGCCAGTTCCTGTGCGGTTTCCACACCCATCATCTTGATTGCGGCTTGGGCTGCTGGATGGGTCTTGGTGGCACCGCCGACGAGACCGAGGGCCATGGGCATTTCGATGCTGCCGACGAGGTTGCCGTCAGCGCTCAGTTCCCAGTTGGTCAGGGAAGTGTACTGGCCATTACGGGCGGCCCAGGTATGGGCACCGGCCTCGATCGCACGCCAGTCATTCCCGGTGGCAACCACGACCGGATCAATGCCGTTCATGATGCCTTTGTTATGCGTCGCCGCCCGGTACGGGTCAATTATGGCAAGGGCGCAGCCCTCGACAATTCCCTGCGCTACATCCTTACCTTCAAGGGACGAGGTTGTAAGGGCTTCAGGCGTCAGGGTGACACTCGCACGGGCTAGGCGACGATCGGCGAGATTGGACAGGATACGCAAACGGACACGGCCGCCGGCTATTTCAGCCACGCGTGGTGCTATCATCTCGGCCATTGAATTGACGGTATTAGCACCCATGGCATCCTTCACATTCACCAGAATGTGCAGCACGACCATCGGGCCAACGGGTGAGGTCTCGTAGACAAAGACCTCGATATCTTTACAGCCACCGCCAAGGCCGATCAGGACCTTGTCACGGGAATTGGCGGTGGTGATGAGTTCTTCAGCAGCACCGAGCAGACGGTGCTTGGCGCCATGCGGGTCCTGTACATCCAGTATCTGGATCTGGGCACGCATGATCGGTTCAGAGCTTGAAGTCTTGAAGCCGCCGCAGTCGCGGGCAATCTTGGCCATGTAGGAGGCGGCGGCAACCACAGAGGGCTCCTCGACCACCATTGGGATCAGGTAATCCTTGCCATTGATGGTGAAGTTGGTGGCCACACCGACCGGCAGCTCGAATTTGCCAACCACATTCTCGATCATGCCATTGGCGATCGACATCGGCAGGGTATCTGGGCCAGCGAGCGCGCGGCGCGCAACATCATCAAGACCGGCAGCGGACGCGGCAGCGTTCATGCGGTCTGCAGGCTCAAGATTGCGGAAATTTTCAATACGGGAATTGACCGACGCATCGGTATGCGCAGCACTGCCAGACATGTTTCCTCCAAAGGATGACGATTTCGCCAACTCATTTTCATTATTTTCTAGTCATAAAACTTTCTCACTTACAGGTACGGTTTGTGTTGAATTGTCCAAACTGTACCCATAGTGTTCCCGGTACGTTGGTGGTGTCAGCAGACTGGCCAGTCACGGTTAAGGCGTAAGGCATAGTGAACAAGACAGAGCGGGTGGTTACCCAGATACAACGGCAGATCGAGAACGGCGCCCTGGCACCGGGTGCGCGGCTGTTGTCGATCCGTCGGGCATCCCAGCATTTCGATGTGTCGAAGAACACGATCGTTGAGGCCTATGACCGTCTGGTCGCCATGGGGCTGATTGGCGCGCGGGCCGGCTCGGGCTTTGCCGTGGTCGATCAGCGCTCGTTCTCGGCAACCGATCTGGCACCGCCCAAACACCTGCTGGAAGCGGTCGACAGCATCTCACTGCTGCGGGCACAACTGCATCAGACCCATGATGTGCGGGTCGGGGACGGTCGCCCCCCGGCATCATGGATGGATGGCATCATGCCTCGGCGCATGGTCGATATCGGTGGCGAGGTCGAGGGCGGCGACAGCTCCGGTTACGGCTCGCCCCATGGCTATGGCCCGTTGCGGGAACTGATCGCCTCCCGGCATCAGGCACAGGGTATCCGCCTGATGCCGCAACAGATCGTTACCACCTTTGGTGCCAATCACGCGCTGGACCTGATTATCCGGCGGTTTCTGGGTGCGGGCGATGTGGTGCTGGTCGATGACCCCGGTTACTACCCGCTGATCGCCAAGCTGAAGTTGGCGCAGGTCCGGTTTGTCGGCGTCAGACGCAATCCGAATGGCCCGGACCTCGACGATCTGCGAGCCAAGGCGGAGCGAGAACGCCCGGCCCTGTTCTTCACCCAGTCGCTGGGGCAGAACCCGACTGGTGGATCACTGGAGCTGCCGGTTGCCCATGGTATCCTGCAGATTGCCAGCGAGTTCGGGTTTCAGGTGGTCGATGATGACCCCTTTGTTGATCTGCATGGCATTCCGGGTGTGCGGCTCGCGGCGCTTGATGAATTCAGGAGCGTTATCTTTACCGGTACGTACTCCAAGACCATGTCCGCCAGTTTCCGGGTCGGCTATATCGCGGCGGCGGCATCGACCGCAGCGGAGCTGGCGGAGTTGAAGATGATTACCACGGTCAACAGTGGCCGGTTCTCCGAATTGCTGGTCACCAAAATCATTCATAGCGGCCGGTTCCACAAACATATGGTCCGGGTGTCCAAGCGTCTCGCCGATGCCGCCGAGGATTTCCGCAACAGCATCAAACCGCTGGGGCTGACGCTCTATAGTGAACAGCAGGCGGGCTACTATGCCTATCTCATGCTGCCCGAGGGCATGTCCGATCTCGATCTGGCCCAGAAGGCATCGAAGCAGAGCATTTTCATCTCGCCCGGTACCTTCTTTACCGTCGACCCGGACAACCTCATCCCCGGCATGCGGATCAATGTGGCGCGCGCCAATGACAGCCGGTTTATCCGGTTCCTGCGCGATGTGGTTGCCTGATCTGTCGGCTTTATTTGCTATGCCCGGGTGAGTCCTGCATGGCACCCGTTTTCTGGGTCAGTTTCGTCAGAAAACTGATGCGCAGGCTGTAGACGGTGCCGGCCCGCGTCCGGGTTTTAAGCACCGGCGTATTCTCGGAATTCTCACCCTTGCTTTCACGGAACAGGATGTAGAGGCCACTGGCGATAATCAGCCCGGAGCCAAGCGCGGTGGCAAGATCGATGCTCTCGTTGAAAATCAGATAGCCATAGGCAATGGCCCACAGCATCTGGGAATACTGCATCGGCGCGACAATGACCGCCTCACCAAACCGATAGGCGCTGATCAGGCAGAACATGGCGATGAAGGAGAACAGCGCGACCAGCGATACCAGTCCGAAATGTTCGATCGCCATCGGTTCATAAACGAATGGCAGCATGACACCCATGGCGAGAAACGTGGCCATCATCGGATAAAGGATCAGGACGACACTGCGTTCTTCCTGTCCAATCTTGCGGACGATAACGGAATTGGTGGCACCGCCAACAGCCGAGATAAGGGCAGCCAGATGTGCCCATGACAGTTCGGCTGTGCCCGGTTGCAGGACGACGAGGACCCCGAGCAGACCGACAATAACCGCTGTCCAGCGCCGGAGTTTAACCGTCTCTTTCAGGATCGGGATCGACAGCACCGTAATCAGCAGCGGCATGGCGAACAGGATGGCGTAAGCCTGGGCCAGAGGCAGGTTGGCAAAGGCAATGAAGGCACCGAGCGCATTGGCAATCATCGCCGTGCAGCGAATGGCGGTCCATCCCGGATAAATCGGGCGCAAATGCCCGGCGGTCCGGTCTTTGATCAGCATCAGGGTGACCAGCGGAAAACCGAGCAGACCGGAGAAAAAGATAATCTGTATCGGCGAATGACTGCCACCCAGAAGCTTGATGAAGATATCGTGGGTTGAGTAGATGCCGTAGGCGATGAGCGAGAAGAGCGCGCCCTTGAAGTTGTTGTTCGGTGCAGGCTGCATTGTCGTTACCATGCGTTGAATGCGCGAATAGCCACATGCCCGCGACGGTGGCGCGGACGGTTCAGGGATCGGGTGCTGTATGGGAACGGGTGGGGCTGTAAGCCAGCCCACTGATATTTGCGCGGCACCGTATCAGAAGCTGCTGTAATGTCTAGACGATTTACAGCTTTGCGATCTTCTCACTTTTGGCGCAAGCGTTGGTGAAGCCTTTGGTCAGGTAATCCGTATCGTATTGTATGATTTTGGTTTGTTTTTTGTCGTGGTTTGCTGATTTCAGCTTCGTCTGCCTGAAAAGGCTGATCGGCATTTTCAGGGCAATGAAAGTATCGGCTGTTTTTTGCGATAACTCAGGGTTCTGTCGCCATTGAGTTTGCATGATGCGCGTCAGAACCAGCGTTCTTTCAAGCGCATAGTCGACGGATTCAGCACTTAGTTGTGTCGGCAGTGCCTGACGGTCATCAATGACGCTAGCGGGGTTCCAGTAGAATATGCGCAGATCCTGTTCCAAGGCCGTTATGGCTGTGGGTAGGATTGTTGCTGCCAGTGTTCTGGATTGGTGGGGGCCGGCATCAAATATCTGGGTCTGAAATATCTGATTATAGAAAATGTAGTGTGCAATGAGATACTTGCGGTACTCAAAAGGCGATACTACAGGCCCTTTCCGC
This sequence comes from Micavibrio sp. TMED2, assembly GCA_002168225.1. Lineage (NCBI taxonomy): Bacteria > Pseudomonadati > Bdellovibrionota > Bdellovibrionia > Bdellovibrionales > Pseudobdellovibrionaceae > Micavibrio > Micavibrio sp. TMED2. Next base: position 426,465 of record NHBH01000009.1, read on the forward strand.
GCATGGTTCGTCAGCGCAGAGGTTATACAGGCCCGCCATTTGGCCCGTAGTGAATGATGAAGCAGGGGCATGTGTGATTATGATCTCAAAATTAAGCATCACCTAATATGCTTATTCACGCCTTTTGTCGTTAATCTGAATTAAGTTTCACGGAATCTTGCTTTCCGGGAACCAGCTTGTGTCGAGTTTGAAGTAGCGGTCGCGGAAATCGACCATTTCTTTCAGGCTGTTGTGATCTTTAATCTCAATCGTTCGTTTGTCACGCGCAATAAGCCCTTGGTCCTCCAGCTTACGCATGGATTTGCTGACATAGACATTGGTCAGCCCGACGGCATCGCCAATAATCTCCTGTGTCAGAGGCATATCAATGTGATTGCTCTGGTTCTTGTTGGTGATACGCAAGCGCGATGACACCTCGAGCAGAAAATGGGCAATGCGCTCTTCCGCATTCATGCGGCTGATGGCGCGGATGCGGTCGAGCAGGACCATGTAGTCGACCATGCCGAAGCTGAACAGCAATGCGGTTAGTCTGGATGAATTGATGAATACCTCATCAAGCCGGTTCTTGCGAAACGGGCACAGGCATACATCTGTGATGGTCTCCAGATTGACGGTAGAATAGTCGAAGGCAACATCTGGTATGCCGACAATATCACCGGGGTAATGTAGTTGCAGCACCTGTCGGCGGCCGTCAGGCAGGGTCGTGCTGGAGTACAGCCAGCCATGTTTGACCACATAAAGCTCTGCGGTTTCGTTGCCAGCCTCACGAACGGTTACTTTTTTCGGATAATCCGCTTCTTCGCTTTGCAGCTTGAGTAACAGATCGACGTCCTTGTTTGACAGAGCCAGATAGTTGCTCAGTTTTGTGACCAGACAATTCGATTCCATCAGACGGTCCCTGTAATGGTCAGTGCGCATGGCATTGCCCAAATATCATAAGAGTGCTTATGTTAGTATGCGTACTTGATGAAAGCAGCGATCTCATTGGTTACATCCAGTCAGCGATCATCTGATGCTTCACAGCGGTTTGCGCTGCGTCGCGGTAATAGGTGATCAACTCGCGAATAGGATCGGAGAGTTTTGAGAAGCCGCTGATAAACGCGACAACGATGCCGATCTCGGTCTGGTCCTGAATAACCATGATGCCGCCGATGACGAGCACTGAAATTGGCGCCACGGCATTCATGAAATTAATCGCGGCCTTGCCGGAAAACTTCCAGATGAAGAATACCATCTGGTTGCGGTAGATAACCGAGGTCAGTTTTCTGAAATCTCCGCGTGCTTCATCGCTGTCTGGATAGTCCGGAACATTTTCCGTCAACTCGCGCAGATAGCCGATGCGTTCCTCGACCAGCGCATTCAGTTTGCGTTGCAGGATTGGTGCGAACAGGATTTGCGGCACTAGGAAAATGGCGCTGCACAGGGCGATAAGCGGCTCCACATACAGCATGTATCCAAGCACGGTAACGAGAATACCCATCTGGGCTATCGGTTCGGACAAGCCAATGCCGACAAAGTTTCCAACCTGTTCAATTTCTGCCCGAATGATGGAGACGGCAGTCCCATTCTCTTCTATTCGCCGGGTTTCGTGATGCTTGTCGTGAAGTTTCGCTAGATGGCGGCGACAATAAAGGATCGTGCTCTCGGCCAGCCAGCCCTGAAACAGCTGCATCAGCAGCTTGGCAAGCCCATGCAGGATGATGACGGCAAGGTACAATCCGCCGAGCCAGTAGATCAGCTCGACATCGCCCGTTTTGATGCCATCGTCGATGATCCGTCGCTGTAATTCGAGTGGCGCAATGCTCAGTGCGGCGATCGCAAGGGCAAGCGATACAGGCCAGATCTGGCTCCAGCCGCTCATGCGCCAGACGAAACCAAACAGGCTCTTGGCTGGCCTGTCGTCGCCGGTCTTCTCAATTTTTTTGTGGTCGGGGATCATGAGGCAGCTTTTACAGGGAGAGGGGGCAGCTGCCCGTGTCGAGGATGTCCATCAGCCGGATTGTGACCCTGTCGAAAGGTGTTCCATGTAATCATCAAGGACTGATTTTACCGTGTCCGGGTACATGCCAATCAGCGTGCCGACGGCGGCGCTGACGGCAAGGCCGGCCAACGGACTGTCTTGTATTTCCTGCTCGATCTGCTGTCGAATTATGTCCGCCATTGCCAGATTATCTTCCAGCTCATTGCTGTTTGCGTGGCTTGGCATATCGGCTGCAACAGGTGTTGGCTCAACCATTTCATCTGCTGTTTCGCCCGGATGGGGCGATGCACTTTGAAATTCTGCATCAGGCATCAGCATGACCAATGAAAATACGGCAAGGCCGAGAGTCAATGCGCCAGCAGTGGCAAACCAACCAACCGGATTGCCGTAGATCGTATTGATCCATTCTGCAACACCGACGGTGATCAACAACATGATGAGGGGTAACAGGAAGCAGCAGACAATCAACGCCATAGTCTGACGTCGAAAGTCTGCTGCCATGCGTTTGATTTGATCAAACATCGTGATGATCAGGCTTTGGTTTTAGCAGTGCTTTTAGCCCGACGACGCATCATCGTCCCAATTACGATGCCTGCGCCAAGAGCGGCAGCGCATGATGCCAGCGGGCGCTTCTGAACAGCGGTCCGTCCCTGATTGGCGACCTCATTCGCTTTGATGCGGCCATTCTCCATGCCTGCATTCAGGCCTTCCATCGCGGTCTCTGCAGTAGTAGCAAGAGTGTCGCGCGACTTCATGACGGATTTTCCGGCAATGATATTTAGACGTTTGCCAATTCTGCCGATATCAGTTTGCAGTGCTTCAATATCGGATTGAAGTTCAATTACATTGCTGTTGTCGGTCTTCTTGGCTTGTGCGCGTGCCATCTTAATACTCCTAACGTTATTGTTTGTTGTATTAAGATAACGCGCGCATTGGCCTAACGTTCCATTTGTTTGGCATTAAGATGCCAATGTTTCAACCTGCTTTGGGCGGTTGAAGACCAGTGCCTGTGAAATCGCAATTTCAACAGCTTCCGGCATGAACGGTTTGCTGATCAGGAAGGCCGGCTCCGGACGGTCGCCGGTGAGCAGGCGCTCAGGGAAGGCGGTTATGAAGATGATCGGCACATCGATATCCTTGAGGATTTCATTGACCGCCTCGATGCCGGAGCTGCCATCGGCAAGCTGGATATCCGCCAGGATCAGGCCCGGCCGTTTTTCCTTCACCATCGCGACCGCTTCGGTATGGGTGGTGGCGTTACCGGTGACGTTATGGCCGAGCGAGCGAACGATGCGCTCGATATCAAGCGCGATGATCGGTTCGTCTTCGATAACCAGAACGTCGGTTCTGATTTGACGGTCCAGTTCCTCACGTGCGGATTGCAGCAGGTTGGCAACCTCGTTGAAATCGATATCGAGAATGATCGCCACGTCGCTGGCCGAGAAACCCTCCATGGACACCAGCAGCAGAGCCTGTCGCGCTGGTGGGGTCAGTTTCTGCAAGTGCGCCTGTGCACTCAGTTCCTGCGGCAGGGTAATATTAAAGACATTGTTCTCTACCGTATCGGCAACACGCCAGATGCTGTGGAATACCTTGAACAGCTGAATCTTCGGATCAGTGGACTCATCCGTTGATTGGCGGAGCATGTCTGGATCAGCGATCAATGCTTCCAGTACGATGCGTACATAAAGGTCACCATGCTCTTGTGTCCCGCAAAGGGCACGCGCATAGCGGCGCAACATTGGAAGATGGGGGGCGATGAGATCGGAAAGTTTTGACTGAGCCACGCTCGGACACTCCAGAAATATTCAAAAAACATAATGTCTGCATGTAGGGAACGTGCCGCATAAAAAAAAGTTCCAGCGGTCGGGAACTTTTTTCAACAAGAGGCGTTCATCTCTATCATGTACCTAGGTAATTGAATTACAGGTTTAGTAACAAATGGGACAGAAACACAATCAGCCGGAAGGAGATCCGACCGGGGGCTGGGATTCAGAGCAGGATAAGTGGCTGGGTGATAAGCTGCGTCAGGTTTATGATGACGTACTTAACGAACCATTGCCGGATGCGTTCGGTGACTTGCTGAGTCAGCTTGATGATGCTGACCGTAAAAAACCGAAAAACGATAATTCTAAAGCTTAACAGCCGGGGCGCACATGGCCAGTTCTACTGAAGTCGCTGCTTCGGCAGTTGAGTATTTTGATATGAAGGCGGAAATCGCGCATTTGTTGCCTGATTTGCGCGCCTTCTCACGTTCACTTGCCGGCAGCCCGGACCTTGCAGATGACATTGTTCAGGACAGTGTCTTAAAGGCGTGGAAGGCCCGCGACCGGTTTGAGCCGGGCACCAATCTCAAGGCCTGGCTGTTTACAATTATCCGCAATACCTATTATTCCGATAGACGCCGTGCGGGTCGCATTGTGCAGGATGAAGATGGTGTGCTGACCGATAACATGGTGTCGCCATCCGGTCAGGGTGATCAGCTAGAACTGCAAAATATGCGTCGCGCCCTATCTATGTTGCCTGATGAGCAGCGCGAGGCGCTGATGTTGATCGGTGCTGGTGGTTTCAGCCACGAGGAGGCATCCGAAATCATGGGCGTTGCGGTTGGTACAATTAAAAGTCGCGTATTCCGGGCACGTAATGCGCTGCAGGATATGATGAATGGTAACATAACCCTGCCGTCGGCCGAGACTATAGGTGGTTCTGCATTGGGTGCTATTGACGGTATTATGCAGGATGTTGAAAATCTCGCCGAAAGTAACTGACCCAAATAGCGGGTTTAACATCGGCGACGCTGCAATGGGGCAGGTAGAACGCCGTTCACTTCGGGTTACATTTGCTTTTCTGATTGGCGTCGCTCTGATGCCGATTGCAATCATTGGCTCATTAAGCGCGCTGTCTCTCTGGTCAACCGAGGACCAGAAGAATGTCGAGGCGTTTGAGCGGCTGATTACCGAGCGTATCCGCGACCGGCAGCAGGGTTTCCGTCTGGTCACCCAGGCTGTGCAGCTGATCTATAATATGCCTGCGGTAACCAATGGATCGCAACCGATCTGCCGCACGGCAATCTCCAAGATCGTTGATGAAATCCCCTACATTCTGAATATCATTATTACCAATCAGCAGGGTGATATCCGCTGTTACGCTGATATCACGTCATTGCCGCAGAATGTTGCGGATAAGCGTTGGTTCCAGACGGCTGTGTCTTTCTCTGAACCGATCATCGTTGATGCCAAGATGGATGGGGTCGAGGGGGAGCCGCCGGTTTATTATTCTCGCAGTGTCGATCGTCCTGGTGACCTGAGAGATCAGGTTTTTGTTGAGTTGGATCGCCAGAGATTGCGGTGGCTATACACGCAAGTGGAAGCTGAGGATCAAGCTATCTACAATCTGGTGAATGCCCGTCTCGAGAAGATAGACACCTATTTTGATAATGAGGATCACCTGTTTGAGGAGGCACGCCCCAAATTGCGAGCGATGCTTGATGAGCTGCGTCAAACAGGTGAGAAAATAGCATATCGAACGATCTTCCTTGAGGGCATGGAGTACTATGTCGGGATCGGTACCGTTCTTGACGATGCGAATTATTTTATCGGCTTGCAGCCTGTCCCTGTGGCGGCAAAGGCCGGTTTTGTCGACTATCTGACCCAGATCATCATTCCCCTGTTCATGTGGGCGCTTGCTGTTGTATCTGCCTGGTTTGTGATTGACCGGTTTGCCCTCAAATGGCTGCGGCGATTGCAGTGGCAGGCGAATTGGTATGCCGCCGGGCGTCTCGACCGCGACGTCTCGATTGACGGCGCGCCGGCGGAGTTCATTGGCGTTGCCAATACGCTGAAATCCATGGCCCAAAACCTCAAGCAGAAGAATGAGGAGCTCGAGAGGGCGGTGGAGGAGAAGGCGCTGCTGGTCAAGGAAATCCATCACCGGGTGAAGAACAACCTGCAGATCATCACCAGTCTGATCAATCTGCAGGCATCATCGGTCAAGGATCTGGACAGCCAGCGTTCGCTCTTTGACGCCCAGACCCGGATCAATGCCCTCGCGACCGTTCATCAGGCCTTATACGAGGTCGAGGATGTTACTGAGGTGAATTTACAGGCTTTTCTGACCCGTCTTTGTCGGCAGTTGCAGCCATTGGCCTCCACAAGGGAGCGTCAGATCTCTATCGACACTGATATTGCCGATGCCATGGTCAATGCCGATCAGGCAATCCCGCTGGCGTTGCTGATTACCGAGGCGGTGACCAACAGCATCAAGCATGCCTTTGTCGGCCGTAAAAGGGGGGTGATCCTCATATCGGTGCAGCCGATGGCAGAGGGTTATGGCAAGTTCGATGTCATCATCCGCGATGATGGTGTTGGCAAGACCGACCAGAAGCCCGCCGACGGCACGACAAGCACCGGTCTTGGCAGTGTGCTGATCAAAAGCTTCGCCCGTCAGCTGTTCGGTGAGCTGTCGATCACCTTTGATGAGGCGGGATATACAACGAGGGTGTCAGATGCGCGCCTGACACTCGATTGAGCACATAAAAAAGGAGGGTCGTAACCCTCCTTTTTTGCTGCATATTTTCAAGATTATGCGTTCAGTGCGCGGAGCATCCAGACTGCTTCTTCATGGAAGCCGAGGCGCCCGGTCAGCATGTCATGGGTGACCCAGTCGTTTTCTTCTTCTGCCTTGCCGACCAGCGGCCGCAGGCGACGGGCAATGGCCTCGTGATCTTCGATCAGCCACTGCAGTTGTTCATGCACTTCCGCTGGCTGGTCAGTCTCTTTCAACGAGGTGAGTTCCATGTAACGGTTGTAGCTGGCGGTGGCTTTGCCACCAAGGGTGCGGATACGCTCGGCCAGATTATCAATGGCTTCAAACAGGGCTCTGTAATGTTCTTCCGTCAGGTTGTGGACGGAGAAAAAGCTGGAGCCGGTAACGTTCCAGTGCACGCCCTGGGTTTTGATCATGATCATGAAAGTATCGGCCAGTGTGACCTCCAGTTCCTTGATCATTGCCTCGTGGGCCTGCTTATCCAGACCGATGCCGGGCGTCCCCATTGGGTGTGACTTGCGCAGTGGTCGGACGTTCATTGTACTTTTCCTTTCCATTCGGGTGACGTGGAAAAGGGCGGATAATCCGCCCTTTTCATATTATTCAACGCTTTCCTGCAGCTCTTCAGCGGCATCATCGATGTCTTCGCCGAATTCCTCTGCCGGGCCATCTTGGAAGTCGCAAGCTGCAAGGCTGCTGGCAATCAACAAGGTGGCGCCAAAAAGTTTAAATGCGTTCTTCATGTTATTGGACCCGTGGTCGGCGACCGGTGAAGATCGCGGCGATGATTGATCCAACAAACAGCACCAGGAAGATAAAGAACAGCAACTGTGCGATACCTGCTGATGCGCTGGCGATGCCGCCAAAGCCAAATACACCGGCAATAATAGCGACAATGAAGAAGGTAATAGCCCAACCTAACATTGTTAATCTCCTTTCGGGTTGTTCTGCTCAATAAACAGTTTGGGGATCTAAATGGTTCCGAAATTGATGGAAAAAAATCCAATGCGTGTGAGGGTGTATATTAAATGTCATTAATCTTGATTATTTGTTCAAAAAGCTTTGGAACCTTTGATCTGCTGGTGTGTTTTTTGAGGGAGTTGAACACGAAAAGGAGTTGATAATGTTTAGAACATTAGCCCTTGCGACTGTCTCCACCGTTGCGATTTCCGCTCTGGCGATCAGTCCGGCACAAGCGGTCAGCCTGTATGATGCTGATACCATTCAGAATTTGAAAACCCAGGGTGATTCATTCAGCGCCCAGCTGGCGCGGGAATATCAGGAATATTCTCTGTATGAACGTGACCAGATGGTTGATTGGGTAGATGCCGAATACTTTGCCGACAAGGCTATCATGTCGGCCCATGGTGATCTTGTGGCTGCCGAAGAGCCTCAGAAGTGGGATATCGACGATGAAGCCATGATGCGTGAGCTTGTACAGGCCCGTGGTCAATTGTATCAGGCGTTTGACGCTGGTGCCCGCACTGTAGCGCCGGCAGAGGCTGCTTTTGCCCAGTCACGCTATGATTGTTGGGTCGAGCAGGCTGAGGAAGGCTGGCAGGATGACCATATCGCAGCTTGCCGCGAAGGTTTTTATGATGCCTTCAATAAGCTGGTATCAGCCATGCAGCCAGCAACACCTAATCAGGAAGCTGTCGTGTCACCGGTTGGCAAATCAATCGTCTTCTTTGATTTTGACAGTGCTGAGCTTGAGGAAGAGGCACTTGCCATCCTCGATAGTGCTGCCATGAAGATCAAGGAAACCCCTGATCCTGAAGTTACCATCGTCGGTCACGCCGACCGCTCTGGTCCGGTAACCTATAATCAGGGGCTCTCCATGGATCGTGCGGAGAGTGTTGTAGAAGCGCTTGAAGCACGCGGCATCACCCAGCAGACGGTCAAGTCGATGACGGTCCGTGCTTCAGGTGAGAGCGATAACCTTGTCGATACTCCTGACGGTGTCCGCGAGCCGGCCAACCGCCGTGTCGAGATCGATATCGAAGGTGCCGTACCTGCCCTCGTATCGGCTCTGCCTGAATAATAATATCGTTTGATATGTATGGGATAGCCGCAGTCCGGTCGGACTGCGGCTATTTCTTTGTCTGACCATTGTGTTTTGTGAAAATCAGGCGGATGCGGCGAGTAATTCCTTCACCAGCGGATTGGGAAATTTCCGCTCGATGGTGATGGCGTAGAATGTCTCCGCAATGTCCGTCAGTCGGGCGGCCTCGACCAGATAGCCGCTCTCCAGCTCATCCTTCACTACAATCGGTGGCATAACGGCAAGGCCGATGCCCTCACGGGTCAGCAGACGCATCATCGCCATGTCATCGACCTCGGCGGCAATCTGCGGACGAATATCGAGACGGTCCGCCAGTGCATCAAACCCGACCCGCAGGCTGGTTTCCCGCGTCGGCAGGATCAGCGGTCGGGTCGCGAGCAGGGCGGGCAGGTCATTGATCGGCTGTACCTGATCCGGCAACCCGATCAGGCTGACCCGCTGTTCGGCGAGGCGATGGGTGACAAATGGCGTAATCGCGTCATTGGCCGGGGGTTGATTAGTCAGGATTACATCGAGGCTGAGGCTGGCCAGTGCCTGATGCAACTCAACCGGTCCGCCGGAGCGCAGGATGATTTCCACATCCGGGCGATCGAGGATCGGCTCCAGGAACCCGATCTGGAAATTCCGGGACAGGGTCGCCAGCGCCCCGATGCGCAAGGCCTTACGGTTGCCGCCGGTGGTATTCAGCGTGCCAATCAGTTCCTCACCGGCGGTAAAGATCGTATCGGCATAATCAAGGGTGACCCGTCCGGCCTCGGTCAGGTGCAGTTGTCGCCCGCGTCGCTCGAACAGTTCCTGACCGAGCTGTTCCTCCAGCTTGCGGATCTGTACCGACAGCGCTGATTGCGACAGATTCAGCTGTTCTGCGGCACGGGTGAGGTTGCCCTCACGGGCGACGGCCCGGAAATAGCGCAGGTGATTGTAATTCAGTTTGCTCATAACGTTCTATTTTATAGAACGTTTTTTCAATAATTATGAATTTTTTAATTACATGCTTTGCTGATAAGCAGGGGCTGAACTGAATTGCCACAGCTTCGGGATCAACCGGTGTTGCTCTATACCCTGCCATTGCTGGCACCTTTGCTGCTGCTGCTCGCGGCCTGTTATGCCTTTCGCGGTCCCGGATTGCGGCCAGCCAAGGCGCTCAGGCTTGGTGAGCTTGCCGGTATTGCCGGGATTGCGGTGTCCGTTGCCTGCCTTGTCGTTGAGGTGATGCATGGCTCCGGTACCGGCATTCTGCTCGGTTTTGCCGGTTTCGGTTTCTCGTCTCGTATTGATCCGGTCACCGTTACCATGCTACTGCTGGTCAGTGTCATCGGCTGGGTCGTGCTGCGGTATTCCGCCACCTATCTCGATGGCGAATTGCGACAGGGGGCGTTTACCGGCTGGCTGTGCCTGACGCTGGCAGCTGTACTGTTTCTCGTGCAATCGGGCAATCTGGTACAGCTGGTCTTTGCCTGGATCGCCACCGGCTTCTCACTCAACAAACTGCTGGTGTTCTATACCGACCGACAGGCGGCGATCCGCGCGGCGCACAAGCAGATGCTGTTTGATCGTATCGGCTATATTTTATTGCTTCTGGCTGCTCTGTTGCTGGCGATTGATGCCGGAACAGGCGATGTTGCGCTGCTGCTCGATTTCGCCCGTAGCGGCCAAAGCGGTACCATCACGATTTTTGCCGCCATGCTGTTGGCTCTATGTGCGTTGATCAAATCGGCACAATTTCCGGTCCATGTCTGGCTGCCGGAAGTCATGGAAACACCAACCCCTGTTTCAGCCACACTTCATGCAGGCGTTATCAATGCCGGTGGGTTTTTGCTGATCCGCTTCGCCGATATAATGCTGACCGCACCTGGTGTGCTAGCGATACTGGTGATGATTGGCGGCTTTACAGCGATCTTCGGCAGTATGGTCATGCTGACCCAATCGGCTGTGAAAACTTCGTTAGCCTGGTCAACGATTGCCCAGATGGGGTTCATGATCCTGCAATGTGGACTGGCGTTATTTCCAATCGCTCTGCTGCATATCGTTGCGCATTCCCTTTACAAAGCGCATGCGTTTTTAAGTTCGGGCAGCGCAGTGCAGACAGTGGCTTTGATCCGCCGCCCCGGTCCGATCGCAATCCCGAATGTTGCCGCTGTCGGAAGGGCATTTCTGGTCGCTTTGCTGATCTATGTAATCGTAGGCTCAATATTTGGTTTCGTGGACAAGTCGCCACAGGCGATTGCGCTTGGTGCGATATTGATCTTCGGCGTTGCCTATCTGCTGGCACAGGGACTTGCCGATCAGGCTCCTGAAGCGCTCACCCGCCGTACCATCGGCTATTCGACAGCCGCAGCAGTTGGTTATTTTGCGCTGCAATCCGGCGCTGATGCTCTTATGTCCAGCATTTTGCCGGAAACACCTGTAGCAGGTCCACTGGAATGGGCTCTCATTGTGCTGATACTTGTCAGTTTTGGACTGGTTGCGGTTGCTCAGGCAATGTTTCCGCTATGGGCAAATCATCCGGCATCAGGCGGCCTGCGGGTGCATCTCTCCAATGGTCTGTATGTCAACGCGCTGTTCGATCGCTGGCTGAACAGGTGGTCCACCGCCGCCCCTGACCTGAAAAACGATCCTGCCCGGAAAGCCGGGGGTGCGAAATCATGACAAACCATATCGATTTCATGTCAATTCAGGGCGCCGATCTGGACCGTGCGATTGATCTCGCGATCCATGCAATACCACCAGCCTGGCCCTTGGAGGCAACGGTCGCCGTCAATCCGTTTCTCGGGCAGTCCGCTTATAGTCTCGCAGAAGCATCGACACTCCTGAACCGGGTTGCAGGCTGTGACGCGACCATGGGGATGGACTGGTACAGGGCCAAAATCGATAATGGCGAAATCTCGGATGCCCATCTTGCGCTCGCGCTCGCTGAAGCACCGGAAAAGCAAAGGCCAAAGAGTATCGAGGCGTTGAAGAAATACTGCACTGAACCTCCGCTCGTGCCAAAACCGCTGCCGACCATTGCCGATCTTGCATCAGAAATATCCGGAATTGACTGGCCTCGACTTATCGATGAGCGGATTGGCCATTGGGTTGCCGGTTATTTCGATAATGGTCAGGCGCTCTGGGCTTCGCCGAAAGCGCCGAATGCATACCTGTCATGGCGCAGTTTCGCGACCCATGATCTGACACCGGAAATCGCCGGGTTGAAGGGGTTCGCTACTTATGTGTCCCAAACGCCGATGGCACCGGAAGAACTGGTCGAGGATGCCGTTACCCTGCTTGGTCTCGATACAGCGGGAATGCAGACATATTTCCAGCAATTGCTGATGACGCTGGGCGGATGGGCCCAGCATGGCCGCTATCTGATGTGGCAGGCTGACCTTAACGGGTTGTCCAGCAATGTGATGGTTGAGCTGCTTGCCGTGCGCATGGTCTGGGAAGCCGCCTTGTTCGAGCAATATCGCAACGAGATCGCTGATGCTTGGGATGCAACACGCAATAAACATGCAGAACCTGTCGCAGCCACAACCGACAGTGTCGTTGCCGAGATATTACAGACGGCATATGAGTTTGCCGGACAGGAAAGACTGAGCAAGATACTTGCTGCACCCGTGCAGCAGGCGGATGGCCAGCGCCCACTCATACAGGCGGCTTTTTGTATTGATGTGCGTTCCGAAGTATTGCGGCGCCATCTGGAGTCTCTTGATGACCGGATTCAGACCATTGGTTTTGCCGGCTTCTTCGGTGCTGCTGTGGCGCATAAGGCATTCGCGTCGGATGTGGTGGAGAACCGCTTGCCTGTCCTGCTGAAGCCGTCGCTGTCAACGACATCAACGACACAGAAGAATGCTGATGCGGATATCCAGACCCGCTACAAGGCACGGGCAAAACGGGCTTGGGGGCGTTTCAAACTGGCTGCCGTTTCCTCCTTTGCTTTTGTGGAAGCAGCCGGGCCACTATACGGTTTTCGTATATTACGCGATGGCTTGGGCTTAAAGCGCGTCAAGGCGCCCAATGGTCCGCTGCCGGTGCTGGATCAGAGCTTGTCGCGTGAACAGCGGATTGAAATGGCCAAAAATATCCTGCAGGCCATGACGCTGACCGGGCAGATGGCGCGACTGGTTGTTATCGTTGGGCATGGTGCATCGGTGGTAAATAATCCTCAGGCCAGCGCCCTGCAATGCGGTGCCTGTGGCGGTCATTCGGGTGAGGTTAATGCACGGGTAGTGGCCGATCTTCTGAACAACATGGATGTTCGCGCGGGGCTGGTCGAACATGGTATTAATGTCCCTCGGGACACAGTTTTTCTGGCTGGTCGGCATGACACAACGACTGACACTGTCACCCTTTATGACAATGACCGACCTGGCTCATCACATATCTCTGATATTCGGCGCGCGGCGGATTGGTTTGAGGCCGCTGGCAGCATGTGTCGCACTGAACGCGCAATCGGTTTGCCCCATGCCAACACTGGCAACAGACTGTATGTGCGGGCACGTGACTGGTCCGAAGTCAGGCCCGAATGGGGGCTTTCGGGATGTCAGGCATTTATTATCGCGCCACGCCATGTGACTCGCGGCAAGGATTTGTCCGGTCGCGTTTTTCTGCACGAGTACAATGCGGTGGCAGATACGGATTACAGTATTCTCGAGTTGATCATGACCGCTCCGGTTGTCGTCGCAAGCTGGATCAGCCTCCAGTATTACGGCTCAACGGTTTTGCCGACACTGTTCGGTGCGGGTAACAAGCTGCTGCACAATGTTGTAGGGGGCATTGGTGTTGTTGAGGGCAATGGTGGGCGTATGCGGACAGGGCTGTCTTGGCAATCGGTACATGACGGCAGTGCCTACAATCATGAACCAAGACGCCTGATGGTCTGTGTTACCGCGCCACGTGATGCTGTAACGGCAATACTCGCAAAACATGAAACAGTGCGCCAGCTGTTTGATAACAAATGGCTGCATCTGTTTGTCCTTGATGATAACGGATCGATGGTTGCCCGCTACAAGGGCAATCTGGAATGGACCTCAGCAGGTGAACTCTGAGGTTTGCCAGTCGGTGTCATGGAGTATCTGGCCGGTGATGCGCGGTGTGCCGTCGCCGGTCATCTCGATCAGGTTGAAATGCGGCGGATGGTTGCGCAGGCGGGTTGAGACCGTACCGGACCCGGCCGCGATATAGCTGCCGACATCATAGTCGATCCGGGCCACGGTCGGGACATGGACATGCCCGGTCAGGACCAGCCCGACCTTGCTCGCCGCAACCCGTCGGCTGGCCGCCTGTCCGCGGGCGGTGCGTGTCGGCATGGGGATGTCGGTGAACGGCAGCAGCGGGTGGTGGCACACCAGAATGGCGGGCGGCGGCGAATGGTTTAGCGCCAGATCCAGTTCCTTCAGATCAACCGATCCTTCAGCCCAGTTCCGGCGCAACTGCCAGCCACGGGCGGTATTGATCCCGACCACGGTGATGCCATCGACAGTGATGGTCTCGCGGACCTTTTCGAAATTGCGCTTGAACCGGCGAAACGGCTGGATCGTGCGGGCATAGGCATTGGCCCATGGCGTGTCATGATTGCCGGGCACCACGATCATCGGCATGGCGAACTGTTCGAGCCAGTTCTGCGCCGCATGAAATTCGGTCTTGCGCCCGCGCTGGGTCAGGTCGCCGCAAACCAGCAGCGCATCCGGTGCCAGTTCCTTTATCCGCTCGGTTACCGATTGCAGCACCTTGGGATTGGCAGCGCCAAAGTGAATGTCTGAAATCTGTACGAAACGGGGCATGTCAGTCTGTTTTCGGGCGCGCAGTCAGTACTCTTACCGGGTGGTCGATGGCGGCAATGGTGAAGACATCGCCATGGGGATCGCTCAGCTCGCCATCACACATGAACGGCACGGTATCATCCTCATCCGGTGTGATGTTCATCACCCGTCCCCTAGCGACCGTGATGCCTTCAGCTTCCCGCCATTTGCCGGTTAACAGTTTAATGCCGAGATCGAGAAGGTCCAGTGTCGATCCCTGTTCATAGATGCCGAACTCAAACACGCCCGGTTCATCATCCACATGCAGGGCACCGATGGCGTGGGCATGGCCGGTGATCGGCGGATCGCCCGACGCCAGCGGTTCGATCTCATAGGCAAAGGAAGCGTTCATGTCGAAGGCATCGGAGTTGATCAACTCGCTGACCGCTGTTGCCAGCTCGCCGTCGCGAATTGCTTCCCGTGATTTGGCGAGATTGACCAGCTTGCCGATCCCGGCCGCAACGTAGAAACCGCGCCCGGCGATATGACCACCGGGAATGGTTATTTCATGGCGATCGGCAAGGCAGGTTTTGAGGCATTCCCGCCAGTGCGGGGCCGGATCATCCGCATTCCGGTTGTGCACCTGCCGGTGCAGCATATTCATGGTGCCGCCGGGCAGGGGCAGAAAGGTTTTGCCCTGAAGGTCTTCATAATCAAAGCAGGCAGCAAGCGTGCCGTCTCCGCTCCAGATGATAACGATCTCGGCATCCGTGGCGGCGAGCTGTTCGAGTGCATCCTCAATCGGCAGATCGGGCACAGTAAACACATGCTCGGGCGACAGGGCAGTATCAGCAATGCCCGCCTCTTCAATGGCGGCAATCAGCTGGTCTGCCGCATCGGCAGGGGCGGAACCGGATGCGGTGTTGATCAAGGCGGCAAGTCTGGTCATTCGGGTGAGGTCTGAAATGGAATTGTGAACTGATAATACCCATATAACGCAGTGGACTACAGAAAGGTTCGCCATTCAGGCCGTGTCATCATCGCGGGCTTGTGCTATGGCGGTGATAGGCCGAATGCGGCGCAACAGAAATCAATGAATATCAGGCGAGGACAGACAGCAATGGGCACCACGGTCGGGCATCTGCAGGAATTCTATATCAACGGTGAATGGGTTGCCCCTGCCGGTAACGGGACCGCTGACGTGATCAATCCGGCGACCGAGGAAGTGGTCGCCACCATCGCCCTCGGTTCCGCTGAGGATGTGGACCGCGCCGTTGCTGCCGCCAAGGCTGCCTTCGAGACATTTTCCACCACCTCGCGGGAAGAGCGCGTTGAGTTGCTGGAGCGTATTCTGGCGGCCTATGAGGCGCGTTACGATGATTTTGCCGCGACGATCACATCAGAACTGGGCGCGCCGATCACCCTGTCGACCAATGCGCAGGCGGCTGTCGGCATCGGTCATCTCAAGGCGTTTATCGAGACACTGAAGACTTTTGACTTTGAGAGCACGTCTGCTGCCGGTGACCTGATCCTGCATGAGCCGATCGGCGTCTGCGGACTGATCACGCCATGGAACTGGCCGATCAACCAGATCGCGCTCAAGGTACTCCCGGCGATTGCGGCGGGCTGTACCGTGGTGCTGAAACCGAGCGAGGTTACCCCGCTCAACGCCATTCTTTATGCCGAGGTGCTGCATGAGGCCGGGGTGCCGCCCGGTGTCTTCAACCTCGTCCATGGTGAGGGGCCGGTGGTCGGCTCAGCCATGTCGAAGCACGCGGATATTGCCATGATGTCGTTCACCGGCTCGACCCGTGCCGGTACGGCGGTCAGCCGGGATGCCGCGGAGACGGTTAAGCGGGTAACCCTCGAGCTGGGCGGCAAGTCGCCGAATATCGTCTTTGCCGACAGCGATCTGGACAAGGCGGTGACCCGTGGCGTGCGCCATTGCTTCCAGAATACCGGCCAGTCCTGCAATGCGCCGACCCGGATGCTGGTCGAACGCTCGGTCTATGACCGTGCGGTGGAGATCGCCAGGGAAACGGCAGCCGCAACCACTGTCGGTAATCCGGCGGAGGAGGGGCGTCATATCGGGCCGTTGGTCAGCGCCCTGCAATTCGACCGGGTCCAGACCCTGATCAAGGCAGCGGTCGAGGAGGATGGCGCGACCTTGCTGGCGGGCGGCCCCGGCAGGCCCGATGGCTTCGACAAGGGTTATTTCGTCAAGCCGACTATCTTCAGCAATGTCAGCAACGATATGCGGATTGCGCGCGAGGAAGTGTTCGGCCCGGTGCTGGCCATGATCCCGTTCGATGATGAGGAAGATGCGGTTCGCATCGCCAATGACACGCCCTATGGTCTCGCAGCCTATATCCAGTGCGGTGATCCGGAGAAGGCGCAGCGGGTGGCACGACGCCTGCGGGCCGGTATGGTCCATATCAATGGCAGTGACACCGGCTATGGCAGCCCGTTCGGTGGCTATAAAATGTCCGGCGTCGGTCGTGAGGGCGGTGTCTACGGGCTTGAGGATTTCCTCGAGATCAAGGCCGTATCGACACCCTCATAAGCTGCTGTTTGCATAGCATGTTATGTGTTTTTTCTGGTTGGACGGCTTGTCTGTTTCTCCAGCGGCGGGCGTATAAACAATGCTGTTAAGCCGCTTTTTTGTTGTACGATTTTGCTGGTTTTGATAGAAACGAATCGTGTTTTTTGGGGGATGATGCATCCATCATCGTTAGGCGCTGCAAAAACATTGAAATTTAATGGCATATCGCGGGCGCGATATGCGCAGCGCTGTTCAGGGTAAGGGTAATATATATTATGGCGACGGTTTCGGGTGGTCTTTTTGATCCAACAGCAAGTGGCTCCACGATTACTGGCGAAGAAGGTAACGTAATCAGTAGTTTTCTGGATTCGATTGGAGTTTCTGACTCATCATTCACAAAAGTGACCGTAACCTCTGGTACTACCACAACGGTTACTGACACCACCCCGACGGTAACATTTGGCACCAACAGTGGCGAGACGTACAATATTGTGCTTTCCGGCAGTAGTGGCAAGACTGTCGTGGCGACCGGTTCCGGTAGTGCTAATATTACCGGCGGTGATGGGTCCGACAGTATTCTGGCAGGTTCGGGCAATGATAACGTTACCGGCGGTGTCGGTGATGATTACGTTCGTGGCGGTGATGGCGACGACTTAATGTATGGCGGTGATGGTGAAGATGTCATCTATGGCAACCAGGGTGCAGACTCCATGGGCTCTGACGCCGGTGATGATCTGTTCTATGGCGGTCAGGGCGATGACACCGTCTTCGGCGGTGCCGAGAATGATGCTCTGTTCGGCAACCGTGATCAGGATGCGCTCTACGGCAATACCGGTACCGACGTTCTCTACGGTAACCAGCAGAATGACGCGCTCTATGGCGGTCAGGGGGATGACTTCCTCTATGGCGGTCAGGATGAGGATACGCTGGTTGGCGGTCTCGGTAATGATGCCCTGTTCGGTAACAAGGGTGCTGACACCTATATCGTCACCAATAACGGCGGTTCCGATGTGATTGTCGGCTTTGAAACCGGCACGGACGTTCTGCAGATTTCTGCCAATGTCAACGGCCTGACGGTTTCTTCTGCTGCCGATCTCGCGTCCCGTGTGAGTGCGGATGGTGACGGCAATGCGGTTCTCGACCTCGGTGCCGGCAACCAGATCACCTTCACCGGTCTTGAGGCCGATGACGTGATCGCCGATATCAGCACCATCATCCAGATCGTCTGATTGCCGTAACGCCAGGATATCATCCCGATGGGTAATGGCCTGGCGTTTCTCTCTGAAACGGTGCGTTCAGAAACAGACATGACCAATAGCGATCGCCGGGCCGGTTTATTCCAGCTCGGCGATTTTCGCATTCTGCTGGTGCCGACCGATGATCCATTGCCGGTGGGGCAGATCACCATCACGGTCAATAAAACCCGTCTCGAACAGCCGGTCAGCCTGTTGCGTCTCACCACACGCGACCGGCGGCATGCGGCGCTTTTCCTGTTTCGTGCCGACTGCGCGGATGGTGATGCGCTGGTCGTCAACCATGCGACAAGCGGTGTGATTTTTGATGGCGTACTCGGGGTCGATGCGGTGTGTCAGACGGCAAGCCCTGACGATATCTGGCAGTTTGTCGCTGCTTCTACCGACCCGCTCCGGCTGACCCGCAAGATCATTGATGGCCTGTGCCTTTATCTTAAAGGCAGCAATTCCGCCCCGGTGGCCGAATTCGCGCAGGCGCTGGGCCAGCGCTGTGTGCGCCAATCGGTGGCGGTTGACTGGATCATGCCGCTCGGGGATGGCGCTGTGCTCTGTCGCCTGAAGGGGCAGGCAGCGTTGCCGGTCATCGATGCCGGGCAGATAACCAATGGCGCGGATGGCTATCAGCGCATCACCCGGAAACCGCTTTTGCTGAATAACGGACGGGATGCCCTGATCGTTCTCGATGTCCCCATGGAGATGCTTGGCCGCAGCAATATACTGTTCTGGTCATCCCATGGGGCGATTACCATGACGGTGGGGCGGGCACCGGTGCGGCCACTTGCTGACCTGCCTGAAATCGTTGCTGCAGCCCAAGGGGAGAAAACGGCGCTTGTCCGCTTCCTTGGCCATCACCTGGTTGATCATGTCGAGGGCATATCCGGTCTCGGCGCTGTTCTGAGCGGCCTGCGGCAACAGCGTGAGATCATCAACAACACGCTGGTCAATCTTGTCGATGGTGCTTTTCTTATCTCGCGGCTGGTACGCCTCGCCGATGGTGCCATGATCCTGTTCGGCTGGTGCCATGATCATGGCGACAGCATCGAGGACTTGTCGTGGATTGATGCTTTTGGCAAACCGCAATCGCTGTGGAGCAAACGACAGCCATTGGCGCATCACGGGGCGAAGGGTTCAGATGACACGAAATTCTCGGACCGCGACGGATTTGTGATCTGTTTCAAAACCCCGCCGACCTGCCTGCCCTTTATGAACGAGCAGTTCCTGCTCCGTATCCACGGTGGCGGCGAGGTTGCAATCAAGGTTTCCAGCCATGTTGCCAATGACCGCAAGGCACGCGATCTGATACTGGCCCTGCCGAAAAAAACACAGCAGATCAGTCATGATCTGATCGCGACCAGTCTTGCCCCGGCCATCCGCTCGGCACATCGAGGCGTTGTTGACAATGTCCGGGTGCGCGCCGTGCATGAGTTCGGGCAGATGCCTGAAAAACCACGCTGTTCGATCATTGTCCCGCTCTACAAGAACCTGTCATTCCTGAAGCCGCTGGCAACGGCACTGGCCATTGATCCCGATCTGGCCAATGACGAGATCGTCTTTGTTGGCGATGATCCCGACAGTCAGGATCATGTCTTTGCCACACTGGAAATTCTGACCGCCATCTATGGTCTCAACGCCCGGTTCGTCTGTCATGACGATAATTACGGCTATGCGCCTGCCATCACTACCGGTGTCGATCATTCAAAGGCACCAACGATCCTGCACCTGAACTCGGACGTGATGCCGGAACAGCATGGCTGGCTGGCGCTGCTGCTGAAAAAACTAAAATCCCGCAAGGTCGCTGCGGTGGGGCCGAAACTGCTGTTCGCCAACGGGACACTGCAACATGCCAGGCTGGGCTTCTTCCGCGATCACCGCGGACGGCTTTATAACCGCACCCTGTACAAGGGCTATGCCCGTGATTATCCGGCCGCCAACAAGGCTGGCAAAGCGGATGCCCTGACCGGTGCCTGTCTGTTGCTCGACCGGCGGGCCTATGAGGCGGTTGGCGGTATCTCGACCGATTATGTGGTGGGGGATTTCGAGGATACCGATCTGTGCCTCCGGCTGCGTCAGGCCGGGTATGACCTCGCCTATGAACCCAAGGCCGTGCTGTATCATTTCGAGCGGCAGTCGATCGGCCAGCACGATCTGCATAATTTCACGCTGGCGGAGGAATATAACCAGTGGCTGCACCAGACCCGGTGGTTCGGGGAGGCTGGTATAGAGCCGCTGTTCGATAAACCTGATGCCGGTTCGGGCAGGAAGTGATTGACCGATGCGCATCCTGACCATTGTCCATAACCACTCCAGCAACCATCCCGGCGGAACCGAGTATATCGCCGAGGCGCTCCATGCTGCCTATGGTGCTCGCGATGATGTCGAGGCGTCATGGTTGCTGGCGGCACAGGACCCCGGTCTCTCTGCCGGGCTGGCCGGGACAACGGTATCGGCACTGCCGGGATATGATGATGTCTATCTGTTCCGGCATGGCAATTTTGATCCGATAATGCAGACCCGTGATTCACTGGAGCCGTTCCTGTTCGATGTCTCATGGCTTTTGGATGAGCTGCGCCCGACCCATATTCACATCCATCATCTCAATCATTGGGGTGTTGAGCTGCTCGGCTTCCTGCGCCGCAAGCTGCCTGACGTCAAAATTATCCTGACCCTGCATGATTATTACTTCATTTGTGCCAATGACGGTTTGCTGCAGGATGAAAAGGGGCGTCCCTGTGCCCATATGCGCGGCGATATCTGTCGCTGCATTCCGGCACTGCCGGTGGCACAGGCACAGGCCAAGCGTCTCAATGTTCTCCAGCATCTGACTATGGTGGACCGGATCGTCGCGCCGAGCCGCTTCCTGATGGAGCAGTTCATCAACTGGGGGGTGCCAAAGCAGCAGATAACACTGATCAACCATGGCTGGCCGGTGACCGTGCCGGATGTGTCATCGCAACCAGACCCGCATCGCTTTGCCCTGATTGGCAATCTGCGACCGAGCAAGGGTACGTTGCTGGCCATGCGGGCCTTCAATATGGCTTGTGAAAGGAGCGGCCTGCCGCTGGAGCTCGATATCTGGGGTGATGCCCTGTACCAGCCGGATACAGTGCAGGAAGAGATCAAGGCGCTGGCACGGGAGAGCAAGGGTGCCATCCGTTTGCACGGGCGCTATGAGCAACTGGATGTGTCGCGGGCCATGGATCGGGCTGCATGGGTGTTGGTGCCCTCCCTATGGTGGGAGAATGCGCCGCTGGTGATTCAGGAGGCCTTTGCCGCCGGCCGTCCGGTACTGTGTAGTAATATCGGTGGCATGGCAGAGGCGGTGCGTGACGGTAAGGATGGCCGCCATGTGCCGGTCGGCGATCTTTCCGCCTGGGCTGATACGCTTGCCGATTGCGGTGGCAATGCCCCCCTGTGGGGTAAGCTGCACAAGGGTATTAAGCCACGCAAAACCGTGGCGCAAATGGCCGATGATTACATCAGCCTGTTGGCCGTCAAGGCGCGGAAGGCAGCCTAGGGCTCCAGAGCCGGTTCAGAAAACGGCTCGATATACCCGATCCGGTCGAGACCGCCGGTGCTGTTGAGCCAGATTGCCCACACGGTCACGTCCTCATCCGCATCACCTTCATCGGTGAACAGCAGTTCAAAGCCGTTCGGTTGCGTGAGGCCAACGCCGCCCTGCCGAGCCGATGCGATGATTTCCGAACCGCGTGTCGCGATCAGCCAGACCATGTCATTGCCTGCCGGGGCCGGGTTCATGATACCGTGCAGCTGGCGATAGCCCTCATGGCGCTCATCCTGTCCGATGATGCCGACGGTTTCTGTCGTATTGGGGGCATTCTGCTTCTCCAGCGTCTCGCCGACCGGGAACGGTGATGGCTCGACGCTGAGGATGGCGGAGACCCGAGCCGCCTCTGCCCGCTCGATCAGCACGCGCAAATCCCGTGGGAACAGCATGCGGCAGAAGACCGGTACTCGCTCATCCGTGTCATGGACCAGCCGGACCTTGTTTTCGAGGCAGATGCGCCCGTCCCGCAGATTGGCGGTATCGCGCTGATAGATGGCGGGATAGTCGAACCGGCCCGCCAGCGGTTGCTCCAGACCGAACACAAACCCGGCAAGGGTTATCGCCGTCACGGCCACGGCTCCAACCGGTGCGAGGCGATAGCCGCTGAGCAGCCATACCCAGGCGATGGCGGCAAAGGGCAGGGCAAAGGTCACATGCAGATAGTAATAGGGATGGGTCGCCGCGTAATTGATCACGCTTGGCATCACGGTTCCGGCCAGCAACGCGCGACCGCTGGTGATCATCGCCAGTGCAGCCAGTGCGCCAAGCACTGGCGTTGCAAGGCAGAACAGTGATCGGGCATTGGCTGCGGGCAGGGGCCACTCGCGTAACCCCAACAGCGGTAACGGGGCCAGTAACAGCACCATGGCGACAGCGCCATACAGTGGTTCGGCTTTCAACCCGACACCGCGGGCGATGGTGATGAGGTAATAGGTCCAGAACCGTGCATTATTGGGCAGCAGCAGCGGGTTGTCCTTATGATTGGTTCCGGCCTCGACCAGTTGGAATGCGCGGTCGCTGAACATGATCGAGGCTGCGGCAACCGCTGCCAGCAGCAGCCAGCAGGCACCGATTGTGGTGATGCGCGGCAGGGCGGTGCGCTCGGCCCGCAGGATGATCAAGGCCAGTAGTGTACCGGTGACGGCCAGCAGATACATAACGCCGGAGAGGTAGGAAACGGCGCTCAGGAACAGGAACAGCCCGACCAGCGGTTGCCGCGCCTTGCCCAACCGGTCGCTCGACAGGCAGAGGAGCGCCAGCGTCAGATACACAATCGCCATCTGGTGTACGAAGCTCATGGCCTGTGCCGAGAAATGCACGGTGCCGGTAAGCGATGGCAGCAGCAGCAGCACGATCAGCCCGGACATCCACCACGTCGCCTTGCCCGATGCCTTGAGCAGGACCCGCCATGCCGCCAGCAGGAAGGCGAGCAGGAAGCAGTTCTGCAGGGCGATATAGGTGGTGAATTTCAGGTCGAACAGTCGCAGGGCCAGATACTGCACGAGGTTCTGATAGGCGGCGATGGTGTCATTCTGGGTGCCGAAGACATTCTCGAGCCGGAAGGTGCGGGAATAGCCGGGGATGCGGAACACCGCCCAGTCATCGGCATAGAGCACGTCAGGTCGCGCATCCGACGACACCATGAGGTGCCAGCCCCAGAGCATGAGCAGGGGCAGGAGCGGCAGCCACAGGCCGAGTTGTTTGCTGATGGAATTGCGCACGGGGAGAAGCTGTTACTTTTTGTCGACCGGCTTGGTGGCAACCGCGACCAGCTGCAGCCCGGCCCGCGACATGCCCGGTGCCCGGATCGTTAAGTCATCGAGCTTGACCGCCGCACGGGTGATGGCGCGAATGCCGGGAATGAAGCGGAACAGCCGGTTAAACACCAGCACGTCGCTGTTCATGAAGATGCAGAAGCCAAAGAAGCCATAGGTCTTCCAATGGGTGACGGTGAGGCCGGCCTGTTCCAGCGGCGGTACGGTTTCTTCATGCACCAGCGGGCGCTCGGTCTGGTCATCGAGGGCCGGGGACAGGCGATAGATGATCTTGCGGATACCGCGCCAGAGCCAGAAATCATCGAGCGGCTCGCGACAGATGAACCGACCGCCGGGCTTCAGCACCCGGGCGATTTCATTGAACAGGGTCTGGCGGTCATTCACATGATGAACGCCGCCCAGCATGAACACCGTGTCGATTGAGCTGTCTGCGACGGGCAGGTTGGTGGCATCGCCCTGCAGGAAGGTAAAGCGGGCAGGATCATGATGCTCGCGGGCACTGGCCAGCATCTGGGCGGAAATATCGACACCGATCCCGGTCTCGATCTGATCGGCGAACAGGGCGAAAGCCTCGCCGCGACCGCAGCAGACCTCAAGTGTGGTGCCAAGCGGCTGGTCGGCGACCGCCTCGGTCACAGCGTCATCGAGCGACTGCTGATAGACGATGGTGTGCGGGTAATTCAGGTTGGCAATATAGGCGGCGGCAACCCGGTCGTAATGGGCTTGTTGCCGGATGCTGTCCTCGGTCTTCGGGATGGCGGCAAACAGCGGCACGCCGTTCGGCTGGACCGGATAGCTCGTGTCGGGCTCATCCGCACTGACCAGCCTGTCGCCCTGATGGGTGAGCGCACTGCCGGTTGCCGGGCAGCGCAGCAGCGGCAGTACCCGGTCAAGCGGGGAAGCGGCCTGATTGTCCGGGCTCGATTGTGCTGCGGAGGTCAGCATCTTTTCACTTTCCGCGTTTCAATAGTTGCTGTTGTGATCCAAGGCGTGCATGAAGGGCCATGCTCGTGTGAAATTCAAGCTGTTCCTTTGAATTTTGCCTATCGAATTTGCCCACCAAGTTTGCCATCAGGTTTGACCGTCGATACCGCCATGATCTCCATTATTGTGCCTATCTATAACGAAGTTGGCGCCATACGCGACCTCTATGATGAAACCAGACAGGCTTTTGTCGGGCGCGATGATGCCTATGAGATCATCTTCGTGAATGACGGCAGCAGCGACGGCTCCGCTGATCTGCTTGATGAACTCGCGGCCAGTGATCCGCTGGTCAAAGTCGTGCATTTCCGCCGCAATTTCGGTCAGACAGCAGCGCTCATGGCCGGTTTTCGCCATGCCAGCGGTGAGGTGCTGGTGCCGATGGATGGCGATGGCCAGAACGATCCGGCGGATATTCCGCGGCTGGTCGATGAGCTGGACAAGGGCTTTGATGTGGTCTCCGGCTGGCGAAAGGATCGTCAGGATCGTACCATCAGCCGCAAGATCCCGTCCCGTATCGCCAACCGCCTGATCTCATGGATCACACGCGTACAGCTGAATGACTATGGCTGTACGCTCAAGGCCTATCGCCGCAGCGTCATGCAGCGGGTCTCGCTCTATGGGGAGATGCACCGTTTCATCCCGGTTCATGCCCATTGGAACGGCGCGCGGGTGACCGAACTGCCGGTCAATCACCGGGCGCGTACTACCGGGCAATCAAAATACGGTATCGACCGGGTGCCGCGCGTCTTGCTCGACGCCATCCTGCTATACTTCCTCGACCGGGCGCTTGATCGGCCATTGCAGTTCTTCGGCAAGCTTGGCCTGCTGTCGTTCTTCCTGACCGGTTTGGTCGGGTTGTGGGCCATCTATCTGAAATTCATGGGTACCAGCTTCGTGCAGACGCCCTTGCCGCTGCTGATGGTGCTGCTGACCGTGCTCGGCGTTATGTGCATCCTGCTCGGCCTGCTCGCCGAGATGATGTCGCGGGTCTATTTCGAGTCCCAGAACCGCACCGTTTACGCCATCCGCGAGACCCGTAATCTGCCCGATGATGCCGGGGTATAGGCTGGATCATGTGTGGCATTGCCGGCTTTACCGGACGATATGATGATGCGGCGGGCATCCTGTCCCGGATGCTCGACAGCATCGCCTATCGCGGGCCGGATATGCGCGGCGAACGGGTTGAACCGCATATGGCCTTCGGCTGGCTGCGACTGGCGATCATTGCGCCGGAAGGCGGCTACCAGCCACGCCATGATGAGGCGAGCGGTGATTGCCTGATCTTCAACGGCGAGATTTATGATTACCAGAATGTCGCCCGGCAGTTGCAGGCCGAGGGCATACACCTCGCCGATGCTTCCGATACCGAGGTGCTGTTTCAGGCCATCCGTCATTGGGGCCTCGATGCCGCGCTCGACCGCCTCGACGGTATGTTCGCCTTTGCTTTCCGGGATGGCGAGGATGGCAGCATTACGCTGGTCCGTGACCGGTTCGGCGAAAAGCCGCTCTACTACGCCGAGCGGCAGGGGCAGCTGATCTTTGCCTCGGAGATCAAGGCGCTGCTCGAGCATCCGGCGCTGGATGCGGTTGGCCCGGACATTGCCGGTCTGCATGACTTCCTGCATTTTGAATATGTGCCGGGGATTGAGACCGGCTGGCTCGGTATCCGCAGGCTGGCACCCGGCCATATGCTGCGCTGGGATGCGGAAGAGGGGCTCGATGATCTGGACGCGCAGGAATGCTACTGGCATCCGAGCCGGTATCCGGTCGCAAGTGATGATGTTCCACCCTATGAGGAAGCGGTCGCCGCAATCGGGCAGTCGCTGGAACGCTCGGTCGCCGAACGGCTGGTTGCCGATGTGCCGCTCGGACTGTTCCTGTCCGGCGGGCTGGATTCCAGCCTGATTGCCGCTTACGCCAAACGGCACAAGCCGGACATTACCGCCTATACCATCCGCATGCCGTCGGGCAGTTATGACGAAACCCCCTATACGGTCCGGGTGGCGGAGCATCTGGGGCTGGATCACAAAGTCATCGACCTCAGCGATGAGGATGTTGAGCGGGTATTCCTCAAGGCAACGGGTATGCTCGACGAGCCGATGGCCGATGCCTCGCTGATCCCGACCTATCTGGTCTGTGAGGCGGCACGCCAGCATGTGACGGTGGCAATCGGCGGTGACGGGGCGGATGAGCTGTTTGCCGGCTATGCGCCCATGCGGCTGCTGAAATATGCCGGGATGATCGGGGCTGTGCCGTCCTGTGCCGGGCGGGCCTTGCGGCGGCTCTTGTCCCTGGCACCGCCATCGGGCGGCTATATGGGGCCGGGCTTTGTCCTGCAGCAGATGAGCCAGGGTTTCGGCCAGCCCGAGGGCGATCAGTGGCATCACTTCATGTCACCATTCCCGCCGGAAATGCTGGCCAGACTGATCCCCGATGCCGACGCCCTGCACACCCGTACGCTCGATGCCGCTGATGGTGTTGATCTGATCGACGATGTCTCCCGGCAGTTTCTCGAGCATTACATGACCGGGCATATCCTGACCAAGACCGACCGCGCCTCAATGTATAATTCGCTGGAGTTGAGGGCCCCGTTTCTGGATCGCAAGCTGGCCGAGGCGGCGCTGGCGCTGCCTTCGGCCTATAAATATGCTGGCGGCAAGGGCAAGCGACTGTTGCGCTCTCTGGCTGAGGGCATGCTGCCGAAAGAGATTATCCGGCGTCCGAAACACGGGTTTGCCCCGCCTCTGTCCGACCTGCTCCGTGGACCGTTGCGTACAGCCATCGGTGATGTGCTGAACCAGCGCGACCATGTGCTCGATGGCTGGCTGAACCATGACTATGTCATGACGCTCTGGGACCAGCACCTTAAGGGGCGGGCCGATCATCGCAAGCGTCTCTATGCCCTGTATATCCTCAAACGGGTCTATGCCAAGGCTTGAAAAACCGGCCTTTCGGACAATATCGCTCGGACCCGGTAGGTGAAATTTTGCTAAAATACGCCGCGTTTTTTAAACGAAAAAAATGTTATTCCGCGAGCGCCTTACCTATCATGACGCCTCTTGACCGGGTGATCGTCACCGGCAGTGCAGCCTTGTAAACCGGACCGTTTATGAACAAGAAAATCGGCATATTGGGGCTTGTGCTCAGCTTTGTTGTCGTTGTGCTGCTGGCGGTTGTCTCATCC
Organism: Micavibrio sp. TMED2; assembly: GCA_002168225.1. Classification (NCBI taxonomy): domain Bacteria; kingdom Pseudomonadati; phylum Bdellovibrionota; class Bdellovibrionia; order Bdellovibrionales; family Pseudobdellovibrionaceae; genus Micavibrio; species Micavibrio sp. TMED2. The sequence goes on from NHBH01000009.1 coordinate 454,082, forward strand.
TATGTCTTTGTTCAGGACTACAAGAGCTATGCCGAGGCCAATAAGGCCAGATTGAGCACAGCGGCCAGTCTGCTTGAGCAGCATGTGATGGCAAATTTCGATGCTGCCCGGCAGTTGCTTGAACTGACTGCCGACGAGATTGAGAAATACGGCATTGAGCAAGTGGCCGAAGGCCGCCCTGCGTGGGAAAAATTCCGTGAACAAATGCAGGAAAGACCTGCCATTCGCAGTATCTGGATTGCCGGTAGTGATGGTCGGATGCGCGTTTATTCCGATCGTTTTCCGGCCCCCGATCTGAACGTGTCAGACCGGGAATATTACTTCATCCATCGTCAGCAGGGCATTTCCGACCTCTATGTCGGTGACCTGCTACCGGGCAGGTTCACCGGTGTCCGGTATTTCCCGATTTCATTTCCCGCCTTTGATGAGGAAGGCAATCTGATTGGCGTTGTTGCCGCTGCCTTCGAGCCGAGCTTTTTCGAGAGCTATATCAACGAGTTGGATATCTGTCAGACCTGCAGTATCGGCCTGCTGGTCAATCGGGACAATCTGGTTGCCGGCAGTCTCGGCGCAGGTGAGCCGTTTGAAGCTCGTGATCTGACCGTTGGGGCCAATGATTTGACGGTGGTAAGTCATGCCTCGTCCGATACCCTTGGTTTCTGGTGGGACAGTCAGCGGATAGCCATGCTGGTCGCCATGGCGGTGGTAATGCTGGTCTCGGCACTGGCTCTGATGACCGGATTGTTCAATTTCCGTCGGGCCCAGTCGGTTGACCGGCTCTCGGATGAGAACCGGGCACTCAATCTGTCGAATGATCATTTCGAGCGTGCGCAGAATGCTGCGAGGCTGACTCATTGGCGCTGGAAGGTTGGCAGTGACAAGGTGATCTGGTCGCCCGGTGTGATCATCACCTTCGGTTTTGATACCGATAACTTTGTGAAGGAACACGGTCAGTTCATCAGCAATTTCGGTGAAATGATTACCCGTATCCATGTGGAGGATCAGGATCAGCTGCGCGCCATGCTGAGCCGTGTTTCCACAACGAAGCAGCCGGAAAGCAAGCTGTTCCGGGTGGTGGCGCCGGGCGGAGAGGTTCGTTTCGTAATGGTCGAGGCCGAACCGAATATCAGGAATGGCAAGGCCAATGAGGTGACCGAGCTGTTCGGCATCGTTCAGGACGTGACCGAGAAGCATGAGGCGCAGCTCGCGCTCAGCAAGGCCAAGGATATGGCCGACACCGCCAATACGGCCAAGACCATGTTCCTGGCGACTGTCAGTCACGATATCCGCACCCCGCTGAATATCATCAGCAACATGAACGACATGATCCTCAACGCCACCGATGATCCCGGCATCCGCAGCTATGCCGAGGCGATCGACCGGGCTGGGGAAAACCTGCTGTCACTGGTCAATGACGTAATCAGCGTCTCGCAGCTGGAGAGCGGTGAGTTCAAGCTGCATACCGTGCCGCTGCTGATCAAGCCGTTCCTTGAGGATCTGGTGGAGAGCTTCCGCCCTCTGGCATCCCAGAAGGGTATTGCCCTGATCTGCAGCGTTGATGAAACCGTGCCGCAGTCAATTCAGGCCGATCCGAAGGTGATCCGCCAGATTGTGTTCAATCTGGTAGGCAATGCACTGAAATTCACCAAATATGGCAGCGTTACGGTTACGGCCCAGCCATATGTCGAACCGAATGGGAATGGCGAACGACTGTTGCGGATTGTCGTGCGTGATACCGGCAAGGGCATACCGGCAACTGAATTGCAGGCGATTTTTGAACGGTTCATGCAGGTCGATGCCCATACGCCCGATGCCTATGGATCCGGCCTCGGCCTCTATATCTGCCGGTCGCTGGTCGACCTGCACGGAGGGACGATCACCTGCCGGAGTTCGGTCGGTATCGGCAGCGTGTTTACCGTGCTGATCCCGCTGGTTGAGGCTGAAAACTCAACTCTTGAGCAACCGGCAACCAAGGCCAGAGCCATGCCGGAACAGCGGGTGCTGATTGCCGATGATGTCGAGGAAAACCGCGAAATCCTGAAAATGATCCTGAGCAATCACGGGCATCGGGTGAAAACCGTGCAGAACGGTGCCGAGGCGGTGGATTCGGTCAGACAACAGGGTTTCGACATCGTGCTGCTCGATATCCGGATGCCGGTCATGGATGGCATGAAGGCACTGGCGGCCATCCGCAATGATCTGCACAAGCAGATGCCGATTGTCGCCATCACGGCAAACGCGCTTGAGGAACAGCAGACCGTCTATCAGGAAGCCGGATTTGATGCGATCATCCCCAAGCCGTTCCGCGCTGCCGGTGTGCTCAACACCATCGCCAGCCTGATCGACAGTCATCAGCCGGTTATGGAGACCGGTAGTGATCCGGTGATGGCGATTGATGCGCCGCCATCGGCCTTTGACAAGGATCTGTTCGGGCAGGCGCTCGATGTGCTGGGGAGGGAGAAGTTTCGTGAGAGCATGGAACTGGTCGAGCATGACCTCAATCAGCTTGAGGCTGATCTGGTAACCCACGGCGTCACCGAAGACGTCAAAAGCCATGCGCACAAACTCGCCGGGTCGGCTGCCAATTTCGGGTTTTCCGGTCTGTCGAAAACCTGTCTCGAGATCGAGTTGAGCGGGCGCAACGATGCCGAACTGCTTGATGAGCTGGTCGAGCAGCGCAAGCTGTTCAAAACCGTGCTGGCGCATCAGGCATGACCGGCCTGAGCGTACCGCTGTCTTGTCGCGACAAGCCTTCTGAAACCGGGCATACTGCCTGCCTTGTTCTTCGGAGGTATCATGAGCCGTCATCGTCTGGATTTTCTGTCTGACCTGGAGCGTCGGGCCCTGTGGCTTGCATCATGGACTATTCACAACGCCAATTACCTGCGCGAAAAATCCGATATGGACGTGAAGGTTGGTGGGCATCAGGCGTCGTCCGCCTCGCTCGCCACCATCATGACCGCGCTGTATTTCGATGTGCTTCGCCCGCAGGACCGGGTCGCGGTCAAACCCCATGCCTCGCCGATCTTTCACGCCATCCAGTATCTCGCAGGCAACCAGACACGCGAGAAGCTGCAGGATTTCCGCAAATACAAGGGTGCGCAGAGCTACCCGTCACGGACCAAGGACGTGGATGATGTGGACTTCTCCACCGGTTCGGTCGGCCTCGGCGTGGCACAGACGCTGTTTTCCTCGCTGGTTCAGGATTATGTCGCTGCCCATGACTGGATCAACCCGGATGAGATGGGCCGTATGGTTGCCCTGATCGGTGATGCCGAGATGGATGAGGGCAATATCTATGAGGCCCTGCTCGAGGGCTGGAAACATGATCTGCGCAACTGCTGGTGGGTGGTTGATTACAACCGGCAATCCCTCGACGGCGTGGTCCGTGAGGGCTTGTGGGAGAAGCTGGCGACCATGTTCCGCAACTTCGGCTGGGACGTTATCATCCTGCGCCATGGCAAGAACCAGCAGGCGGCCTTTGCCGAGCCGGGCGGTGATCGCCTGAAACAATGGATCGAGGATTGCCCGAACCAGCTTTATTCCGCCCTGACCTTTCAGGGTGGCAAGGCATGGCGCCAGCGCCTGATGAACGATCTCGGCGATCAGGGGGCGGTTTCGGCACTGATTGACAAGCGCAGTGATGATGAACTGGCAGCCCTGATGGGCAATCTCGGTGGCCATGACATGCCATCGCTGCTTGAGGCATTCGAAGATGCTGGCCGTCACGACCGACCGACCCTGTTCCTGTGCTATACGATCAAGGGCTTTGGCCTGCCGCTCGCCGGGCACAAGGATAACCATGCCGGGCTGATGACCCCGGACCAGATGGCAGCCTTCCGACATGCCATGCAGGTACCCGAAGGCCGGGAATGGGACAAATGGGCCGGAATGGATGAGCGTGCCGATGCGCTCGGTGATTTTGTCGCCAGCGCGCCGTTCTTCGCCAAGGGGACCCGGCGTTATACGGCACCTGAAATCAGTATTCCCGCCAGTTTGAGCTATCCCGATCCGAAGGAAAAGCCGGTCTCGACACAGGCCGGTTTCGGCCAGATACTCAATGATCTGGGCCGCGAGGACAGTGAGTTCGCCGCCCGTGTCGTGACCACATCGCCGGATGTTACGGTCTCGACCAATCTCGGCAACTGGGTCAACCGCCGCGGGCTGTTCGCGGTTGAGGAATTGAACGACACCTTCAAGGCCGAGCGTATTCCCTCAACCTATAAATGGTCGTTCTCGCCCAAGGGCCAGCACCTCGAGCTGGGGATTGCGGAATCCAATCTGTTCCTGATGCTTTCGGCGCTCGGGCTGTCACACAGCATCCACGGCCAGCGTCTACTGCCGGTCGGTACGGTCTATGATCCCTTCATCTATCGCGGTGCTGATCAGCTGAATTATGCCTGTTATCAGGATGCCCGCTTCATGCTGGTGGCGACGCCGTCGGGCGTGACGCTGGCACCGGAGGGTGGGGCGCATCAGTCCATCGGCACGCCGCTGGTTGGTATGGCACAAGATGGCCTCGCCGCCTTCGAGCCGGCCTATCTCGACGAGTTGGCGGTGATCATGCGCTTCGGCTTCGAGTATATGCAGCGGGATGGCGAGGGTGATCCCGATGAGCGCACATGGCTGCGCGACCAGACCGGTGGATCAATCTATCTGCGCCTGTCCACCCGGCCACTGGAGCAACCGCAGCGGGCCATGACGGCAGAGCTGGAGCATGACATCATCGCCGGTGCCTACTGGATGCGCAAACCGGGGCCGAATGCGCAGGCGGTGATTGCCTATACCGGCGCGCTGGCACCGGAAGCGATCGAGGCGGTGGGGCTGATGGCCGAGGACCGGCGCGATATTGGCCTGTTGGCGATTACCTCGGCAGATCGCCTCTATGCCGGCTGGACTGCGGCCCAGCGTGCCCGTGAGCGCGGCCTGATTCATGCGATCAGCCATGTTGAGCGTCTGCTCGATCAGGTGCCGAACCATGCTGCCATGGTCACGGTTCTGGATGGTCACCCGGCGACGCTCGGCTGGCTCGGATCGGTCTATGGCCACCGGTCACGGTCGCTCGGTGTTGAGCATTTCGGCCAGACCGGCACCATTGCCGATCTCTACCGCCATTTTGGTATCGATGCGCGCGGGATCATGTCGGCGGTGCAGTCGCTGGCACCGGGACGACCGATCAGGAACCTTGATGTTGTGCCTTCAGCCGCTGGCTGAGTTCCCGCACCCGTTTGCCATTGACCCCGAGGTCAGAGGCCCCGATCCGGGATTTCGAGCGTATGTCGATGCGGGTCTCTGTTTCTGACAGAGCCTGAAGGCGTACAACCACGTCATCGGTGAAACCGAACCAGAGTGAGCGGTCGATTGCCTCGATCACCATGGCGTCATTGACCCGGCGCTCATCGGTAATGGCAAGACCCATTGCCGACATGACATCACGCGTCAGTTTTTCTGCTTCTGCCGGTGCCACTGGCAGGGTTATCGGCTGAATATCGGGAAAGGCAGCGCGTTGAACCTCGGCCAGCGTCTGACCCTCGGCAGCACCCGGAACCGGTGCATCAGGATCATATGCCGGTGGATTGTCCCGCACCTTGTCTGCGCCCGCGATGATCTGCGGCGGGTTCTCGACGTCGGTGGTGATGTCATGAATGAACGGGTTGCTGTCCACCGCCTGTTTCATCATCAGCAAGGCAGCCGTCAGGGCAAGGGCGGGCAGGGTGCCGAGGATCGCCAACCCCAGCATCTGTGGCATTCGCCATGTGGCAATGCCGATGGCGACCAGCCCGCCGAGGGTGGCAAGCGCGACCGGTACGGCGAGGATCGCGAGCAGGCTGATCCCGGTGCGCGGTTCGATCAGGCCGAAACGGCTCGCCGGGCCGATCAGCAGACCGATCAGGCCGACAACAAGGGGTAGGATCGAAAGGATCAGGACCGTGAGACGCATGGGATTGCTGCTTTACTCTTCTCTGGCTTGCTGCTGCCGCTTGGCTTATACCCGGTTTTGCCGTATCTAGGAGCACGGCTGGCAGTGCCCCGGCACGCCCATCATTATGGAATACTGGCATGAGCAACACGCCGAAGCCCACGAGTTCTTTTTCTTCAGATGCCCCCGCTGATACCACCGCCGAAGCAACGGAACAACGTCTGCGTAAGGCCGTGCATCAGTACAAGCCCTGGACCCGCGCCGGTTTGCTCGAGCGGATGTTCACGGCTGCCTTCAAGGGACTTGTCTATCCGCAGATATGGGAAGACCCGGATGTTGACCTCGCGGTACTGGAGCTGAAGCCCGGCAGCCGGATGATCGCCATCGGTTCCGGCGGCTGTAATGTGCTGTCCTATCTGACTGCGGACCCGGCAGAGGTGATCGCGGTCGATCTCAACCACCATCATGTGCACCTGATCCGGCTCAAGCTGGCCGGGTTGCGCCATATGCCGAATTATCAGTGCTTCTTCCGCTTCTTTGGTGCGGCGGTGGATAAGGATAATCCCGCGCTCTATCGCCGTTATTTGCGCGCGCATCTGGCCGAGGATACCCGTGGCTATTGGGACAGCCGCGACTGGCTGATGCGCCGCCGGGTCGAGCTGTTCAAGCGCAACATCTATCGCTACGGCCTGCTGGGCCGCTTTATCGCCATCAGCCATTTCGGCGCGCGCCTGCTGGGCGTGCGGCTCGAGCCGCTGCTTGAAATGCGCGATACTGCCGAGCAGCGCACTTATTTCGATACCTATCTTGCCCCACTGTTTGAGCACAAGCTGGTGCGCAGCCTGACCTCGATGAAGGCATCGCTGTTCGGCCTTGGCATCCCGCCCGCGCAATATGACAGCCTCGCCTCGGCTGGCGGCGGCGATATGTCGGTGGTGCTGAAACAGCGGCTGGAGAAGCTGGTCTGTGACTTCCCGATCGCCGAGAACTATTTTGCCCAGCAGGCATTCGGTCGCCGCTATCCATCCGGTGATGGCGGTCCGCTGCCGCTCTATCTGCAGAGCCACAACTTCGCCGATCTGCGCAACCGTGCGGACCGGGTAACCGTGGTCAACCGATCGGTTACCCAGCGCCTCGCCGATGAGCCGGAGGGCAGCATGGATGCCTATGTCCTGCTCGATGCCCAGGACTGGATGACCGACCAGCAGCTTAATGAGCTCTGGGCCGAGATCACCAGAACCGCCAAGCCCGGCTCGAAAGTCATTTTCCGTACTGCCGATGAGCCGAGCCTGTTGCCCGGTCGGGTCAGCCCGGAGATACTGGCGCGCTGGACCTATCACGAGGCCCGCTCACGCGAGATGACGGCCCGTGACCGCTCGGCAATCTATGGCGGCTTCCATCTTTATGAGTTGAACGCGTGAGCAGCACCGCCAGCAGCCATGCGGAGCTGATGAACCGGATATATCGCCGCCAGCGATATATCTATGATGCGACGCGCAAATACTTTCTGTTCGGTCGTGACCGGCTGATTGCCGAGCTGGCACCTGCTGCCGGTCAGCGGGTGCTCGAGGTCGGCTGCGGCACCGGGCGTAACCTGATAAAGGCGGCGAAACGCTATCCCGAGGCGCATTTCTATGGCCTTGATATTTCCACCGAGATGCTCGAGAGCGCGCAGAGCAATATCGACCGTGCCGGGCTGGGTGATCGCATCACCTTGAGGCAGGGCGATGCGACGAATTTTGATCCGCAGGCACTGTGCGGCGTGCCGGATTTCCAGCGGATTTTCTTTTCCTACAGCTTGTCGATGATCCCGCCATGGCAGGAGGCGGTGGATCAGGCACTGCGCGTGCTGTCGCCCGATGGCCGCTTGCGGGTGCTTGATTTCGGTCAGCTTGCCGCCATGCCGCCACTGGCACGGGGCGTGCTGTTCCGCTGGCTCGGCCTGTTCCATGTAAAGGCCCAACCGGCACTCGCTGACCGGATCAGCGAGATCGCCGCCAGACACGACAAAGCGCCGGTGGAACACCGGTCGCTCTATCGCGATTATTGCTGGATGATCAGCGTCGGCTGATACTTGCCTGATACCCTGTTGGCGTATCAGGACGCGGGCTTATTTCTTGCCCACAACCCGTTCGATGCCGCGCAGGATGAAGCCTCTGGCCTCTTCCGGTCCGCCCCAGCCATCGACCTTGGCCCATTTGCCTTCTTCCAGGTCTTTGTAGTGGCTGAAGAAGTGCTCAATGGTCTTGCGCAGGGATTCTGGCACATCCTCATGGGTCTGGAATTGCTCGTAAAGCGAGCTGATCTTGCGCACCGGTACGGCGAGGATTTTCTCGTCCTCACCACCATCATCGGTCATCATCATGACGCCGATCGGGCGTACCTTGATCAGGGCACCGCTCTGGATCGGAATATCGCACAACACCATAACATCGACCGGATCGCCGTCACCGCTGAGCGTATTCGGGATAAAGCCGTAATTCACCGGATAGTGCATGGCGGTGCCGAGGATACGGTCAACGAAGAGTGCGCCACTGTCCTTGTCCATCTCGTATTTGATGGGGTCAGAGCGGACGGGCACTTCAATCATGACATTGACGTTATCGGGCGGGTTGTCGCCGGGAGGGAGCCGATCAAGATGCATAAAGCCGGTTTCCGTATCGTACAGGTGTGTTGAAAGCAGCAGTCCGGTGCGGGTGAAGACTGGTGACCGGGCGCGCGGGGGTTATGATGCAGCGCAGCATACACAAACTTGCGTGGCTATCCAGTCCTTATTGCGGCCTTGATGCCGCAGCCTGCACATATCCGGTCTGCATCATGCTTGCAGTCCGGGCATCGGCGCTTCATAACCGTGGGGTCGGCAGCGGGCCGTCCGGCCTGCTCCTGTTTCATCCCGCCTGTTTGCTTGCCAGATCATAATGACCGTGACCACTACCCAGGAATATGTCCTCAGCCTGTCCTGTGACGATCAGGTCGGTATCGTTGCCGCCCTGACCACCGAACTCGCCGCCCATGGCTGTAACATCACCGAGAGTGCCCAGTTCTGGGACCGTGGCTCGAACCGGTTCTTCATGCGCATCGGCTTTACCGTGCCTGATGGCCTCGACCGGACTGGGGTGGAGCGCGCGCTGCAGCCAATCATCGACCGGTTCGGCATGAAGACCCGGCTGCTCGACCGCTCGGTCAAGCCGAAGGTCATCATCATGGTCTCGAAATTCGACCATGCCATGCTGCATCTGCTCTACCAGATCCGGGTCGGCTGGCTGAATGCCGAGGTCGCGGCCATCGTCTCCAACCACGATGACGCCGCCCGTATCGCCGCCTATGAGGAAGTGCCGTTCCACCACTGGGCGGTGACCAAGGATAACAAGGCGGATCAGGAGGCAAGGTTGCTTGACCTCGTACGGGAGACCGGGGCCGATCTCGTGATCCTAGCGCGCTATATGCAGATCCTGTCGAATGACCTGTCAAATCGCCTGTTCGGCAAGATCATTAATATTCACCACTCGTTCCTGCCGAGCTTCAAGGGTGCCAAGCCGTACCATCAGGCCCATGCTCGTGGGGTCAAGTTGATCGGCGCGACCGCGCATTACGTCACGCCCGACCTCGATGAAGGCCCGATCATCGAACAGGAAACCGTACGCGTCGACCACAGTGGCACCGCCGAAGACTTCGTCGCCCAGGGTCGCGACATCGAAGCCCTCGTCCTAAGCCGCGCCGTAAAACTCCACCTCGAAGGCCGCGTCATGCTCAATGGCAGCAATACGGTGGTGTTTGATTGAGCGGCCTAGTCAGTTTGCTCGGCTAGTGCAGGCTTGCCCAAAATCTCATCGTTATGCTCCCCAAACTTCGGTGGTTTGCGGTTGATTTGGGCCGGGGTGCGGCTGAGTTTTACCGGGTTTCCGGTGCCGCGGTAGTTGTCGAATTCGACCAGCATTTCACGGTGTTTGGTGTGTTCGTTGTCGAACACGGCGGCGATGCCGTTGACCGGGCCGGCGGGGACGCCTGCGGCCATCAGTTTCTCGCAGATATCTTCCGCCCGGAACTGTTTCAGCTGTTCTTCCAGCAGGGTGCGGAGCGCATCGGTGTTCTCCTTGCGCGTGGCATTGGTGGCAAAGCGCGGGTCCTCGGCCAGTTCGGCGGCACCAATGGTCTTGCACAGGCGCTGGAACTGCCGGTCGTTGCCGGTGCCGATAAAGACCTGTTTGTCACCGGCCTCGAACATGTCATAGGGCACGATATTCGGATGGGCATTACCGGTCAGTGACGGCTCCTTGCCGCCCATGAAGTAATTCGCCGCATGGGGGTGGAGCAGGGAGCAGGCAACGTCATAGAGGCTGGCCTCGACAAACTGGCCCTTGCCGGATTTCGTACGCTCATACACCGCCGACATGATGCCGAAGGCGGCGGAGATGCCGGTGGCGATATCGACAATCGGGATACCGAGGCGCAAGGGGCCGCTCTCCGGCGTGCCGTTGACGCTCATCAGCCCGGCTTGCGCCTGTACGATGGCGTCATAGCCGGGCAGGCCGCCATAGGGGCCATCGGCCCCGAAGCCGGAAATCCGGCAATGGATCAACTGCGGGAATTTGGCTGAGAGCACATCATGGCCGATGCCCCATTTCTCCAGCGTGCCGGTCTTGAAATTCTCCACCATGATATCGGCGGTTTCCAGCAGGCTGAGCAGGGCGTCCTGGCCCTCTGCAGATGACAGGTCGAGGGTGATGCCTTTTTTCGAGCGGTTGACGCCGCGGAAATAGGCGGCGGAGCCTTCCTCGAATGGCGGGCCCCAGCCGCGGGTCTCGTCGCCGGTCGGTGGTTCGATCTTGATGACTTCTGCCCCGTGGTCGCCGAGCCATTGGGTACAGAACGGCCCGCCGAGTACACGGGTACAGTCAATCACTCTCAAACCAGTCAGCGCGCCGCCGCTCATGTCAGGCTCCATTTCCTAGGGGTTTTTGTCATTGATATGCTTATAGGCATAGCAGGGCTGTAACGCACATCACTTTCTTGTCCTTGCCCGTGAGGGGTGCAGGCGGTTAAGCGTGGTGGTGAGGAACCCAAGCAGACTGTATCCAATCAGATCAAGAGCCGGAACAAAGGCCATCCCGTTATGACCCGCCAGATTGACTACCAGCGCGTTCTCGAACAGATCGCGGAGGCGATTATGCCGCTCTATGGGCGCGGCAAGGTTGCCGATTATATCCCGGCGCTCGCCGATGTGCCGCCGCGCCAGTTCGGCATGGCGCTGCATACGGTGGCGGGCGAGACGTTCCATATCGGTGCGGCGGAACAACCGTTTTCGGCCCAGAGCATCACCAAGCTGTTCGCGCTCCAGCTTGCCATCGTCCGGGCCGGTGACATGGTCTGGACCAAGGTGGGCAAGGAGCCATCGGGCGATCCCTTCAACTCGCTGGTCCTGCTTGAGCATGAGGGCGGCTTCCCGCGCAATCCGTTCATCAATGCCGGTGCGCTGGCCATGGTCGATCTGCTGATGAGTGCCGGGCCGTCACCGGACATGATGATGCGCGATTACCTGCGCCTGTTGAGTGGCAATCAGGCGATCGAGATCGACGAAGAGGTGGCGCAATCGGAATGGCAGCACGCCCATGTGAATGCGGCCCTGACCCATTTCATGAAGAGCCATGACGTGATTGATCACGATGTGGATGCGGTGTTGCGTGCCTATTGCCGGATGTGTGCGATCCGCATGAGCTGTACCGACCTCGCCGCCGCCACGCTGGCCCTCGCCAATCGCGGGTTCTCGCCGCTGTTGGGAGAGACGATCATGCCCGCCCGGCAGGCGCGGCGGATCAATGCGGTAATGCTGACCTGCGGCACCTATGACAGTGTCGGCAGTTTTGCCTACCGCGTCGGGTTGCCGGCAAAAAGCGGTGTCGGTGGCGGCATTGTCGCCGTGGTGCCGGACAGGATGAGCCTCGCCGTCTGGGCGCCGGAACTCGATCGTTCGGGCAATTCCTATGTCGGTACCGCAGCGCTCGAACAGTTCACGACACTCACCGATCTGTCGGTGTTCTAGCGACCGCTCGGTAGGCGACTCGACGGGGTTTATTGCCTGATCCTGCGAGCTTGCGGAGCGGCTTTGTCAGACAGGCTCGACCGTATCCTGTCTACAACCCCCGAATTTGACACGCCGCAGCAACAGTTCGGGGCGTAACGGTCCCCGTCAACTGGTGATCTCTCCGGCAAGCACTGTTCTGTCCGGCATAATATCAGCGGATAAGTTCAACCCTTCGTGCTTTGCCTGTATCCATGCGCGTGCCAGACGCTGACAAAACCGGACCGGCCAGATTACGCCCGATGCGCGCAGGGCTGACCCTGCTTGCCATCGGCAGCGCGGCGCTGACCGGCATTGCCGTCCTCTCAGGGCAGGGCGATGGCAGCCCGGCACCGGCGGTGCAGGCGCCTGCGGACGCCAATCCGATAACCGACAGCTTTGTGCAGGTCGCTGATCTCTCCGCCGGGATCAGTGCGACCCGTGACCTTACGACAGATGCGGCCTGTCTCGCCCCCGTGCCGGTCGGGTTGAACAACGGCGACGATGATCCTGCCGCCCTGATTGCATATCACCGTGATCTGGTCACTGACTGCCCGCTTGCCACGGTGCGTATGCCGGTACTCGGGCAGGCGATTGATGCGCTGTCACTGTCCGCCGCCAGCATGTTGCTGGAACTGGAACGGCAATATGCGGTCGGTAGTGAGAGTGATGTGGAGTATCTGGCGGTGCTTGGCCAGCATCTCGCGGTGCGCCGTTTTGCCGATGCCTTGGCCGATGGTCGCCTGCGTGCGGCCGGAACGGCGGCGATGACCGCGGCCCAGCCCGGCCCGGCAATCCGGCTCGGCTATGCGGCGCTGGAGCGTGGCGATACCGGCACCGCCCGGCGCTGGTTCGAGCGGGCGCTTGACTGGGGCGCTGCTGAGGATGCCTATCTCGGCACCACCGCGATTGCCCTGAAGCGCGGCAATCTGGATCAGGCGCGGCTGGTGCTGGAGCAACTCGACGGGCAATCGCCACGGGTGGTGGCGCTGCAGGGACAGGTGACCCTGCTCGCCGCACAGGCGGAGATCGAGAGCGGTAATATCGAAACGGCACTGGCCCTGATTGATGAGGTGGCGGAGGTCGCCGATCGCCTCGGCAATGACGGGCTCAAGGGGCAGGTACAGGATCAGAAGGCGATTATCCGCCTGTCCGAGGTGCAGAAAACTTTCGATGCCGGTGATTATGCGCGGGCACGGGACATGGCCGATGCGCTGGCCGAGGAACAGCGCAAGGCGGATGCGGATATTCATGACGCGGCCATGAAGATCGCTGCCTGGTCACGCTATCACCTCAATGAGTACCGGGCGGCGGCCTCACGGTTCGAGCAGCTGCTGGATAGCAAGGACGCGGTGGATAATGCCGAGGGGCTGGCCCTCAGCCTCGCCGCTGATGACGAGTTCGAGGAACTTATCGGTATCGCCGCCAACCAGTCGGGCGAGGTTGCCCGGACCCTGCGCATTGTCGGACGGGATCAGGCTCTGGCCCGCGATCATGTGCAGACCGCATCTCTCGTGGCGGGCAAGGGGCTGGAGGCCATCGGGTTGCATGGCATCGGCGATCCGTGGATGCAGGCCGGTTTGGCGGTGCGCTACACCGATGGCGAGCCGGGGCAGGACCGCTTTCTGAGCGCGGCGCCGACACTGGCGCTGGGCGTGCCGATCGGACGGCACCGGGTGGCCGGTATTGTCCGCGCGCCGATCATTGATACCGAGACCCCGCGCCCAGGCGATCTCGTCGGTACCCCGACGCCGGTAGGGGCCATGGGACGATTTGATCCGACCGACGATCTCTATGCCATGGAGCCAAGCTTCAGCTGGACCTATGAGGCGCAGATACAGCCCTTTGCCCAGCTTGGCACAACGCCGCTGACCGGTGAGGTCAGCCCGCTGCCGACCGGCGAAGTCGGCGTGATCTATCACGGCAAGTCCGGCTGGCGAGCGAGCGCCAGTCTGGCCGCATCATCGCGGCGCGACAGCCTGCTCTCGCTCGCCGGGATCGATGATCCGGTGACCGGTGACGCCTATGGCCGGGTGGTGGAGGCGGGACCGCGGGTGCAGGCAGTGGTGCCGTTGGGTGAGCGCTGGACCGTCAGCGGCGAGGCGCTGGCCTCAACCTTCATCGGGGAGAATATCGTCGAGAATGACCGGCTCGGTATCGGTGCCGGTATCTCATACGACCTCGATCTCGGCGGGTTCGAGCATTTCGGTATTGGTCCGTCCTATCGCTACGAGACCTATAGCGAGAACGAGTTCTTTTTCACCTACGGGCATGGCGGCTATTTCAGCCCGCAGGAGTTTCACCGCGTCTCGCTGGACATGAATTTCCAGACCACGGAGTACAAGGACTTCCTGTTCCGTGGCACGGCCTCGATCGGTTATGAAACCTTTGACGAGGCATCCTCGCCGATCTTGCCGGAAAATCCGGGCTTCGGCAGCTTTGCCGCCAGCAACAGCAAGGCGCTGGCGCTGTCCGCGCTGGTCGAGGGTGCCTATCTGATCAGCCCGCGCTGGCAGTTGATCGGCTTTGCCGGTGGGGCGAGCGCATCCGACTACACGGAATATATCGCCGGGCTGTCCTTGCGCTATACCTTCGGCGAGCGTGATGGCCTGGTTGTCCGTGATCTGTTCCCGGCTGAGCTTGGTTTCTCACAGCGATAGGGTGCGGGTTACAGCCTAGACCGTATGGACGCGGACGAGGTTGGTGGAACCGCTGACGCCGAACGGGAAGCCTGCCACGATCACCACCGGATCGCCGGGCTTGGCAATGCCGCGCTCGGTCAACTCCTTGGTTACCGCGTTCTGCATCCCTTCCATGTCAAAGCTCTCCGGCTCGATCACCGGGCGCACGCCCCATTGCATCGCAACCCGTCCGGCAACCTCGCGGTTGGGGACGAAGGCGATGGTTTCGATCATCGGGCGCTCACGGGAAATCCGTGATGCGGTGGTGCCGCTGGCGGTGAACACGACAATCGCACGGGCGCGGATATTGTCGGCCAGATCGGTAGCCGATTTGGCGACCGCATGGGGCACGGTGTCGTGAATGTCCTGATGGTCGATCGACATGATCGACCGGTAATTGCTGTACCCCTCGGTCGAAGTGATGATCCGCGCCATGGTGCTGACCGCTTCGACCGGATAGTCACCGGCGGCACTCTCCGCCGACAGCATGACCGCATCACTGCCGTTGAACACGGCGGTGGCAACGTCGGATGCTTCTGCGCGGGTCGGGGTCGGGGCGGTGATCATGCTCTCCAGCATCTGCGTTGCGACGATCACCGGCTTGCCGGCCTTGCGGCAGGCGCTGATGATATCGCGCTGATAGCCGGGCACATCTTCCGGTGGCAGTTCGACACCGAGGTCACCACGGGCAACCATGATGGCATCGGACAGACGCACGATCTCTTCCAGATGGCGGATCGCGCCGGGCTTCTCGATCTTGGCGCAGAGGCCGACATTGTCGCCGATCCGCTTGCGTGCCTCATAGAGATCATCGGGGCGCTGGACAAAGGACAGGGCAACCCAGTCAACGCCAAGTTCCTTGCCGGTTTCGGCATCCTTGAGGTCTTTTTCGGTCAGAGCCAGAATATCGATATCGGCACCGGGCAGGTTTACGCCCTTGCGATCCCGGAGCGTGCCATCGAGCATGACTTCGGTCGTGATTTCGTCATCGGTGATACCGGTAACCCGGAACCGCATCTTGCCGTCATCAACCATCAGCTCGTTGCCGGGCATGATCGAGCGGAAGATTTCCGGATGCGGCAGCTTCACCCGTTTGGTGTCGCCGACCACATCATCGAGGGTGAAGATAAAACGTTGTCCGGCTTCCAGCTTGGCACCGTTATCGGCGAAGGTGCCGACGCGGAATTTCGGCCCCTGCAGATCCTGCAGGATGGAGATCGGTCGCCCCAGTTCCTTCTCGATCTTGCGGATGGATTTCACGCGCTCACGGTGATCATCCGCCGTGCCGTGACTGAAGTTCAGGCGGAAGACATTGACGCCGGCTTCGGCGAGTTTACGGAGCATTTCCTCGGAACTGCTGGCGGGGCCAACGGTGGCAACGATTTTTGTGCGACGGGTCATGTTATGTGCTTGGGCATTCTTGGTTTTTTTTCGATGCCCTGTATAGGTACCGAATGCTGCGGGAAAACGCATCAATTTATACGTGATTTTCCGGTGCGACTGCGTTATCACGGGGAAAATCGAAAACGTGATTGAAAATCATTCGCAATCACGGTTTAACTGGATATAGTATGAAACACAGTGGATTTGGCGGGGATTTGAATGGGCTGGTGCCCGGTTTTCCCTTCGATGCTGTCCTCTAACTGGGTTCCGGATACGGCTTTCTCTTTATGATCGTTTGTCACTGTAACGTAATCAAATGTCAGGATATCCGCAGTGCGGCCCAAGGGGTTGCCGAGGATATGGCATCTGGCGGCGGCTCCGGTCGCGTGACAGCGGGCAGCGTCTTCAAGGCGCTGGGCGAGACTCCGTGCTGTGCCCGGTGTGTTCCACTGATGACCAGCGTTATTCAGGATGCGGTCACTTCCGGCGCTGCTGCCTGTAACGGCTGTGCCTGCCCGACCGAGCAGGACCTGCAACCCGCTGCAGTTGCTGAACAATCCAAAGCCACCGGCTGATTATCCTTCGCCGTTGAAAATTACTCTTATTTTCAACATCTTGGCCTGATTTCTGAAAATTTGCCCTTTTTTAGAATATTTCTAAATTGGTGCTCGACATTTTGTCTGGCGTCGTTATTTCTGTACCTAACAACCGCATATCACGAGAGAAGGATATCCAGCCGTGAAGGGTAACAAGCGCATCATCGAATTTCTCAACCAGTCAATTCGCCACGAGTTGACGGCGGTCAACCAGTACTGGCTGCACTACCGCCTGCTTGAGGATTGGGGCTACACCAAACTCGCCAAGAAAGAGCGCGAGGAGAGCCTTGAGGAAATGGTCCATGCCGATGACCTCATCAAACGCACCATCTTCCTCGGCGGTCACCCGAACCTGCAGACCCTCAACCCGCTGATGATCGGCACCAATCTCAAGGAAGTCCTCGAATGCGATCTCAAGGGTGAATACAGCGCCCGTGCCCTGTACAAGGAAGCACGCGAAGCCTGTGAGGAAGAGGGCGATTACGTCACCAAGAACCTGTTCGAGAAGCTGCTCGCCGATGAGGAAAACCATATCGACTTCCTCGAAACCCAGCTTGAGCTGTTCGAGCGCCTCGGTGAGGCCAATTACGGTCTGCTGCAAGCCGACCCGGCCAACGAGATCGAAGAGTAAGGCTCAGCTTCTCAGGCTGTGCAGTGCCACCGGGACTGCTGACAGATAGGTATCCAGATCATTCTGGCTGGAATAGCTGTAGCAGGACAGCCGGGCGATCAGGCGCTGCCCTTGCCAGGGAATAAACACGGCAACGATCCCATGATCCCGCTGTAGCGCGAGCCGCAGCGGGATTGCCATGTCTGCCGTATAGTCACGGGGCAGCAACATGGCCGCCATCATGCCGGGATCATCGGGATCGGTTATCAGGTCGGCTTCAAGCCGGTCGGCAATCTCGGCGTAATTCGTGGCCACTAGGGTTTTGGCGTGCGCGAAGGCACCGGCCTGATCCAGCTTGCGGTACCATGTGAGGGCGTCGGGAATACTGGCCCAGGCGCTGTAATCAATCGTGCCATACTGGACATAGGCGGCTTCAAAGCCCTTGCCGAAATTATGCGAGATGACCGGGGTTTCGGTCCGCTCCAGCCATTTTTCATGGCTCCAGATAAAGGCAGTGCCGCGCGGTGCGCCCAGCCATTTATGGCCATTGCCCACATACCAGTCGGCATCAAGCTCGCTAAGGTTCAGCGGCACATGCCCCGGCGCATGGGCACCATCCACCAGAACCGGCACGCCCTGTGCCTTGCAGATGCGGATAACATCAGTAACCGGGAAGCGGGTCGCGGTGGGTGAGGTGATGTGATCCACCACCATCAGGCCAACATCATCGGCGAGGTAGGTCTCCAGCCTGTCGAGCAGATATGTGCCGCTCTCCGGTGTGCTCGGCAGATCGATGGTGACGATCTCGGTGCCACGCAGGGCCGAGACATGGCGCAGGATATTGGTCAGCGCTGGATAGGTCTGGTTGGTAATCAGTATTTTCTGGCCGGGCTTGAGCGGTGCCGCCACGGCCGCTGCCTGCAGGCCCGAGGTGGCATTGGCTACCAGCCCGATCTGATGCGCTTCGGTGTCGAGAAACGCGGCAAGCGCCGTACGGGATGCGCGCTGGAGTTCCGGCCAGCGATCCCGGATGAAGCCATCGGGATTGCGGTCGATCTCAAGCCGCCATCGATCCTGTGCTGCCTTCAGCGGCTTCGCCACCGCGCCATATGAGCCGTGGTTGAGGAATATCAGCGCCGGGTCGAGATCGTAATGATCGCGCATCCCAGTGCCCGGAGCGACACCTGCTTCGATAATCAGTTCGTCAAAACTGCTCAAAACCGCCTCAGATCAAGGGTGTAGGGAAATTCCGGCGCGATCGGTACATAGCGTGGCTGGAATGGGCCGGGGGTATGGCCGGTCGGGCTGAACCGGACTTCACGGCGGCCCTGTGCTTCCTGCTCATTGACCGGGCGTGTCTCGAAATTGCGACCGCCTGGATGCACCGCATGATGGGTACAGCCGCCGATGCTGCGACCGTTCCAGGTATCGACAATGTCAAAGACCAGCGGGCCATGGGGCATGATGGTCGGGTGCAGACAGGATGACGGCAGCCATGAGCGGAACCGCACCCCGGCGATTTGACGATCCGGCTGGCCGGTCTGGTGCAGGGGTAGGGCGATGCCGTTACAGGTCACCGCATAACGGTCATCGGCAACGCCGGTGACGCTGACCTGCAACCGGTCGAGAGAGCTGTCGACAAACCGCATGGTGCCGCCGATGGCCCCTTCTTCACCAAGCACATGCCATGGTTCCAGTGCCATACGCAGGTCAAGCTCGATACCGTCATAACGTACCGTGCCGCAGCGCGGGAACCGGAACTCGAACTGTGCCTTGAACCAGTCGGGATCAAGATGAACACCGGTGGCATCGCTGGTTTCCTGCAGCACTTCCTCAAAATCCTGCCAGAGGAAATAGGGCAGCATGAATTTGTCATGCAATGCGGTGCCATGGCGGCGTAGCTTGCCGTGATAGGGCTGGTCCCAGAACCGGGCGATCAGGGCACGGATGATGAGCTGTTGTGCGAGGCTCATCTCCGGGTGTGGTGGCATCTCGAAGCCGCGGAACTCCACAAGGCCGAGGCGACCGGTCGGGCCGTCGGGCGAGTACAGTTTGTCGATACAGATTTCCGAGCGGTGGGTATTGCCGGTGACATCGACAAGCAGATGGCGGAACAGGCGGTCAACCAGCCATGGCGGGCAGTCGGCTTGTCCGGATTTGGTCGGGTCCGGTACCTGTGCCAGTGCGATTTCCAGCTCATACAGGCTGTCATGGCGGGCCTCGTCGAAGCGTGGTGCCTGACTGGTCGGGCCGATAAACAAGCCGGAGAACAGGTAGCTCAGCGACGGGTGGTTCTGCCAGTAGCGGACCAGCGAGGCGAGCAGATCAGGGCGGCGCAGGAACGGGCTGTCGCTCGCCGTTGCACCGCCGACCACGATATGATTGCCGCCACCGGAACCGGCTGGGCGGCCATCGATATGGAACTTCGAGGCATCCAGCCCGGCCATCCGGGCTTCCTCATACAGCGCTTTGGTGATCTCCACCTGTTCGCGCCAGCTGGTGGCCGGATGGATATTGATCTCGATGACACCGGGATCGGGCGTGACCTTGATGACATTCATGCGATGGTCATGGGGCGGGGCATAGCCCTCGATCTGCACCGGCATCTGCTGGTCGCTGGCGACTTCCTCGACTGCCTGTATCAGATCGACATATTCATCGGCTGATCGCAGTGGCGGGATGAAGATGCACAGCTTGCCGTCGCGCGGCTCCACGGCCAACGCGGTTTTGACCGCCGGGCCATCGCCATCGAATTCGGCATTGAAGCCATAGCCGGTAGTGAAGTTACCTTCGACCGTATCAATCTGCTGTTCGCGCAGCTTGCTCTCCTGCGCCAGCCGGGATTGCCGTTGTGGGCCACGGGCAGGCAGGTCACCACGTACCTCGAACGGGTCAAGCTGGTGGATGGTCTGCAGCGGGTCACCATCGCGTCCGGCGAGTGAGCCGAGCGGCAGGCGGTAACCGGCCGCACTGTCACCGGGCACCAGAAACAGTGCCTTGCGCCGGGTTTTCCAGCGCTCGCTCTGCCAGCGGAAATGCCGTCGCCGCTTTGATTTGTCCGCTGCCGCCTTGGCCTGCATCGGCTGGGCGGGCAGGATGAAGCTGACCGGTTTGTTCAGGCCACGATCAAAGACCGCAGACATGCGGGCGCGTGCCTCGGGATCGGCGAGGTTGTTATCCACGGGATCGATCTCCGGGGCCAGGCTGTATTCCTTCAACATGAACTCGGCCGGGTCTTCATAGGCGGGTTGGACCGTGTCGTCCTCGATCTCCAGCGCTTGTGCCAGCGCACGGGTGAACTTCTCCGCCTCTTCGATGCCGGGCGTGGTATCGCTCTCGACAATTTCCGGGGCGATCAGGTCAGGTGCATTCCAGAGCGGTGCGCCATCCCCCCGCCAGTAGAGGCCGAATGCCCAGCGCGGCAGGGTTTCGCCCGGATACCATTTGCCCTGTCCGTGATGCAGCAGGCCACCCGGCGCAAAGCGGGCCTGCAGGCGGCGGATCAGCTTGTCGGCATAGTCGCGCTTGTTGGGGCCGACCGCGTCGATGTTCCATTCCTCATCGTCGCGGTGGTTGGTGGCAACAAAGGTCGGCTCACCGCCCATGGTCAGGCGAACATCGCTGGCCTGCAGCTTTGCCTCGATGGCATCGCCAGCCACCTCAATGTCGCCCCATTCTTCGCGCGAATAGGGGCGAGTAATGCGCGGCGTTTCCTTCAGCCGGGTTACCTGCATATCGAAGTCGAAGGCGACCTTGGCATTGCCGCTGAGGGAACCGCTGATCGGCGCGGCGCTCTGCGGGGCTGGCGTGGCGGCGAGCGGAATATGGCCCTCACCGGCGAACAGGCCGGAGGTGGCATCAAGCCCGATCCAGCCGGCACCCGGCACATAGATTTCGGCCCATGCGTGCAGATCGGTGAAGTCGGCTTCCGGACCATCGGCACCATCGGTGGATTTGAGGTCGGCCTTCAGCTGGATCAGGTAGCCGGAGACAAAGCGGGCGGCATAGCCCAGATGGCGCAGCATCTGGACGAACAGCCAGGCACTGTCACGGCAGGAGCCTTTCTTACGCGTCAGGGTCTCTTCCGGCGTCTGAACGCCCGGTTCCATCCGCACGATGTAGCCGATCCGCTGGTGCAGCATGGTGTTGAGGTCGACGAGGAAATCAACGGTGCTGCGCGGGGTCAGATCGACATCGGCCACCAGCTTTTTCAGCAGCGGGCCGTTCTCGGTTACCTCGAGATAGGGGGCCAGTTCCTTGCGCGTGCCATCATCATAGATGAAGGGGATGTCATGGGCGCTTTCCTCAAGGAAGAAATCGAACGGGTTGATGGCATCCATGCGGGCGATCAGATCGACTGTCACCTGAAACAGCCGGGTATGTTCTGGAAACACCAGCCGCGCCATGAAGTTGCCGAACGGGTCCTGCTGCCAGTTGATGAAGTGTTCGACCGGCTCGATCTTCTGGGAATAGCTCAGGATCGGGGTTCGGCAATGGGGCGCGGGCCGGAGGCGGACAATCTGTGGTCCGAGCTCGACGGGGCTGTCATAGCGATAGGTTGTGCGGTGGGTTAACGCAACGCGGATGCTCATGGAAATCCCGACTGATCTAAGGAAGGTTGCGGCGTGACGAATCCGCTTCTACTCAGCAATCGAGACTATCACAAGCCGGGCTTTGCGTATGGCACATATTCGTGCCATGGGCCGATCAGGGGCGCAACTGGCCCCTTAATCGGCACCACGCGCCAGTTTGATATCGTCACCCGGCTTGATGACCCGCTGCAGACCAAAGGCAGCAGCGGTGAGCACAATACCGATACCGTCGGTAATGATGCCGCCCTGAATCAGGCAGAGAGCCGCAACCAGCAACAGCAGACGCGATGGCCATGCAGCATTCCGTCCCCAGAACCAGCCCTGCACAGCACAGGCGAGCAGGAAGACGCCGACTGCTGCAGTCACACCGGCCTGAATAATCTGCAGCCAGGTTCCTTCCATCAGCAGGGCTGTGTTGTAGAAGAACATGAACGGCACGATGAAGGCGGCGATGCCGATCTTGAACGAGGCGACCGATGTCTCCATCGCCCCGGCCCCGGATATGCCTGCCGCCGCATAGGAGGCGAGGGCCACCGGCGGCGTGATCGCCGAGACCACGGCAAAGTAAAAGACGAAGAAATGGGCGACCAGTGGCTCAATGCCGAGTTCCACAAGCCCCGGTGCCACGACCGAGGCGGCAACGGCATAGGCGGCGGTGGTCGGCATGCCCATACCGAGCAGGATCGCGATCAGCATGGCAAAGACCAGTGCCAGCAGTTGATTGGCATCGGCAATGTTGAGCAGGACTGAGGAGAAACGCGCACCGACACCGGTGAGCGAGATAACCCCGACGATGATACCGGCACAGGCGCAGACCGCGATGATCTGGATCGACATGGTGCTGGCGAGATCAAGCGCTTTGGCAATGGATTTCGGCCCCATGCGGTATGGGGTCAGCCAACTGACAACCGCGGCGGCAGCGGTGGCCAGTGTACCGGCACGGATCACCGAATAGCCCATGAACAGGGCCACGATCAGGATGATGATCGGGATGAACAGGAAGACACGGGCGAGCATGTCCTTGAGCTTCGGCAATTCATCCTCGCGCATGCCGCGCATATGCAGCTTGGCGGCCTCGAAATCGATCATGAAATAGATCGAAGCGAAATAGAGGATTGCCGGGATGACCGCTGCAATCGCGATATCGGTATAGGGAATGCCGGTGATCTCGGCCATGATGAAGGCGCCTGCGCCCATGATCGGCGGCATGATCTGACCACCGGTCGAGGCTGCGGCCTCGATAGCACCGGCGGTTTTGCGGTGATAGCCGACCTTTTTCATCAGCGGGATGGTGAGTGAGCCTGTGGCCACTACATTACCGGCGCTGGTGCCGTTGATCATGCCCATCAGACCGGACGCGAAAATCGCCACCTTGGCCGGGCCACCACGGGAGCGACCGGCGAGTGCAAAGGCGAAATTGACGAAATAATCACCGACCTTTGAGGCCTGCAGAAAGGCGGCAAAGATGATGAACAGGATGATATAGGTAGAGGACACAGCGGTTGTCGGGCCGAGGATACCGGCATCGGTATAGACCTGACTGAAGAAACGCTGGGTCGAGAGACCGGGATAATTGAGGAAGCCCGGCAGATATGGCCCGAGATAGACATAGCCGACGAAAACCGCGGCAATGACAATCAGCGCCAGACCGGCAACCCGGCGGGTCAGTTCAAGGATCAGCAGGGTACCGGCAGCGGCGGCAAAGGAAATGCCGATCGGCGCGAACGGTGTGCCTGTGGTCATCCGCATCTGTGAGTTGAACACCAGCAGCAGATAGGCGGCGACCGACAGGCTGCAGATGACCAGCACCACATCGGCAAGGTTGAAGGTGGCTCGGTGGCGGCGGTGGATCCACGACATGATAATACCGCCAGCAGCGGCGGCCAGTAGTGGCCAGCCATAGCGGTTGGTCTCGATCGCTGCGTCAATGCGCGGTGCGCCATCGGCCATAATCTGCCACATCTCATAGACCATATAGAGGGTATAGAGGGCCGGGATCAGGAACAGGGCGCTCAAGAAACCGGTAAAACCGATCTGTTTGACCAGCGACGGGGTTTCTTCCCCCTCCGGGAAGATGCGAAATGCCCGACCGGAAAACAGCAGGTAACCGAGGATGAGTGCGCCGGCGATGTGGACGATACGGAAACTCCAGGTTTCCAGCGGATAGATATTGAGCGAAACGAGGTGAAAGGTCGAATAGCCGATGGCCAGTGCAAACATCAACCAGTAGGACCAGCCTTCAAACAGACGCCGGTTGCTCTCGACCGGTTCATCATCGACACCTTCCGCGATCACCGGGGACAAAACCTCAGGGGGTGAGGTTTCAGGACCTTGAGCGGCGCCGGGTACTTCCTGCCCGATTGCATCGGTGGGCAAGCTATCCTCCGATGGGTTTGCTGTCTGTTCCGGGTTCGGGGTGTCGTGATTATCGGACATGGGTAAATCTTGTTGTCGTTGTTATGTCGATCTGCCGCGGCAGAGATATTGGCCCGTGAGTTTGTATCTGGAAACAAGGGCTTCATAAAACGGGCCGCAACCATCAGATCATGGTGCGGCCCGAATTATATGATCATTTACTTAGTGATCAGTATACGAGGTCGTCAGGAATGGTCTGGCCATTCTCACGGAACCACTTCGCAGCACCGGGGTGCCATGGAATGAAGGTGTTCTTGGACGCATTCTCAGGAATAGTGGTCCGGGCAGCCTTGTGGATCGACATCATCTTGTCGTGCTGACCCATGACCGCCTTGGTTGCTTCATAGACAAAGCTCTCTGGCAGGTCGCAGTTGGCGATGGCGAAGTTCCACATGGAAACCGCGCGCGCGTCTTCGGTCAGCGTGTTGTAGGTTGATGCCGGAATGGTGAAGGCAGCCACCGGGAAAGCATCCATGATTTTGGCCTGCTCTTCTTCGGTGAACTCGATGATGTTGATATCGGTTTGTGCCTCAAGCTGGCTGACCGCAGGGATCGGAACGCCAGCCGCGAAGGCGACAACATCAATCAGACCATCCTGAAGCTGACCGCCAAGGTCGCTCCAGCTGCCGTTACGACGGTCGAAATCAACACCGAGGGTTTCCATCATGGCTGGGAAATAGGTGTCAGAGGTCGAACCGGCAGGGCCGAAACCGATTTTTGAACCAGCAGGAATGTCGGCGATGGTGGTGATGCCGGAACTGCTCAGAACCGTGACCGAGAACGGGGTCTGGTACATCGGGAACATGGCGCAGACCTTGTCCATTTTCACGCCTGGTGCCAGCGGGCTTTTGCCATCGAGGGCATCACGGGCCGGACCCATGGTGGTCAGGCCGAAAGCAAGGTCGCCATTGTGCACGAGGCCGAGGTTCTGAACCGGGCCACCGGTGATTTCGGAACCACCGGGAACGCCGATGGTCTCAGCAACGAGGTTGGCCCAGCCGGTGCCATAGGCGAAATAGGTGCCGCCCTGGCTGGCGGTGCCAACGGTGAAGCTGGCTGGCCAATCGGACTTGTCAGCAGCAGAGGCTGCGCCCGGTAATGCGATGAGGGCAACGGCGGCTGCCGCGGCGATAAAAGACTTCATTGATTTACTCCCTAGAGGATTGGGGGCGGTCGTTGGTTTCGACCGTTTGCCATTTGCTATAAAATTCCCGACAAGCAAATTGATCGCGCAATTTATGTCACAGGCACTGACCAACCCCAAGGGAAAACATGGATTTTTCCCCGTCTTTCTATTGTGCGCCGCAACAAGAAAAAGCCCGCAGGCGCAATGGCTTGCGGGCTTTTGATTGATGGTTGAAACCGCAATCAGGCGGCCAATACCGTGGTCGGATCGCAGAAATCGAGCGACAGGCTGTCGGCGACCTGCTGATTGACGATCTGGCCGCGATGTACGTTCAAACCGTTGCGTAAATGCGGATCACGGACCAGCGCCTCGAGGCCGAGATTGGCCAGCATCACCCCATGACGCAGGGTGGCGTTGTTCAGCGCGTGGCTTGAGGTTTTCGGCACTGCGCCGGGCATGTTTGCAACGCAATAATGAACGACACCATCAACCAGATAGGTTGGGTCGGCATGGGTGGTGGCATGGGAGGTTTCAAAGCAGCCACCCTGATCAATCGCCACATCGACAACCACTGTACCCTTGCGCATGGTGCGGATCATATCTGCCGTGACGAGTTTCGGCGCGCTGGCACCTGGGATCAGCACCGCGCCGATAACGGCGTCCGATGCGGCAACATTTTCGGCGATGGCCTCGACGGTTGAATAAAGACAGCGCGCACGACCGCCGAACAGATCATCGAGCTGGCGCAGGCGTGGCAGTGACCGGTCGAGGATGGTGACATCGGCACCGAGGCCGATTGCCATCTTGGCCGCATGGGTACCGACAACGCCGCCACCGATCACGGTGACCTTGGCCGGTGCCACACCGGGGACGCCACCCAGCAGCAGGCCTTCACCACCTGCCGGTGCTTCGAGCGAGCGGGCCGCGGACTGGATCGACAGACGACCGGCGACCTCTGACATCGGGGCGAGCAGGGGCAGGCCACCTTCCGGTGCGGTGACCGTTTCATAGGCGATGGCGGTGCAGCCGCTGGCCATCAGACCCTCGGTCTGGGCCTTGTCGGCGGCAAGATGGAGATAGGTATAGAGAATTTGGCCGGGTTTCAGTTGGGCCCATTCCGTCGGCTGCGGTTCCTTGACCTTGACCACCATATCGGCGCGCTCAAAAACCTCGGCGGCGGTATCAACCACGGTCGCACCGGCTTTACGGTAGTCGTCATCATGGGCGCCGATGCCACTGCCAGCCTGGGTTTCGATCAGGACCTCATGGCCCGCATGAACATATTCGCGGGCGGCTGCCGGGGTAATGCCGACACGGTATTCGTGGTTCTTGATTTCCTTGGGACATCCGACGCGCATGATGCCTGCCTCCTTGAAAGAAATATAGAGTGGGGCCATCAAACATGGCTTGCACGCCAGAATATTGAAAAAATGCCGCCATGTCCGTGCAAATCAAGTGTATGTTGCGCAGCAATTTGCATGTATCATGCGTGATTTATAAAATAGCGCGTTATTCATGCGTTAACTTTGGGTGCGCTGCGGTATGGACCAATTTGACCAACAAATCCTGACGGCATTGCAGGACAATGCCCGGATCAGCAATGTGCAGCTGGCAGAGCTGGTGGGGCTATCAGCATCCGCCTGTTCACGGCGTATTCAGGCGCTTGAGGAAGCCGGGGTTATTGCTGGTTACCGGGCAGTGCTCGACCGTGAGCTGATCGGCCTGCCGATGACCGTGCTGGTGCATATGTCCCTGCAGACGCTCGGGCGGGACCAGATGGAAGCGTTTGAGGCGGCGGTGCTGGATATTCCCGAGGTTATTGTCTGCTATCTCCTGTCCGGCAGCAGTGATTACCTGTTACGGGTGGCAGCCCGCGATCTCGGTGATTTCGAGCGTATCCACACCGAGCATCTCTCTGCTTTGCCCTTTGTCTCGCGGATCGAGAGCAACTTTGCCCTGCGCGAGGTTGTCAATCGCTCACCGTAAGCCTGCCATAGGTGAGGCGCACTCACCGGCATGGTTGTGTATTCAATCAAATAATCTGGTATGTTGACGAAATGATGTTTTTCTACCGCCCGCACGGGCGGCCAAATAAGTTGCAGGACGCTATGCGCAAAATGCAGTTTCGTGCTGGTCTCGCCAGCCTGTTTTTATCCCTGACCCTTGCGATAACCGGTATCACCAGCAGCGCCCATGCGGTCGATTATGTCGACCCGGCACCGATGCTGGAGCGGGTCAAAACCGCTGCCCGTGACTGTCGCCCGCCGGAAAGCCTGTCGGTGCCGATGATCACATGGGGTGCTGATACCATTGCCATCAATGCCAATGGAGCTGCGGAGACGCAGGGCGGTACCCTGTTCAACGATGCCGGGCTGGATGTCCGCCTGTATCGTGAAGATGTCTTCGCCAAGCAGGTCAGCGCCTTCCTCAACTGCGACAGCCCGTTCCTGCGGGCGACCACCGGGATGGCGGCGCTGGCCACCGATGTAACCGAGCGCGATCCACGCACAGCCATGGTGCCGGTTGCCCAGCTCTCATGGTCTGCCGGTGGTGATGCACTGGTTGTGCGCGGCGATCTGTGCTGCAAGATCGAGAACCTGCGCGGTGCCACCATCGCGATCCAGCAGGATGGTCCGCATATCGATTATATGGCCAAGCTGCTGCAGGATGCCGGACTGACCGTTGACGATGTGACGATCCGCTGGACCCGCGACCTGACCGGGCTGACCGGATCAACGCCGGGTGAGGCCTTTGTCGAGGATCAGAGCGTTGACGCAGCCTTTGTCATCCTGCCGGATGCCGAGGCGCTGACCGGTGGTGGGCTTTATGGCCCGGTGGTCAAGAATGCCAGGCTGGCGGCATCAACCCGCTCGGCCAACCGGATCATTGCCGATCAGTATTTTGTCCGCGCTGATTTCCTCCGTGCCTATCCCGATGTGGTGTCGAAATTCGTCAATGCCCTGCTGCGTTCGGAAGAGCAGGTGCGCAATACCCTGCTCAGCGACAATGCCACGGGCAGCAAGCTGGCACGGCAATCTGCGCTGATGCTGCTCGATGATGCGGCGGCGGCGGAAGATCTGGTGCTGTTGTACCGTGATGCCGAAACCATCGGGGTCAAAGGCAATGCCGCCTTCTATGAAGACACGAATAACCCACGTCGGTTCGAGGCGGTCATGGGGCAGGCACAGACTGCGCTTGCCGGGCTGGGGCTGATCCGTGAGACACATGCTATCAGCCTGCCATCGGAGATTGTCCCGTCATGGTCGGTTGCGGCACTGGCATCCGGGGTTGTGAAGCCTGACCGGGCGGCACCCAGCTTCAATGCGGCGGCGGTCAATCAGGTGGTCTCGGCCAAGCAGGCGCAGGGCACGCTCGATGATGCCACCCTGTTCGAGTTTGAAATCCGGTTCCAGCCGAACCAGCGCGACTTCCCGGTCGATGTCTACCGCGATGATTTCAGCCGTGTGGTTGATCTCTCCTCGACCTATGCAGGTGCGGTGATGGTGATCGAGGGGCACAGCGATCCGCTCGGTTATCTCAAGGCCCGCCAGAGCAATGTGGGGCAGGTTGCCCTCCAGCGTCAGGTGCGCGCCGCGCTCAATCTCTCGATCGAACGGGCCAATTCGGTTCGTGATAGCCTGATCACCTATGCCTCATCCGAGGGTATCCAGCTCGATCCGGCACAGTTCGAGACGCTTGGGCTTGGCTTCAAAAATCCGAGAACCGGGCTGTCGGGCGATGGCGTCACGCCACTGGCCCCGGCGAGCAAGGCCGAGTGGCTCTCCAACATGCGGGTTGTTTTCCGTCTCATCGCTGTTGAAGCCGAGGCGTCGCAATTCACTCTGCTTGAAAACTGATCGGGGAGGGCTGGATTATGGGACGCAAACGCCGCTCATCCGGTTACCGCAGACCCTCTGGGGGCTTGTTGCCGATCATTATCGGTATCGCTGTGGTCGGCATCATGGCCGGGCTGACCGAAATGGGCCAAAACAGTTCAAGCAATAATGGCTCGGGCGACACGCCGAAACTGCGGACAGCGGATCAGGCAACCAAGGCTGCGATGAGTTGGGCCGGTACGGTTGGTGTTGAGGATCTGTCGCCCTCGTCACTGGATCAGAACCGTATCCGCCGGAATTATGTGCTGGCGATTGATGCCAGTGGTTCGATGGGCGACAACGACAGCTGTGCGCCCGGTACTGACCCGAAATTCTCGGTTGTCCGGCCTGCTGTATCAGAGTTTTTGAACAGCCTCGGACCAGAGGATTATATCTCTCTGGTCTCGTTTCAGGGCGAACAGGTGCAGGTTCTGGTCCCGCTCGGCCCCAACCGGCCCGGTGTGATCCTGCCAGCGATTGATAGCATCCGCCCCGGTGGCGGGACACCAATCGGCTTGACCCTGCAATCGGCGATGAAATTGCTTGAGGATCAGGCACAGCGTCAGGCGGGCTATGGCGAATACAATATCGTGCTGGTCACCGATGGTGCGGCCTCGGACAAGGCGCTGATGCTGCAGATGCTGGATCGAATTACCATCGAAACGCCGATTGTGATCCAGACCGTGGGTTTCTGTATTGGTCGCAATCACGCACTGAATGACCCGAGCCGGGTTATCTATCGCTCAGCCGATAATGGTGAGGCATTACGGCAAGGTCTGACCGCTGCGGTGGCCGAAGCGGCGGATTTCGATGGCAGCAGCTTCGAGCAGCTGAATAATTGATGGGTACAATATCCGGGCAGGTTCCTGTCCAGATTCAAGGGGAATAATCGCATGAAAGAACCGGTCTCACGCCGCCGCATTTTGCGCTTCGGTGCCGGTTTCGGTCTGGTCGCCCTGGCTACCGGCTATGTCGGCTTCAGCGGCATCCAGTACCAGCAGCGCAAGGTTCGGCGCTGGCTGATCCCGTTTGATGGTAACGAGATTGCCGATCAGGGCAAATCAATGCTGCAGACCGCGATGGATGATGCGCTGATGCGTGGCGATCAGCCGGTCCGTGTCGTTGGCCATACCGGCACCATCGGTGCCCCGGCGGCCAAGCGCGAACAGTCTGAGGCGCGGGCAGAGGCGGTGCGCGACCTGCTGGTCCAGTCCGGCATCGATGAACGCCGCATTGCCGTTGCCGCGATGTCGGATCAGGCACCCCTGCCACAGCAGCAGGGCGAGAGCCGCCGTGCTTATGAACGACGTCTGCAGCGGGTTGAAATCCTGATCGGGAGTGGCTCATGAGCCGTCAGGAAACCCATAAGCAAGGGATTGAGAAGCTGCCATGGTGGGGCTGGAACCCCGGTCTCGATAATGGCGAGCGGATATTGGGTGAGGTCTTGTCCAGCATGCCACAGGTCGAGGCGTCCTCAATCCCGTGGCAGATACGCTTGCTGGAAAACCCGTCCTCACGATTTGCCCTGCCGGGTGCCATCACGCTGCAGCGCCATGATGCCATTCATGTGCTGCTGGGCCGTGGGCTGCGCGCGCAGGACGAGGCGTTCGTCATCGGCTTCACCATGGGGGCGACCAAGGCGCTAAAACACTGGCAGGAGGCGTTTTTCGCCTTTGCCACCAAGCATTTCTATCCCAAGCCCTATAACTTCGAGGATGCCGACATTAACGCGCTGAAACTCGGTTTCGGTGCCGGTGCCGCGAGCAAGGCAACCCGACTGGAGCAGTTTCCGTTCGAGGATCATTTCGACAAGACGGTCAATGAGGTGCGGGCGCTGGTGGGTATCTCCGTACCCGATCTGCACGCCTATTACCGCAAGGAAAGTCTGCTGACCCCGGACAGCAAGGAGACCCAGCGCCTCGACCGGGACATTGGCGGTGTCGATCCCAGCGATATTAGCCAGCCCGACGCGCCTCAATCCGGTTGGGAGCGTGAAAAGTAGGATGACGGCGGGCGGTACAATACTGCAGATACCTGACGACATGCGGCAGGTAACGGCGGAGATCCAGCCGATACAGGACCGTGACGACCTGCGGGCTGCCGAGGCCCATGTTGCCCGCTATCTGGCGTCGCTTGAGCCGCTGCCCCTGCAGGGCTGGTTACGGCAGATCGCGATTGGTATTCCGGCAGCCGGGTTGGTGCTGCTGGCCGATGGCTTTGCCGGGATGATCTGGTGGCAGGCGGGTCTTGCCGGTCTCGTCGGCTGGCTCGGTCTGACCGCCATGTTTGAACCGGAACCGCCATCAATCCTGCAACAGCACACCATGCTCTCGATTGCCGATATGGCCGATGGTTTCCGCAGGCTGGGGGCAGCGATCGACTCCCTTGATGCCATACCGCTGGAGCATGGATTGCACGGTGCCGAAAGCTCGATTGCCAGCATGCGCGCGGACCTTCTTGCCATCGGAGAGGATTACCGCGTCGATCCGGGCGATGTGGTCCGCTCCCGCAACTTCCTGCACCATCACGTACCGATGGCGGTCGACCTTGCCCATACCATTGGCCGGTTGAATGACCGCGGCGGGCTGTCCGATGACCAGTGGCAGGATGTCTCCAAGGCGGTTGAGCGGCTTGACGGGATACGCGGAGCCTTCAATCGTCAGCGCATGGCGCTGGCCCGCAATGACGTGGATGATCTGCGGATCACCGGTGATGTGCTGAACAGTCTGCTTGCGGATAAGACCGGCGTTTGAACTGAAAGGCCGGATTCACGGGGTTTGCAAATGCGGCAGACTGGTGTAGGCCCGTAAGTCTATGACTGATACCAAAAATGATTTCGATATTCTGATCATCGGCGGCGGGATCAACGGTGCCGGTATTGCCCGTGATGCGGTTGGCCGGGGCTACAGCGTCTGTCTGGTCGAGAAAGCTGATCTCGGCGGGGCCACCTCTGCCTGGTCGACCAAGCTGATCCATGGCGGGCTGCGCTATCTCGAGCAATATGAGTTCCGGTTGGTGCGGGAAGCACTGATTGAACGTGAACGGCTCTGGGCCATGGCGCCGCATATCATCCGTCCGATCCGTTTTGTTCTGCCATTGCACAAACAGATGCGCCCGGCCTGGCTGATCCGGCTCGGCCTGTTCCTCTATGACAATATCGGCGGGCGCAAGCTGTTGCCTGCAACAACTAAGGTCGATCTGGCTGAGGGGCCGCTGGGTGCGGGCTTGCTGCCGATTTTTCAGCGCGGTTTTGAATATTCCGATGCGCAGGTTGATGACAGCCGCCTGACGCTCCTGAATGCCCGGGATGCGGCGGCGCGCGGTGCCGTGGTGAACACCCGAACGGCGGTGGCTAAAGTGACGGAAAGCGCCGATGGCGGCTGGTCTGCGGATTTGCAGCGTGCTGACGGCGTGATTGAAACCGTCTCGGCCCGCATGGTGGTCAATGCCGCCGGTCCATGGGTGGATACGGTGCTGCGTGATTGCTTTGGTCGCAACAACCCGGACAATCTGCGGTTGGTTCAGGGCAGTCACCTGATCGTCAAACGCCTGTTCCAGCATGACCGTGCCTTCATCTTCCAGCAGCCGGATGGACGCATTGTCTTCGCCATTCCCTACCACCATGACTACACGCTGATTGGTACCACCGATCATGATGTTACCGATCCGGCATCCTGCCGCGCGACGGACGGGGAAATCGACTATCTGCTGGAGGCCATCAACGCCTATATCGAGCAGCCCCTGAGCCGGGCCGATATTGTCTCAACCTATGCCGGTGTTCGCGCACTCTATAAGGATGGTGCGGCCAAGGCGCAGGAGACCACGCGCGATTATGTGCTGGCACTCGACAAGGCGGCGAAACAGCCGCTGCTCAATGTGTTTGGCGGCAAACTGACCACCTATCGCAAGCTGGCAGAATCTGCACTTGAGCATATCGAGGACAAACTCGGCGCGCGCGGTAAGCCGTGGACCGGTGGCGCAACATTGCCGGGCGGCAAGCTGCCACCCCAGGGCATTGCCGATGCCGAGGCAAAGCTGGTGGCAAGTTACCCGTTTCTGGACACGCAAACGGTGCGCCGCCTGATCTATCAGTATGGCTCAGAGGCCGGTGAGGTGCTGGGCAAGGCTGATGCTCTCGACGACCTCGGTGTCGATTTCGGCCATGGGTTGAGCGAGCGGGAGGTCCGCTGGATGATGGCCAATGAATGGGCGGTGACAGCCGAAGATATCCTGTGGCGTCGCTCGAAGCTGGGACTGAAGTTCTCGGTCGAGCAGGTGCAGGCGCTGGAGAGCTTCATGGCCGCCGCGGCTCAATAAGAACAAGAATAGCAATAATCAAAATATCTCAGAGGAAACAACCAATGTCCGGCCATGTGCTTGCCATCGATCAGGGAACAACCTCGTCCCGTGCCATCGTCTTCAACGACCGGTATCGCCCGGTTGGCGTGGGGCAGGCGGAGTTCACCCAGCATTACCCGAAATCCGGTTGGGTCGAGCATGATGCCGATGAGATATGGCAGACCACGCTCGACACCATCAAAACGGCCATTGCCAAGGCCGGTGTCGATAGCAGCGAGATTGCCGCCGTCGGGATCACCAATCAGCGCGAAACGGTTGTCATCTGGGATCGTGAAACCGGTGAGCCGATCCATCGGGCGCTGGTCTGGCAGGACCGTCGCACCGCCGAGACCTGCCAGAAGCTGAAAGCCGATGGCCATGAGGCAGATGTGACGGCCAGAACCGGCCTGTTGCTCGATCCCTATTTCTCGGCCACCAAGATTGCCTGGGTGCTCGACCATGTGGAGGGCGCACGGGCGCGGGCAGAGGCGGGGGAACTCGCCTTCGGTACGGTGGACAGTTGGCTGATCTGGAACCTGACCGGTGGCAAGGCCCATGTGACCGACATTACCAATGCGAGCCGTACCTGCCTGTTCAACATTACCGAACAGGCTTGGGATGAGACCATGCTCGACCTGTTCCGGGTGCCGCGCGCCATGCTGCCGGACGTGCTCGATTGCGATGGTGAGTTCGGTACTTGTGAAACCGCGCTGTTTGGTGCCGCACTGCCTATTCGCGGTGTTGCCGGGGACCAGCAGGCGGCGACAATCGGGCAGGCCTGTTTCCAGCCCGGCATGATCAAATCAACCTATGGTACCGGCTGCTTTATCCTGATGAATACCGGGGACAAACCGGTGTTTTCCGAGCACCGCTTGTTATCGACCATCGCCTATCGTTTCGGTGGCAAGACCGCCTATGGCCTCGAAGGCTCGATCTTTGTTGCCGGGGCGGCGGTGCAGTGGTTGCGTGATGGACTTGGCATCATTTCTGATGCGTCCCAGTCCGGCGAGTTGGCGGCCAAGGCCGATCCCGAGCAACATGTCTATCTGGTCCCGGCCTTCACCGGTCTGGGCGCACCCCATTGGGACGCCGATGCCCGTGGCGCGCTGTTCGGTCTGACTCGCGCTACCGGCCCCGCCGAGCTGTGTCGGGCGGCTCTTGATTCCGTTTGTCACCAGACCGCCGATCTGCTGGAGGCCATGGCGCAGGATTCCGGGCAGGCCTCGATCCCCGTACTGCGGGTCGATGGCGGCATGGTGGCATCGGACTGGACCATGCAACGGCTGGCCGATCTCATCGATACCGATGTCGACCGTCCGGTGGTGCTGGAGACCACGGCGCTTGGTGCCGCATGGCTGGCCGGGCAGGCGGTCGGGGTCTGGCCGAATGCCGAGGGGTTTGCCGACAGCTGGGCACTCGACCGGCGTTTTGAGGCGGAGTTAGGTGCTGATGCGCGGCAGCAGGATCGGGCGCTCTGGGCCGATGCGGTGCGCCGGACTCTCAGCGATAACTGACCCAAAACCGCCAATACCCGTGGCATATTGGTAAAGGTTGTTGATAACTGGGCTAGCGGCGATTTTTAGCCTCGCGCGCTTTCTTTCATTTGGTGCATTGTTGATATGTTGCGCTTGCATGGCTCATGCAGTGCCGATCCGATCAATCCTGAATGAAAAGCCACGTCAGCAGTACCGTGTCAGTCGCCCAGCCAGAAGCAGATCAGGAACACGATTTGTCATCCATAATGGTGGCAAATGACGATGATGTTCCGGTTACCGGCCCGGCACCACTGAACGCATCTGACCCTGATCGCCCCAATGCACGGCCAATCAGTTTTCTGCGAAGTGTCGATCCTGCTGATAAGACGGTAAAGCCGTTCAATCGCCGGATTTCCCGCGCCATCTCGGTTATCTCGCTGAGCAAACGCGGTCAGCGCCTGATCAATTCGCTTGAGAATAACGACATTCAACTGGGCGGCCTCGAGCCGGGACAGGCGATCGGTTATTACCTCGCCTATGACCGGGCATTGTTTACCCAGACCCGTGATCTGGCGGAGACGATCCAGAATATTGCCCATGAGGCCCGCCATGCCGAGCAAACTATCGCCGGATGGTCGACGGTTACCGAATATCACCAGCCGGGCACGAAGCTGCCCCATGATACCCGTTCCTATCTGCGCCTGAACCGGGTGCTTGAGGCCGATGCGGATGCCACCGCGCTGGCGGTGCTGTGGGAGGTGTCGAAGGCCGATAGCCAGTATCAGCACGTCTGGTCGAACCTTTACAAGGATGCCCATTACGGTCCGATGGCCATGAGCTTCGAGCAAGCGGCGTTGTCGTCGGGCTTTGATGCGACCGATGACCGCTCGGTCCGTGCCGGGATGAAGGCCGCGTTCAGGACATGGCCGACAGTGGGCAGCCCACTGCGGTCCGAGGGTTATGATGATTACATGATGGCCTGGCTTGAATCACAGGCGTCCAAGAAATCCGAGCTGGTACAGGCCGATCGCGCATTCGGCATTGATGAGGCCGCGATGATTACCGGGCTGAATGAGCCTGGCCCATACTGGTCTGCCAAGGATGATCCGGTGACGGCGGCTTTGATGGACCGGTTTATATCCCGCTTCGAACCGCGCCTTGAGGCGATGGACAAGCAGTTGCTGCCACCAAAAGCACCGGAACAGAATGTGGTGATTGATGCGAGCGATGTTTCCCGCTGGCGCGATGGTCGCAAACCCGCGGCACCGCAGCCATCCACACCGGCGGGGCCGGGCTTCTAGCAAGATCAGAACTCCAGATCGCGGAAGCCGTCGATCATGTTCTGCAGGAAGCGATAATCCCGCTGGAATTCGCGGATGACCGGCAAATAGCCATAGCAATGTTTGCCATCATCATCATGCCATTTGCGGAATAACGGCACCGCATGGCTGGCGCAGAAGCTCTTGTACCGGCAGGGGCCGCATTTCGGATGGGTCATCAGGTTGCGCATGACCTCAATAAGCATCTGATCGACCACACCGCCCCGTTCGGTGACGATGTCCTGAATTGACCGATCGCGGATATTGCCCAGCGCCTTGAACCCGAAATTCCAGTCCAGCACATGCTGGCCCATGCTCTCGGACCAGACGAACAGGTCGAGATTGTGGTCCACATAGAGGCTGGTCAGGAAGATGTCGCGGGTCTTTTCCATGATCCGCTTGGCATTGAATGGCTGCTCATCGGGCAGGGCATCGAGGTTGACGCCCTTGCCATCCTCCCATGCCGTCAGCTCTTCATATTCATCAAGCAGTGTCACCGCATATTCGGCAATCGGGATCGGGTGCAGCTTCAGCTTCTGATCCACCACGCGCTTGGCAACGGCGGTCAGGAAGTCCACTTCCTGATCAACCGGCACGACCTGCGTTGTGGAATAGGAGCGGGTCTTCGACGGTGAATAGCGCCCGAACTGGACCTGTACGTCGAGGTCACCGAGCGGGGCCAGATACTCATCGACAAACTGCTCCGGCGATAGTGCGTTCAGCAGACGCTGGGTCACCAGCACTTCCGGGTAGCCGAGAATGTCGTGGCTGCGCATCTCGAGGATCATGTCGCGGATGAATGCGGCATCATCGGCGACCGGGTCATAGATGATCTCGAGGAAATAGCGTCCGGGCACGGCCTTGCGTACATCGGCGAATTTCGGCACTTCCTCGGTCGGCGCGGTGGACCAGACCTTGTATTCCGCCGCCAGTGTATCGGCGATCATGATCAGGTCATCGGTCGGCAGCTCGGAATGGTTTCCGAAACGCATGGTGTAACTGTAGTGATTGACCTGAAACCCGTCCTTGGAGAAATAGGCGTCGGGGTCGTCGCGGGTGTTCAGATTGGCGCGTACCCAGTCGTAATATTCCGACACCCGGGCCTGCGCGATGGCGAGGTCGGCCTGCGGCATGATCGGCTCGCCACGGGCGCGGTTCTTGAAATGCTTGTCGACGACACAGCCGGGACAGCCGCGCGAGCAGCCGTCATAGGTATGGATCGCCACCTGCAGGTCATCCATGACACCGAGGGTTGAGTCACGACGATCAAAAACCGGGCCGCCATTGTCGAGCGGGTGATGGCCAGCGTTGCCTTGCTTGGGAATGAAGTTCATAACGCTACCCCCTTATTCCGCCGCAACCTGCGGGGCGATTACGCTGTCCACTTCCCGTGGGCCGTAGCAGGAGCCGGTACGGCTCTCGAAATCGCGGTAGAGGCGGCGGGCAGCACCGATGCCATTGAACTCACAGCTTGACCGGTAGGTGCAGTCATCGCAGTCGAAATCGCCGCGGCTCATCCATGAGGTGCTCTTGATCGATTGCCGCTTTGCGCCGATGCCGGTCAGAATTTCGCGCAGCGGCTGATCAGCGCCGATCTTGCCGAGCGGCTGACCGCCATTGCGGCTGTCGAGGATCACATCGCCCCAGACAGTACAGGCAATCGGATAGACATTGAGGTCCGGGCCGATATGGAAGGTCTGGCCGATAAAGTCGGCATGGTCGCCAACGGAATCATAGCGCGCCAGTTCCCGCGCCAGATGGTTGCGCCCGGTTTTGGTGTGGCTGTAGAACCGCCGGGCATAATCGGCGGCAGAAGACACCTGATAGCGGTAGTTCTTGCGCTCGAGATTCTCGAGGCTCGGGGTGAAGCCGAGCAGGATCGGGCGCTTGCCGATCTTGGCGGCAATGCTGTCGGAGAGTTCCTCCGGCGCATAATGCTGGATCACCGCCTCGCTCAACAGCACTTGCAGGTGCAGGTGCGGGGCATAGTCCATGGCCACAAGCAGCCGTTCGACATAATCCGGCTGGCGTTCCATGCGGATCGGGTCGAGGGTGATGTCAAACACAACACCGGGATCGGCCTGGGTCACCAGATCCAGCGCTTCCCGGTAATGGGTGAACTTGTCTTGCTCAACCATGGTCATGGTCAGGCCGATGGACAGTCCCTGATCGGTGATCGCCTGATAGTAGTTTTCCTGAGTTTTCAGTGGCAGCCATGGAATGTCGCCAAAGGTCAGCAGACAACGATAGAAACGCCCGCTGTCGATGCTCCATTGCTTGACCGCTGCCGTCGCATCCTTGAACCGGCTCAGGGTCATGACCGGCATGGCGGAACGGCGTTCGGCAACCGACAACAGGCACCCGGTACAGGTGCCTTCGCAGTGATTGAAGATCTCGATGGTCACATCGGTCGTGACATCTTCATCCATGATCGGGGCGCGGGTGCTGGTCATGCTGTCATCCACTCGCTGTTGCCACGGCTGGTTTGTCGCCGTGCGGCAGGGGCGATGAAGGCCTGTTCCTGTCGCAACTCGTCGGCGATGACGGCTTCATCCATGAAGTGGTCGATCAGCTTGGCCGCCACAT
Organism: Micavibrio sp. TMED2; assembly: GCA_002168225.1. Taxonomy (NCBI): domain Bacteria; kingdom Pseudomonadati; phylum Bdellovibrionota; class Bdellovibrionia; order Bdellovibrionales; family Pseudobdellovibrionaceae; genus Micavibrio; species Micavibrio sp. TMED2. The sequence goes on from NHBH01000009.1 coordinate 493,056, forward strand.
GGGGGCAGCCGGTCTCACGGCCCGCACGGGGACCGAGGATATGGGTCTGGACATGGAAGCCGGTAACGGCACAGACCGCCAGATGCGGACAGTCGACACAGGCCGGGCTGCGGCTGTGAATGCCCATCACGCGGGCTTTTAGCGGCGACATGGCGGTGCCGAGCAGGTCGGCAATCTCGCCCTGATTGATATTGCCGAGGGTCGGCAGGCCGAACCGGTCGCCATGGGTGATATCACCGACCGCTTCCAGTTTCGGCAGCAGGTTGCCCAGATGGTCGATCTCGATGGATTTGCGGATCGTCTCCGGCAGCACATCATTGACCGCCTGTTGCAGGGTCGGCCGATCATCATCGGCCTGACACATCACCGCATCGATGGACCGGCGCAGCACCGGGGCAAAGCTCGATCCGATCCGTTCGGCACTGACCACCGCCCGGTTGAAGGCGATCAGCCAATCGGCGAGATCATCAATGCAGGGGGCCGTATGGGCGATATTCGCCTTGGTCGGCGTCCAGTTGATCGTGACCTCGTCGAATTCGTTCTCGGCGGCGAAGTCATGCAGTTCCTGCGGCGTGATCCGCTCAATCGCCTCGGCACTCAGGTTGATCGCGAGATCAACCTTGCCGAACAGCTCCTTGGCGCGAAGGATATTACCTTCGTAAACAGCGCCGAAATTTTTGTTATAGAGCTTGGCCGGGTCGAGCACGGCGATGGGATAGAACTGCACTCGACGGTCGTGATGCGCCAACTCCTCCAGCCGCGGCAGCAGGATATCCGCCTTGCCGATCAGGCTGGTAGTGAAGAACACCGCATTCTTCGGATCGTCATAGCCGTGCTTCTCGAGCAGATCGGCACCGAGGCTGTGCAGCAGCTTGAGGTAGTCCTGATCCATCCGCAGATGGTCGCCGATGCCATAGGTCAGGTTGATATATTCGAGGTTGTCGAGGGTCGGGATATAGGCGTCGAGCCGATTCATGCTGAGGCGCAGCAGGCGCTCGGACATATCCGGGGTTCGCGTGCGCCGCTCATCCGCCACCAGAATGCAGCCCGCGCAGTTGCCCGGACAGGCGTAAACGTCGTCAATCTGTATCTGCAGCTCACGCGCGTATTTCATGGTTGAAATATTAACAGAAACCGCCGGTTGCGCGTACCTTTTTCGATGCCTGACCCGTGGTGGTGGTGATCACAGCTTCATGAACCGGACGAACAGCGGCATGGTGAAGATCAGCAACAGCATACGCAACAGGTGGTGCGCAGTGACATAGACCGGGTCCAGATCAAGGGCGAGGGAGATGATAATCATCGCCTCAAGCCCACCCGGCACGAAGGCCAGCATGATGGCGCCGAGCGAGATATCGATCATCAGCGAGATCAGGAAGGCAGCGGTAAAGCTGATAGTCGACATCAGGATGATCGAGGCAATGGCCGGGGCCAGTGTCTCATAAACCGAGCGCCAGCCCGAGCCCATGAACCGGCTGCCGATGAAACAGCCGAAAGCGACATAGATGGCATCCTGCAGGATCGTCGGCAGCCCGCCATGGACCAGATCGGCTAGATTGGCAGCGCCGCAGACAATCAGCCCGGCAGTGATGTGGGCAGCCGGAATGCGCAGCCGGGTCATGCCCCAACCCAGCGCCATGGTCAGCAGACCGATGATGGCAATCTCCGGCAGTGACATGAAGCCATAGCCGCCGCCCCGGTCCGGCATGGCCGAACCCTGATCAAGCAGCAGAATGGGCGGCAGCAGGAAGACGAGGAAAAACACCCGCAGGGCCTGGGCGATAATGACTTTTTTCTGATCTGCCCGCGTGCTCTCGACCAGGGCTGCAACATAGGCCATCGCGCCCGGCAGGCTGGCCATGAAGGCGGTTGGCCGGTCCCATTTGGCAACCTTCTGGAAGAACAGGCTGCCGCCATAGGTGATGCAGACCACGGTAATGATCAGGCCGATGGCGGATACCGGCCATTGGGTAATGGCCTGAAACGCATCCGGGGTGATGCCGGTACCCATGGTGATGCCGAGCAGGGACAGAAGCACGGTGCCGAAGATATTGGGAAAACCGATGGGGATGCCACTCAGATTAGCGCAGGCGGAGAACAGCAGCGCCCCGGTCAGCCATGGGATCGGCAGGCCGAGAAGCTGGAACAGGACAGCGCCAAAAGTGCCGAGCAGCAGGCTGCGCGGGACCAGCCAGACAGGTTCAAAGGAGACCAGCGCGTGGCGGTACCACGGTAAACTGTCAGGATCACTCATAAGGATAGCGCTGCCGGGTCATCGAGGCGAACAACGTCGATCTTGTTCTGTTTACCGCGTACCTCAACGCTGACCGGTTCAAACCCTTCAAGGCCCAAGCCCGCTGCTTGCAGTACGTCGACCGACACCACGACCGGTGCGTCCCATTCTTTGGCGAGGCTTTCCAGCCGGGCGGCAGCATTGACCACATCGCCGATGGCCGTGGGGCGGCGGGCCTGACCGGCACCGAGGTCGCCGAGTACGGCGGGCCCGGCATGCAGGCCAATGGCCATCCGAAGTGGATGGGCGAGCGCCAGCCGTTCGTCTCGGTTCATATCTTCGAGTGTCTGAATCATATCGGTCAACGCGCTGAGGGCACCCTTGCTGGCGGTCTGTAGGTCGCTGGCCGGTTTGTTGTCTGCATCAAATATGTCCTCGGCACCGAACAGGGCCATGATCCCGTCACCCATGAACTTGTCGATCCGGCCGCCATGGCGGGAAATCGCCTGTTGCTGGCGGTTGAAGTACTCATTCAGCAGGAACACCGTGTCATAGGGCAGCTTGTCCTCGCTCAGGCTGGTGAAGCCGCGCAGATCGGCGAACAGCACGACAATCGGTCGCTCGATGCCGAGGGATTGCGGGTTCAGTTTGCCGATGCTGTTCATGGCCTTGTTTGCCGGGACCAGCGGGGTGACCGAGAGCTTGCCGACTGGTTCCAGCTGACAGGCGAGACGGACACCGTTCGGTGCCTTGATCTTGTGCAACAGCTTGTTTTCCATCTCGCTGGGTGGCGGTTGCGGATCGGATGAGCGGGCAACCTGTACCCGGCAGGTGGAACAGCGTCCGCGCCCACCGCAGACCGAGGTGTGCGGGATGCGCGCCTGACGGCTGATTTCGAGCAGGCTGGTGCCGCGCAGGGCGGTGACCTGCCGGTTGTCGGGGTAATTGACCACAACCTTCGGCCCGCGTCGGCGGATCAGATAGAAGGCGGTCGGCGTGAACAGGGCGAGCAGGGCAAAGGCGCCGAACATCACCTGCCCGATCTTGGCGTACTCAATGATCTTGCCGTAGGACCAGCCGCCCTTCTGTTGTGCGACCAGGATCGGCTGATTGGCCGGTGGTGGTGTCAGGGCTGATGGTTGTTGGGCCGGGTTGAAGCTGGCCAGTGTCAGCAGGGGCGATGCTGGCTGGATATGCTCCATGATCACATCGGCGCGCTTTGCCTGCTTAAGAGCACGTTCAGCACTGATCGATTTGCCGGCGGTGACAAAACCGGCAATCGCCAGCGTCGGGATCAGGATCGCCAGCGCAAAGAGCAGCAGGAACCGGCGGCGATACCAGCGCTTCAGCCGCAGCCAGAAATGCAGGCCCATACAGGCATGGGTCCAGACCACAATCACCAGCGCAATCGGCAGCCAGGTCATTTTCGGCCAATAACCGGGGATGGCGCTGCGGTAGCTGTCGTTGAAATTGATCAGCCAATTGCTGGCTCTGGTATCGGCCAGATGCAGGATCAGCAGCATCGGAATGGCGAGGCCGAAGATCAGCTGTACCAGTTCCCAGCGCGGCAGGCGTAGTGAGTTGCGGGTCGCGGTCTTGGCCAGTGCCAGAAACATATGGGTGGCGAGGGCACCGTACAGGATGGTCGTGCCGAGCGCATGGCGGGTGACCATCTTCCGCCAGTCCTGCACCTGTTCCATCAGGTCGAGGCTGATCAGGCCGAGGCTGTGATTGAGCAGATGGGTCAGGACAAAAGCGAACAGGATCAGCCCGGAGCCAAGCCTGAAATTATACACGATGGTATCGAGGTCAAACTGGCGTTTGGTCTGTTCGGTAACAAGGGTGTCGCTGGGCATGGGGATGATTGCGGCCTGAACGGTTTATTGCATCTTGGGCAGGGTTTTGAGCCATTCCCGGTCGGCGCGCTGTTTCAGGAATTTGGCATTGTCCAGCCACTTCGCCTTGGTATCTTCGCTGTAGAACAGATAAACCGTGTCATCGCTGATGGTGAAAATCCGCGGATCGCCGCGCAGATATTCGCCAACTGATACCGCCCAGGCACCATGGCCGCCATACACCGGCGCATATGCCTCGGGATCATCGCGAAATGCCTCGCGATTCTCCTCGGTGACAAACTGCCAGTTGGCACCCTTCCAGTAATAGACATGTTTTGGATTGCCCGGCAGCGGGCCATCCTCGGCCCGGTAACTCACGGCATCATAACCGCCGATGGCAAGGTTACCCACCGGGGTTGTGGCGATCTCGCTCGCGGCCAGGCCCGTGGATGCGCTGGTGACCGCAAATGTTGCAACAAGGATTGCGCAGAAAATCAGAAGCCTGTGACGCATTGAAAATCGCCCGGAATGGTCAATCGAAAACAGTGTCTATCATGGCCCTTTCCGGGGTGAGCGCCAAGACGAGAAGCGCGGTTTGTTAATCTTTACATACGGGTGTCTGACTTTTGCCCGGTCAGGGGTGACAAATTTTCAGGGTCGGTATACAGGTAAAATATTGTTCTGATTCAGTTGGTTGTCTCGCGATCCGTTAAAGATTGAGAAAAGTTTTCCCGATTTTTGAACAAAGTTTGCTCAAAATTAGCCTTGTATTTTAGATAAATTCCAAGCGATGATGGTGTTGTTGGTATTTGATACGGAGTTATGGCGATATCGCTTTCTACCCGAAAATATCGGCGCGGGGTCTCCGGCTCAGGGATAAGGGGCTTGATCGGAACCTCAAAAGCAGCAGTCGGGGCATATCATGTTCTGGCTGATGTCGGATCGGACAAGGCTTCGGAATTACAAGAGGGGGCCATTCGATCTTCGGGAACAGGGTGGAATATCAGGGGGCTACATGAGTATTCTTGATACAGGTGACATCGCTTCCAGCGCGATTACCGGTTTCTCACAAAATCCTATCGCCAATCTGTCTTCCGGTGTCGGTGAGGCGGGTATTGCATCACTGGTCGAGGGATTGTTCCCGCAACTGAGTTTACACAACAGCAACGTCGTTATCGGTCGCACGGCAATCGCCGGTACCGGTCGCTGCCTCGACTGGGCCGAGACGGGTTCGAGCGCCGGTATGGCCCTGAACAACAAGAGCTACCGTCAGGCCTATGATTGCGGCTATCCGGCAACCGGCCATTGGGCGGTCCAGCTGGGTGAAGCCGACCTGCCGGGCGAGGATGTACGCCTGTTCATCAATATTGTTGATCCGTTCGGTACGGTGGTCCTGCAACTGCACGGCTTCGCGACTGATCGCAATTTCGGCGACATGCTGGTTCATGGCGGTGACTGGGAGCATCAACTCCGGGTCTATGCCTTCACCGGCGATTTCTTCGGTGATGTGAAGCGGGTGCTCCATGCGCCCATGCCGGTTGGCGATCACGGCTGCATGCAGGCGCTGATGGCCGAGCTGGCTGAAACCGCCGATTGGATCAATGACGCTAATATCGATTACATGCCGGTCCGGGCGGTCCCACATGCCGCTACCGATGACGACCTGCATGGACAGACCGAAAATTCGGTCATTCGCACACTGGCAACAGTGATTGCATCCTATGTCCGTGATTTCCCCATCAACGCGCTGGTGAGCTGGCAACAGCCCGCCGGTGCAGCACGCGACCTAGGCACGGATGTCGCCCGTCCCTTTGGTGGTTTCGTCAGCGAAGACAGCTTGCCGAAAGCACCGAGGGGCCGGGTGCCGCCGTTCTCCGGCAGCCATCTGGCTGACTGGTACCGGATGGCCAGCGCTCGCGATTATCGCACCACGCTGGCAGCCGGTATCGTCACGCTCTCAGCCTGATCTGACTGACAGCCGGGTGCCGGTATCAGCCGGCTTCCGCCATCTGTTTTGACATCCGCTTGCGGACATTCGGGTCCAGATAGCGTTTGCGCAGACGAATGGTCTGTGGCGTTACCTCAACCAGCTCATCATCATTGATATAGGAGAGCGCAGCTTCGAGGCTCAGCTTCTTCGGCGGGGTCAGGCGGACCGCGTCATCGGTACCGGAAGCACGGACGTTGGTCAGCTTCTTGCCCTTGAGCACGTTCACATCGAGATCGTTGCCACGGGTATGTTCACCGATGATCATGCCTTCATAGACCTTGACGCCTGGATCGATCAGCATCGGGCCGCGATCTTCAAGGTTCCAGAGGGCATAGGCAACGGCTTCGCCATTGTCGTTGGAGACGAGAACGCCGGTATGGCGGCTGCCGATCGGGCCTTTATAAGGCTGATACTCATGGAAGAGACGGTTCATGATGCCGGTGCCACGGGTATCGGAGAGGAACTCCGACAGATAACCGATCAGGCCGCGTGATGGCGCGTGGAAGACCAGACGCTGCTTGCCACCGCCGGATGGGCGCATTTCCTGCAGCTCACCCTTACGCTCGGAGATCTTCTGGACCACGGTCCCGGAATGCTCTTCATCCACATCGATGATGACTTCCTCGACCGGCTCCATGCGCTGGCCGTCCTCTTCCTTGAACAGGACGCGGGGACGGGAGATTGACAGCTCATAACCCTCACGGCGCATGGTCTCGATCAGGACGGCCAGTTGCAGCTCGCCACGACCGGCAACTTCAAAGGCATCCTTCTGATCGGTTTCGGTCACGCGGAGCGCGACATTGCCTTCGGCCTCACGCATCAGGCGATCACGGATCACCCGGCTGGTGACCTTGTCACCCTCGGTACCGGCGAGCGGGCTGTCATTGACCGCAAAGGTCATGGCCATGGTTGGCGGGTCGATCGGCTGGGCGTAAAGGGCCTCGGTCACCGATGGATCGCAGATGGTGTCGGCAACACCAGCCTTGGGCAGACCGGCGATGGTGACGATGTCACCAGCTTCCGCTTCATCAACCGGCTGTTGCTGGAGGTTGCGGAAGGCAAGGATCTTGGCAACGCGGCCGTTTTCGATCAACGCGCCTTCACGGCTCAGGGCCTTCACGGCCATGTTCGGCTTCAGCACGCCGCTGGCAACCCGACCGGTGATCAGGCGACCCAGATATGGATCGGAGCTCATCAGGGTACCGATCAGGGCGAAAGGCGCATTCTTGTCAACATTCGGTGCCGGGACGTGCTTGGTCACCAGCTTGAACAGCGCGTCGAGGTTCTCCCGTGGGCCTTCGAGGCTGTCATCGGCCCAGCCATCACGACCGGACGCGAACAGGTAAGGGAAGTCGAGCTGGTCTTCATCGGCGTCGAGAGCGGAGAACAGATCAAACACCTCGTCGAGCACTTCGTCAGGACGGGCATCGCCACGGTCGACCTTGTTGATCACGACAATCGGACGGATGCCCTGTGCCAGTGCTTTACCGACCACGAATTTGGTCTGTGGCAGTGGGCCTTCGGCAGCATCAACGAGCAGGATCGCACCATCTACCATCGACAGGATACGCTCGACCTCACCACCGAAATCGGCGTGACCGGGGGTGTCCACGATATTGACGCGGTAGTTTTCCCACTCGACCGAAGTGGCCTTGGCGAGAATGGTAATGCCGCGCTCACGCTCCAGGTCATTGCTGTCCATGGCGCGTTCAGCAACCTGTTGGTTGTCGCGGAACGCACCTGATTGGCGCAGGAGTTGGTCGACGAGGGTGGTTTTGCCGTGGTCGACGTGGGCGATGATCGCAATATTGCGCAGGTCCATAACGGTGGCTCCGGCTGAATGCATGTAACGGGATGTCTGGAAATCTTGCCCGCTTATATACTGCGATGCAGCAAAGCAGCAAGCGCTGTCTTTGCCGTTTCTGCAATGCTGGCATGAATACAGCACACTCACGGCTTTCCCGGGTTCGGGTTAGTAAAGCTCCTTTACGCAATAGAGGTCCGATTTAAGGGCCCAAATAAGAGAGGAACTCCCCCATGACCAATCCCAAAGCCGTCGCCGGACTTGCCGACAAGCTGATTGCCCAAGGCCATGCCGAAGCAGCGGACAAACCCCTGATCGAAAAATTCATTGCCCGCGAGCCTGAACAGGCAAAGCGCCTTGCCGATGTGGCGTTCAAGGACCCACGATCTGCACGTTATATGGGCGTTGCGCGCGATTACGCCGATGCGCCGCGCTTCTCCGACCGGTTCGGCAGTGGCCAGACCATGCGCACCGAGAGCAATCAGGCGAAACATCTGGCGGTATGGCTGTCGCCCGAAGGCACCAGTGCCTCGTCTGTCGAGAGCTACCTGAAAGCCAATGCCATCGTGAAATCACTGGTTGATATCCGCCCTGTGTCGGGCGACTTCTCAGCTGCCGAGCGGGATCGCCTCATGGACATCGCCGGTGATGTGGCGTTCGGTCAATCCATGTCCAGTGAAGCTGTCAGCTGGAAACAGACCCGCGCGGGTTCGACGCCTGAGGCCGGTTTTGCCCGTGACCTCGCAACCCTGCAGGAAACAGCAATGGTCATGACCCCGGACAATGTCTTCAGTGGTCGTGCTGCCGATGAACTGCAGATTACCCGTGGCAATATGGGTTCCGCAGACGGTCAGCGCCTGCTGACCACCATGAAGCTCGCGGCTGACCTGATGTATGACGGCCAACTCGCGTCCTCGACGGACTATGCCCGTGATTTTGCCAAATACGGTCCCTGGAAACAGGTGGTCGGCACCATGCCACAGCATTCTGGTCTGTATATCAGCCTCGATGCGGTTGATCGTGTGCAGGAACAGCGTGCGAGCAACGCAAGCACGGGTCCTGCAGCATCAGGCCCAAGTTTTTGGCAGCGCAGTGCTTAAAACTCGCATAAGCTGATTAAAAAAAGCGACGTTGAGGAAACAGCACCATGCAAAACATTCCCTATAACAAACTGGTCAATCTTGGCGAGTTTCTGGATCGGCTGCAGGCCGAAACCGGCAAGGATCGTGCGCCGAAAGGCGTGCAGATGCTTGAACGCGAGCTTGACCTCGGCATTCGGGACAATTCGATCCCGGCCTATAATGTCGATGGTCCGGGCTCCATCGTTCTGCACGCCGTTCGCGAGCAGGGCAGCATGGCGGTCAGTCCGGATGCGGGTTCCGCAGACGGTCCGATGCCTTTGCCAAAGGGCTTCCTGCGGGAGGCAAATGTGCCCGCGGCCCATGTTCTGGACAAGGCCATCGATGCCGGTCTGTATCAGGCCGACCGCACCAGTCGGGGGCATCAGAAGAGCATCGCCAATGCTCTGGCCGCTGTTCCGGATCACGGTCGCCGTCGCGGTGATCTGCAGCTGATGAATGAGGCGAAAAACGAGAACCCGTTGCCTGAGCGGTTCCGCAAGGACACCGCTATCGATGCCGCGCCATCAACAATCAATGTCTGTCCGGAAGCGGTGCGCCGTCTCGCCGGTCCTAATGCCTGATATTTGTAGAATCAGGCAATTTATTTGGAGTTGCTGCATTGCAGCGAACGCCTGAACGGCATAAGTAACCTGTATGCGATTATCGCGATCAGGAATACTGACAGAGATATTGACCATCACGGTTTCGCAAGAAACCGTGATGGTTTCTGTTTTTATGGGCAATCAAGGGTAGCGTTGGGCAATGGAACCCACCCTGACAAGATTCATATGGCGCTTTTCCAAGCGGGACCAGATTGCGGTGCTGGCGCTGACGCTGGCATCGTTCCCGCTGTTGTACCTGACGCTTGAGCTGCCCAAGATCATCATTAACGATGCCCTGTCCGGTGAGCCACATCCCCATGACATCCTGTGGGGCCGGTTCTCGGTCGATGCAGTTGACTACCTGATGCTGCTCTGCGGCGCATTCTTCTGTCTCGTGCTGGCCTCCGGTTTCATGAAGATGCGCATCAACACCTATAAAGGGGTGTTGGGTGAGCGGATGCTGCGTCGTCTGCGCTTCCAGATGCTGGATCGTGTGTTGCGGTTCCCGATGCCGCAATTCCAGCGCACCAGTCAGGGTGAGGTGATCTCTATGGTCGCCTCGGAAACCGAACCGCTCGCCGGTTATGTGGGTGACGCCCTTGCCCTGCCGGCATTTCAGGGCGGCACCATGCTGACCATCCTGATCTTCATGTTCGTGCAGGACCCGATCCTTGGGCTTGCGGCGGCGGCACTGATCCCGGTGCAGGCTGCGATCATCCCGCGCCTGCAGCGACAGGTGAACCTGCTCGGCAAGAAGCGGGTGCTGAAGGTGCGCCAGCTCTCGGAGACCATCGGCGAGAGCATTTCCGGTATCCGTGATATCCGGGTCAACGGTACGGCGCGCTACAGCCTCGCCGGTTTCTCCCAGCAACTGGGCGAGATTTTCGGTATTCGCATGGAGATCTATCAGAAGAAATTCTTCATGAAGGGGCTGAACAACTTCCTCGGCCAGATGACCCCGCTGCTGTTCTATGCCATCGGCGGTTATCTGGTAATTCAGGGGGATTTGTCGATCGGTGCCCTGGTGGCTGCCGTTGCCGCCTACAAGGACCTCGCGGCACCATGGAAAGAGCTGCTGAACTATTATCAGCGCATGGCCGACAGCAATATCAAATACGATCAGCTTTATGAGCAGTTCGTGCCCGATGGTCTGCTTGACAAACAGCTGCAATATTGTCCCGGCACCGAGCCGAAGCCACTCGATGCCGATATCCGCATCAGCAATCTGAGCCTGAACCGGGCCGACGGCACCTCTGTCTTCAGCAACATGTCCCTGAGCATCCCGGCGGGCAGTACGATTGCAATCACCGGCAACGACACCACGGCACAGGAACAATTTGTCGAGCTGCTGACCCGGATCACACAACCGAGCAGTGGTCGTATCACGGTTGGCGATCAGGATATTGCCAGTATCCCGGAGACCATTCTCGGCCCCAATTTCGGTTATGTCGGTCCCGACAGCTACATCTTTAACAACACGGTTTACGACAACGTCTTCCTCGGCATGAAAACCTCTCCGGCGGAAGCGGCGACTACATTGCCGAGCCTGCTGCCGCAGAACAGCGAGGAAGGGCACAAGCTGTGGATCAGGGAAACCGAGGCCGCCGGTAACTCAACCGATCCGTTCCTCACCAACTGGGTGAACTATCAGGCAATCGGTGCCTTTGGTGAGGCGGATGCGCTCAACTGGTGGCTGCAGGTAATAGGCGCGGTCGGTGCGACCGAGACCCTGTTCCGCTTCGGCCTCGATCTGGTCATTGATCCGAATGAGCATGAGAGTTTTGCCGCCCAAATTCTCGGCGCACGCCAGCATGTCCGTCAGCAGCTCGCCAGTCGCAAACTGTCCCATCTGGTCAGGCATTTCGAGTTCGACGAGTACAACACCTATGCCTCCGTCGCCGAGAATATCCTGTTCGGCAATCCGGTGGATGAGCGGCTGTCGCTCGACCGACTGGCGACCAATGACTACTGCTACAGCGTGTTCAAGCAGTTCGACCTCGTCGACACCATTGATGACATCGGCCTGCGGCTGGCGGAAATGCTGGTCGAGATGTTCGAGGATCTGCCGCCCGGCCATGCCTTCTATGAGCAGTTCAGCTTTGTTGACGAGGACACGCTGGAACGGCTCGGCAAAATATTGCGACAGGTGCAGGCCAAGGGGCGCACGTCGCTCAATCGTGAGGCCCGCAATCTGCTCGCGAGCCTGACCTTTGAAATCCGGGTTGAGCGTCACCGCATCGGCCTGATCGATGAAGCCTTGCAGCAGAAGCTGGTGGATGTACGCCATTACTTCCACAAGAACCTGCCGCCGGAGCTGAAAGGTGCCATCGCCAAGTTCTACCCCCATGACTACAACGCCAAGCTGAGCATCAAGGGCAACCTGTTGTTCGGTCGCGTGGCGTTCAGCACTGCCGGAGCCAAGGAAAAGGTCGAGGCGCTGATCGATGAGGTGCTGACCGATCTCGGCATCAAGGATGACGTCATCCTGATGATCCGCAACGTGCAGGCCGGTATCGGTGGCAGCCGCTTGTCGGCTGTGGGCCGTCAGCGGATTGCACTGGCGCGGGCCATCATCAAGCGCCCGAAAATCCTGATTGCCAGTTCGGCAATGCAGGCGGTCTCTGCCGTTGAACGGGATGAGATCAGAAAGCGGATACGGCATCTGCTGCCTGAAACTACGATCATCTGGGTCGATCAGGCGCTGGTCGATACCGATGATCTCAACCGGTTGTTCAAGCTGGAGGATGGTCGTCTGATCGAGCAGTCGCTGGATACCGCCGGTGATGTGCCACAGGATAGGGCGACCGCCTATGGCAACCAGACATCGGTGGTCGATCTGGCGCTTGAGGATGGCCAGCGCGCCGAAATCAGGCTGCTGGCACAGGTGCCGATCTTTGCCCATCTGCAGCCCCAGCAGCTCAAGCTCCTGTCCTTTACAGCAGAACGGCTGCAATTCGATGCCGGAACCAGCTTCTATGAGCCCGGCGACCAGCCCGATGGCGTCTATGTCGTCGTCGATGGTATGGTCGACATGATCCGGGGTGTGCGTGGCGATGAGATGGTTGTTGCGACCCTCGGGCCCGAAGGGGTGATCGGCGAGCTGGAAGTGCTCGCCAATATTCCACGGGTTGCACGGGTGCGGGCGGCTGGTCGTGTTGTGGCCTTGCGGATTGATCCGATGGTCTTCATCAACTTCGTGCGCACCGATCCTGAACTGGCCTTTGCGGTTATTCGTGGTATTGGTCTGCGCTCCATCGGTCGGGCGGATGAATGGCGCCAGCGCACGAACAGTGAAGGCACGGCACCGGTGGCCGAATGATGATGATCGCGTAACGGGAAGAGTTTCATGCTGACAGTGGGTGCACAGTTTCCGGCCTTCGCGCTGAAGGCGGTTGTGGCGACGGACCCGGAGAATGCGGTCATTACCCTGACCGAGCGCTCCAATCCCGAGAAATGGAAGATCATTTTCTTCTGGCCCAAGGATTTCACCGTGGTCTGTCCGACCGAGATTGTCGGTTTTGCCGCGCTGAATCATGAGTTCGAGGCGCGCGGGGCCGTACTCTATGGCGCGTCAATCGATAGTGAGGCGGTGCATCGGGCATGGCGTGAACATCACCCTGACCTGACCCACCTGCCATTTCCGATGCTCTCCGATATCAAACGCGAGTTGTCTGCCGCGCTTGGTATTCTGGATGCCGATGAGGGGGTCAGCATGCGCGCGACCTATATCCTCGATCCAGACAATCGCATCCGACATGTCTCGGTCTATGATCTGAATGTCGGGCGTAATCCGGCAGAGGTTCTGCGCACCCTCGATGCGCTGCAGACCGATGAGCAATGTCCCTGCAACTGGCAGCGCGGCGACCGGACGGTCTCAGCCGCCTGAGTGCTTTATCCCGCACTGTCCTTCTGGTCCTCGGCACTGGCGGCAATCGCCGGGTCGGTGCTGACGATGACCGCTGCCTCAGGCCCTGCCTTCATGCGTTCGCGGTGGATGATGTACAGGCCGCTGGCAACAATGAATACCGAACCGGCGATGGTATGGAAGCCGGGAATGTCACCGAAGACCATATAGCCGTAGAAGGCACCCCAGATCAGCGACAGGTACTCATACGGCGCAAGCAGGCTGGCACTGGCATGACGGAAGGCGAGGGTCAGGCAATATTGCCCGAGACCGCCGAGCACCCCGGTCGCCACATACATCAGGCAGTGCTTTAGGCTCGGCGTCTGCCAGAGCCATGGCATGGTCGTTGCGGCGGCTATTGTCAGGATGGCCGTGGCATAGAAGGTGATGGCGATGGTGGTTTCGGTCTTGCTCATCTGGCGGATGAAGATCAGCACCAGCGCATAGCCGAGCGCGCCGGTGAGGGCGATGGCGGTGGCGATTTCGAAGGCGACATAGCCGGGTCGTACCGCGATCAGGACGCCGATAAAGCCGATCACCACGGCAATCGCGCGATGCCGTCCAACCTTTTCTCCCAACAATGGCACCGCCAGTACAGTCAGGATCAGCGGGCTGGAGAAAATCAGCGCATAGGCATCGGAGAGCGGCAGTTGCTGGAAGCTGTAGACAAAGCAGCAGGCGGTAATAACCATCACCACGCCGCGGCTCAGATGCAGCATCGGACGTCTGGTCTTAAGGGCGCTGAACCCGCCTTCAAATGGCACGAGCAGCAGCAGAACCGGCAGTGCCAGCAGGGAGCGCAGGAAGATGGTCTGGGCAACGCCGTAATCCTGGCTGAGGATCTTGACGATGGCGTCGAGGGTCGCCAGCAGGCTGATACCGGCGATCATGAACAGGATGCCGATGAGCGGGCGTGACGCTGGCTGGGTGGTCATAACAGGCTCAGGATCGGTCACAGCGGTATTGGCGTCGGCGGCACGGTCGATGGTTTCGAGTGCCGGACGATATAGATGGTGGCGGTCATGATGATGATGACACCGACAACCGTGGTCGCACGCGGCAGACTGCCCCAGATCACCAGCCCATAGAAAACGCCCCAGAACATCTGGGTAAACGCCATCGGTGAGATGACCGAGGCATCGGCCTTGGCCAGTGCCGTGACGAGCAGAACCTGCCCGATGGCATAGGCGATGGCGGCCAGCGCGATCAACCCGCCTTGCGACAGGGTTACCGGCGACAGGGCGCTTGGCTCCTGCGACAGGCCGGATAGCTCCATGAAGATGGCAAACGGCACCATCACCAGCAGCAGGGTTATATGGGTATAGATCAGGATCGCCTGTGGCCGGGTCTCGTCCTTCATGCTGCGCAACAGGATGGAGGCACTGGCGAAACAGAAAGCGGCTGACAGCGGTGCAATCGCGGCCTGATTGAGATTGGCGATGTCCGGTTGCAGGATCAGCATGACCCCGGCGAAGCCGATGGCGACGGCAGCCCAGCGCTTGAGCGAGACGGTCTCTTTCAAGACCAGAAACGCCAATACCACGGCCATCAGTGGGCCGGAGAAGGCAATCGCATAGGCATCGGCAATGGTCGGCATGGTGCGATAGCCGTAAAACGCCAGCAAGAGACCAATGCCGCTCAGCGCCCCATTGGTCGCAACCCGGCCCATGAACAATGGCTTCGGTAGCCACTCGCCCTCGGTTCTTCTGGCCCAGATCATGAAGACGACAAGGGCAACAAGGCCGTTCAGCACGATCAGCATATGGGCTGGATAGGCACCATCAAGCAGCTTGGAAATCAGGTCCATACCGGAGAAAACAGCATAGGCACCAAGCCCGAGGGCCGGGCCCAGCATGGGATGGTGGGGAGTGGCAGACGACATAAAACGGCTTTGCTGCCCGATTGCAGCGCAATCAGGTCACGACAGATGAAACTTGATACGGGCAGCAATATCCCAATGGGTAGACAGAAGCAAAACCCATCATGGCATGACGCCTGACATTATCGTCAGCGCGGTAAAAATGCAGTGGCTAGGGGTGCCGAGCCGGGAGCTTATTCTTCTCCGCGTGGCGGTTCGTATTTGTAGAACTGCTCATAGGCTTTGAAGATCCATTTTTCCGGCTCGTATTTGTAGATATTGACGATCTGAACGCCGGTTACCGGGTCCTTGATGGAAACACGATCCTCGCCGGTGAAATCCGCATCGGATTTGTAGACCACAATCCGGCTGTTGATGACGCAGTTATTACCCGTTTCAATATAGCCGGTGCCGAAATCCAGCAGCTTTCCATGCGCTGGTGCCTCAAGTATTTCCAGTTCGGAAAACTCAGGCGGGTTGTTCTCGTTTTCAGAACAATCCGAGCGGCGGTAGCGGCTGAAGACACCGACAAGATCGGTGGCGTCGGCAGGGATGGTTTCAACATTCTCGGTGGTTTCGCTGATGCCCTGTGCGGCGGCTGGCGCTGCGGCAAGTACGGTTGCGGTCAGGAATGTTGCGGCAAGCAGGTGGCTGCAAAAACGAGTGAACATGAAAATCCCTTTCAGATTGATCGTGTCGGAGACTGCCGCAAATCATGCTGCATGTGAGTTTGGTTGCTTGGGAAATTAACACATTCGCGTTTGATTGGCGTGGGAAAATTCAATCAGGCAAGGCTCTCGAAAAAGCCGAACAACAGCCGGGTCAGGGCTTCGCTGCACTCATTGGCCACTTCCAGGGTTTCTTCATGGGTCGGTGGTTTTGACCCTATGCCTTCAGCAAAATTGGTAATGGCCGAGCAGGCGAGAACCCGCATGCCGCAATGATGGGCAACCAGACATTCCGGCACCACCGACATGCCGACCGCATCGCCACCGATGATCTGCAGCATGCGTATTTCGGCCGGGGTTTCAAAATTCGGGCCCAGCAACCCGACATACACGCCCTCATGCAGATTGATGCCGTCAGCAATGGCAATATCAAGCAGCCAGCCGCGCAAATCCATGTCATAGGCAGCATGCATATTGGGAAAACGCGGGCCGATGGCGCTGTCATTGGGGCCTATCAGCGGGTTCTGGCCGGTCATGTTGATGTGGTCGGCGACCATCATCAGATTGCCCGGCCCCATGGAGCGGTTAAGGCTGCCTGCTGCTGCGGTGATGAACAGGATTTCAACCCCGAGTTTGCGGACGGCCCGAAGGGATACCTTGATTGCCTCCAGCCCCTCGGCAATGCCTTCATACAAATGCTGGCGGCCCTGAAAACAGACAATCGGTGATCCACCAAGCCAGCCCATGAGCAATTTGCCCTGATGGCCTTCAACACCGGAGCGGATGAAGTGCGGTATGTCGCTATAATCGATCTCTACCGCGTCCTGCATGGCGGCTGCGATATGGCTTAACCCCGACCCCAGAATCAGTGCAGCACGTGGGCTCCAGTTATCCGGCTTCCGCTGATCGAGGAATGCTGCGGCTTCGTCTACTTTAGGGCTTGAGGTGGGCATTGTCCCTTGTCCTGCCTGACCCGGCGTTAATCGATTGTCCAGCTGTCCGGTGTAGCGGCTATCTGCTCGCCGGTCTCCATGGATTTGACCTCATGCGGTTGCCCATCTTCGAATGGCGGGAACCAGACATAAGGAATGCCCTTTTTGGATGCGTAGCCGATCTGTTTGCCGATTTTAGTTGCTGCGTGGAACATTTCTACATTCATACCACGCTTGCGCAATGTTTTTGCGGTTTCGGCTGCCAGTTCCCGGCGTTCCTCGGACGGCAGGGCAACCAGGACCTGGGTCGGGGTTTTCGGGCCGGTTTTCAGCATGCCGTCAGCGACCATCTTGCCGAAGATACGGGTCAGGCCGATGGAGATGCCAACACCCGGCAGGCGGCGATTGATATAGCTGCCCGCCAGATCATCATAGCGACCACCGGCGATGACACTGCCGAAGCCGGGCAATTCGGTGAACCGGCCTTCATAGACCGTGCCGGTATAGTAATCGAAGCCACGGGCGATTGAGAGGTCGGCCAGAATATCGGCATCCGGCACTTCGCGGACCAGATAATCCATCACGAATTCCAGCTCGCTGACCCCTTCCTCGAGCGTCTCGTGCTCGACACCGAGGGCACGGACCTGAGCGCCGAAGCTGCTGTCGCTGGTCTGGATGGTGGCAAGAGCATGGGCCTTGCGGGCGAGCTCTTCAGCCATGCCGAGCTCGCCGGTCAGGGCGGCCATGACGCCGTCGCTGCCAATCTTGTCGAAACGGTCGAGAATGCGGATGACCGGCACCCGGTCCTCAATGCCGAGACCGGCAAGATAGCCGTCCAGAATCTTGCGGTTGGAGATATGCAGTCGGATCGGGCCGATATCGAGACCAGCAACGCATTCCAGTGCCGCAGCCGGAATCTCGGCGTCAAAATGCAAGGGCAGGTGGTCGACATTGATGACGTCGATATCGCATTGATAGAACTCGCGGAAGCGTCCGTCCTGCGGGCGCTCACCACGCCAGACGCGCTGCATCTGGTAGCGCTTGAACGGGAAGTCGAGATCGTTGAAGTGCTGGGCCACATAACGGGCAAACGGCACGGTCACATCGAAGTGCAGGGCGAGGCGGGATTCCGACTTGTCTGCCTCATCGGCCTGCAGGCGCTGGATGGCATAGATTTCCTTGTCCACCTCACCCTTGGCGAGCAGGACATCCAGTTCTTCGACCGAGGGGGTCTCGATCGAGCAGAAACCATAGCTCTCGAATGCCTTGCGGATATGGTCCATCCAGCGCTGTTCAACCAGCCGCTGTTCGGGGAGCCATTCGGGGAAGCCGCTGACCGGGCGCGGGCGATAAATCTTTTGCTTGCTCATCGAGAGTGATTGTCAATTGCAGGTGGGCGCATTAGGACTAGACCTAATAACAGTAGGGCTAGGCCTTATAACTGTCAGGCAATGCGGGATAGCGGGGATTATGGCCCGCCGTCAATATGTGCCTGCTCAAGGCATATCGCAGTTGTGCCCGGTGCACATGAAAGAATGTCAAAGCCGGTGACAGAATATCGGTGCAGGACGAATTGGCAACAACCCATGTTGATGACAAGCAGACAGACAGCGACAGCAGGGCTGCCGGGTGCGGTATCACCGCCGCTGCGCCCGGCACGGCAGACTGTTTCGCGCTGGCGTGATCTGGCGGTCTGGCTGGTGGCCGGGCTGGTGGCCCTGCCATTGCTGACCGTGCTGTCGCGCCTGTTTGCCTCGACCGATGGTATCTGGGAGCACCTGCAGGAAACCGTCCTGCCGCTCTATATCTCCAACAGTCTGATGCTGGCACTCGGCACCGGTATTTGTTCCCTGATCATGGGTGTCGGCTGTGCCTGGCTGGTGGCCACCACGGCCTTTCCGGGACGGGTCTGGCTGCGCTGGCTGTTGCTCGCCCCTGCCGCGCTGCCAGCCTATGTGGTCGCCTATGCCTATACCGATCTGCTGCAAACCGCCGGACCAATTCAGGAGGCGCTAAGGGGCTATACCGGCTGGCGTGTCGGGGAATACTGGTTCCCGCAGATACGCAGTGTTGGCGGCGCAATCATGGTCATGAGCGCGGTATTCTTCCCTTACGTCTATATCTTCACCATGGTCTCCTTTGCCGCACAGGCCGAGCGCAGCACCAATATCGCCCGCAGCCTCGGGCGCAGCCCCTGGAACAGTTTCCTCACTGTAGCCATTCCCATGGCCCGTCCGGCGATCATTGGCGGGCTGGCACTGGTGGTGATGGAGACACTAGCGGATTTCGGGACGGTCCAGCATTTCGGTATCCCGACCTTCACCACCGGCATTTATCGCACATGGTTTGCCATGGGTGCCCCGGTTGCCGCGACCAAACTGGCGGCAATCCTGTTGCTTGCCATCGGGCTGGTTATGGCGATCGAATATACCTGCCGTGGTCGGGGACGGTTGACCAACAAGGAGCGGACCGGCAGCGGCCATCCATTCATTCATCCGGGGCCGGTCGGGGCATGGTGTGCGACGGTTGCCTGCTGTCTGCCGGTACTGGTTGGCTTTATCCTGCCGGTTGCAGGCCTGATTTATCTGGTAGCCAAGCCCGATGGCATGAACGGCCTCCCGCTGCTGTTTCCGGCCATTGGCGATACCCTCGGCCTTGCGGCGGTTGCCGGGCTGGTCACGGTGGCAATCGCCCTCGGCCTCAGCCTTGCGGTCCGGCATTCGGCACATCGCGCGCGCAAGTCCACGGGCCTTGGTATCAAGCTTGCGACCCTCGGTTATGCGGTGCCGGGGACGGTGCTCGCGGTCGGGATGCTGGTGCCGTTTGGCATGTTTGATCGCTGGTTCAGCCATTTGATGAGCAGCCAGTTCGAGATTAGTGTCGGTCTGGTGCTTACCGGCACGCTGCTCTCGCTGGTCTATGCCTATGCGGTTCGGTTCATGGCGGTCGCGGTGAAGGGGATCGAGCCTGGGGTGGGGCGTCTGCCGCACACCATCAGCGATGCCGCCCGAACCCTCGGTGCTGGTGCCTGGCGGCGCCTGCTGTCGATTTATCTGCCGGTACTCCGGCCCAGCCTGCTGACGGCGATTGTATTCGTGACGGTTGAGGTGGTGAAGGAATTGCCAGCCACGCTGGTCCTGCGCCCGTTCCATGTGGAGACGCTTGCGCTGCTCGCCTATCGATATGCGGCGGATGAGCGGCTGGTGTCGGCGGCCCTGCCATCGCTGATCATTGTCGTGATCGGCATTATCCCGGTCTGGCTGCTCGGGCGCACCATGTTTCGCCGCAGTGGCGCATAACAAAAAAGCCCGATCTGGCGAGACCGGGCTTTTTCATTCGTAATATTGTGAGCTTATTTCCAGCCGACCTGATCGGCAATCATCAGCGCGGTCGGATTGTTCTTGCCGAACACACTGGCATTCAGCGCGTCTTCCTTGAACTCACCGATCAGTTCGAGAGCGGCAACCGGGGTGACCGCCGGGTTGGCCGGGTACTCGTTGTTGGAATTGGCAAACATTGCCTGCGCTTCCGGTGAGGAAAGGTATTCCAGAAACTTGATGGCCTCGTCCTTGTTCGGAGCGGTAGCGATCACACCGGCACCACTGATGTTCACATGTACGCCGCGACCATCCTGATTTGGGGTGATGAAGCGCACAGCATCGGCAACAGCCTTGTCCGCAGCATCGTCGGAGGTGACGAGACGCATGTAATAGTAGTGGTTAGCAACCGCGAAGTCGCATTCACCGGCGGCAACGGCACGGATCTGGTCGGTGTCGCCACCCTGCGGATCGCGGGCCATATTGTCCTTGATGCCTTGCGCCCAGTCGCG
The DNA here is from genome assembly GCA_002168225.1 of Micavibrio sp. TMED2. Taxonomy (NCBI): domain Bacteria; kingdom Pseudomonadati; phylum Bdellovibrionota; class Bdellovibrionia; order Bdellovibrionales; family Pseudobdellovibrionaceae; genus Micavibrio; species Micavibrio sp. TMED2. Next base: position 513,832 of record NHBH01000009.1, read on the forward strand.
GGCACCATCCTCGCCATGGGCAGCGATCATGGAGCCGATCAGTGACTGGTTGTAGATGTTGTTCGATGAGCGGATGCAGACTTCGCCCTTATAGGCCGGGGTTGCGAGGTCTTCATAGGTTGCGGGCACATGACCCTCGGCAACCCGATCCTTGGCATAAACGATGCCGCGTACGCGTTTAGACAGGCCAAACCACAGGCCTTCCGGGTGGCGGATAGCTGCCGGGATGTTGGCATCAAGGGTTTCCGACTGGATCGACTGGAACAGCTCGTTGTTCTCCGCGCGCCAGAGGCGACCGGCATCGACGGTGATCAGGATATCGGCCGGGCTGGCATCGCCCTCGGCATGGATACGCTCCATCAGCGCATCTTCCTTGCCCTCGATCAGGTTGACCTCAATACCCGTTTTTTCGGTGAACAGTTCATAGAGGTGGCGGTCGGTATCGTAATGACGACCGGAATAGATATTCACTTCTGCTGCCTGGGCGGTTGGAGCCATGATGGCAATCCCAGCCAGAACGGCACTGGCGGCAAGCAGGTTGTGTGTAAAGGCGCGCATGGTTTTGTCTCGCGATAGGGAAGGGGAGAGGCTGGGCGCTTAATTGAGAGCGCTTCTCATTTGCAGAGCGGTATCGCGTCTGCAAAGTCGGGTCAAGTGATTTTGAGACTGATTTTCATACAGCTTTGCCGCTCAGGGGCGGACATGCGTGGTTTCTCGTGATAGTATCGGCTGCACTATGGGGTGGAACGGCGATAATTACCGATGATAGTCAGTAAGCCATGGCGCGCATTTGGGCTGCTCGCGCTTGGAATTTGCATGTTGCTGGGTGCGCAGGGCGTAGCGCTGGCCGATTGTGATGCACCCAGCACGTTGCCGAGCCTTGAGGTCAAGGTTGTGCCGTGGGATGTGCGCTATGACTATACCCGCTCTCAGGCCGAGCTGACCGCCTTTGTCGACAAGCAGGCTTGGCTCAGCAATGGCCATCATGCCCGTGGTCTCTATCGCTCAGAAATCATGCACCGGCAGTTGATCGACTTCAATGAAGAGCTCGGCGGCTGGGCCAGCCCGAACTGCCTCGGCCTGTCACGGGTTTCGATTGAGCTGACCTATTACCAGCCGACAATCTATCTCGCCAAGGAACTGGCCTGGGCCCGTTGTGTGGCTAATGAAGTCCGTCGACACGAGCAGAAGCATGCTCTTGTTGACCGGGAAATGATGGAGTGGATGCACGCTTACCTGCAGGGTGAGCTGGTCAAATGGGCCGGATTAAATCTGGTGCATGAGGTGCCGGATATGTTGTCCGGCAAGGCGGAGATGGCGCGCGATCTGAACGCCATGGTGAAACGCGCTATTGATGTCTATACCGACAAACGAAACCAGCGCCAGATCGCCATTGATACGCCGCAGGAATACAAACGCATCGAACTCGCCTGTCCGAACAACTGATCGGTGCGCTCAATCAGGCGATGGCAGAAGTAGTCAACCGGTCTTGCTGAGGCCACGCCCGCCGGATCTGCCACGATCCTCTTCAAACAGTTCAGCCAGACTGTTCATCATGGTGCCGCCCAGTTGTTCGGCGTCGACGATGGTGACCGCGCGGCGATAATAGCGGGTGACGTCATGACCGATGCCGATGGCGGACAGCTCAACCGGGCTGCGGCGTTCGATCTGGTCGATCACCTCGCGCAGATGCCGCTCCAGATACCCGCCGGGATTGACTGACAGGGTGCTGTCATCCACCGGCGCACCATCGGAGATCACCATCAGGATCTTGCGTTGCTCAGGCCGGGATTTCAAGCGCTGGCTGGCCCATAGCAGGGCTTCACCATCGATATTTTCTTTCAGGATACCTTCGCGCAGCATCAGGCCGAGATTCTTGCGCGCTCGTCGCCACGGCTCATCAGCTGATTTATAGACAATGTGCCGGAGGTCATTGAGTCGACCGGGTCGTTCGGGCTTGCCGGATGAAATCCACTTCTCCCGTGCCATGCCGCCTTTCCATGCCTTGGTGGTGAAGCCGAGAATTTCGACCTTCACACCGCAGCGCTCAAGGGTGCGGGCGAGGATATCGGCGCTGACCGCTGCAATGGAAATCGGGCGACCGCGCATGGAACCGGAATTATCGATCAGCAGCGTGACAATGGTATCCCGGAACTCCATGTCCTTTTCCTGCTTGTAGGACAGGGGCAGTTGCGGGTTGGCGACCACGCGGGACAGACGGGCACTGTCGAGTAAGCCTTCTTCCAGATCGAAATCCCAGGCACGGGTCTGTTTCGCCAGCAGGCGGCGTTGCAGCCGGTTGGCCAGTCGCGAAATAACGCCCTGCAAATGGCTCAACTGCTGGTCGAGCAGCATCCGCAGGCGGGTCAGTTCCTCGGTATCACACAGATCGGCTGCGGCAATGACCTCGTCATAATCCTTGGTAAAGGCGCGGTAGCCCTGATTGGCGCTGTCCAGATCATGGCTCGGGTCGGGACGGTTCTGGGGCTGGCCGGGTTCTTCCACACCCATGCCGTCATCCATGTCGGCGCTGTCGTTTTCGTCCTGAGCCTCACCGATGTCGACTTCCTGCGCATCCTGCCCGGAGGCATCACTCATGATGTCGTTGTCGTCATCGCTCTGGGCATCGCCGCGGGACTGGTTGTCCTGTTGATCCTGATCCTCGTCGGGATTATCGCCGTCGCTGTCATCCTTGTCGTCGACGTCCTGATCGTCGGTGAAGTCGGTTTCGAGCCGGTTCAACAGGCTGCGGACCGCCTGCCCATAGGCTTCCTGATCCTCGAGCAGCTTGCCCAGATCATTGAGCTGTTTGCCGGCACGTGTTTCCACGAAGGGGCGCCAGAAGTCGACGGCTTTGGTCATGCCCGGTGGTGGCGCATCGCCGGTGAAGGCTTCGCGAGCCAACTGGTGCAGGGCTTCCGCCAGAGGCACGTCTTCGCGGCTCTGGCTATTTTCGTAACCGGCGCGGCGACAGCGCTCGATCATCGAGGCGGTCAGATTGGCGCGGGTGCCGATCATGTGCTGGGCACCGAGCGCTTCGCAGCGCGCCTGTTCCATTGCTTCGAATACCTCGCGGGCGGTTTCCCCGGTCGGCAAGGCGCTTTGATGGGTGCTCTGATTGTGATAGCGGCGGCGCAGGGCGGCGGCATCGGCCGAGCCACGCACCAGCGCGGCATCGGCGGCATTGAGGTCGCGGGCCGGCATGGCGATACGGGCGCGTTTGCCCTGCAGGCGGGCAGGCACATCCGCGCTGAACGCCACCTCAAGCTCGTGGTCCCGGGCAATGGCACGGGTTACGGCGGTGGTGGCGCGCTTGAACTTCTCAACGGGATGGTCGTCGGCATCTGCCATATGCTTGCCTGTGTCGTGCCTTAGGCTCTTGCGGTCACCACGCCGGTTTCCGGCAGTTCGGTGCCGAAGCAGCGCTGATAGAACTCGGCCACGGTCGCGCGTTCCAGTTCATCACATTTGTTGAGGAAGCTGACGCGGAAGGCAAAGGCGAGATCGCCGCCGAAAATTTCGGCATTCTCGGCCCATGTGATTACCGTCCGTGGCGACATGACCGTCGAGAGGTCACCGATCATGAAGGCATCGCGGGTCAGCCCGGCGAGGCGCACCATGGCGTCGATCTTCTCCTTGCCCTCCGGATTGTCATATGACGCAAGCTTGGCGAGCACGATCTTGGCCTCGGCGTCATGGGGCAGGTAGTTGAGGCTGGCGACGATGTTCCAGCGGTCCATCTGGCCCTGGTTGATCTGCTGCGTGCCGTGATACAGGCCTGTGGTGTCGCCAAGGCCGACCGTATTCGAGGTCGCGAACACCCGGAAGGCCGGGTGCGGGTGGATCACGCTGTTCTGGTCGAGCAGGGTCAGCTTGCCTTCCACTTCGAGCACGCGCTGGATCACGAACATGACATCGGGGCGACCGGCATCATATTCATCGAAAACGAGGGCGCATGGGCGTTGCAGCGCCCATGGCAACAGGCCTTCCTTGTACTCGGTTACCTGCTGGCCATCGCGCAAGACGATGGCATCCTTGCCGATCAGGTCGATCCGGCTGATATGGCTGTCGAGGTTGATGCGGATACAGGGCCAGTTGAGCCGTGCTGCCACCTGTTCGATATGGGTGGATTTACCGGTGCCGTGATAGCCCTGAACCAGCACCCGGCGATTGCGCGCATAACCGGCGAGGATCGCCATGGTGGTGTCATGGTCAAAACGATAGGTTTCGTCGATGGTCGGGACATACTCGCTGGGTGCAGAGAAGCCGGGCACTTCCATGTCGGTATCGAGGCCGAATGTCTGGCGTACAGACACCGTGATATCCGGATGGGCATTCGGGTCCAGCCCGCCGTTAATGGCGTTTTCCGACTTGGCAATCGCAGCAGAGCTCATGAGTTCATCTCGAAATTATGTTACGGCGCTTGGGTCCTCTGACCGTCGCCTTTGGGTGGGGCATTGCAATCAAATTCATATGTGCAAGACCAAGACCGTAGCGGGCCTGTAATCCGGCGTCCAGTCGACAAAACCCAATTTCACAGGAAATTCCATTATCGGCCCGGATTGGCGCTTTATGCGTCTGCCGGGCTGCTGATTTTCTCAAATGCGGTGCGCAGAACGCTATAGGCCTGACTGATCGCCTTGAACTTCTCTTCCGATGCCGGATCGCCGCCATTCACATCTGGGTGGTGCTTCTTCACCAGTTGCTTGTAGCGGGCCTTGATCTTGTCGAAATCGACCGGTGGCTCCAGATCGAGTACGGCGAGGGCATCGATCTCGGCACGGGCGGCCTCGCTGTGCTGCGCCCGTTGTTCCCGGCGCCACTGTTTCTGTTTTTCAGCCCGGACGAAGGGATCATCATCACCGACGCCGAAGTGTCGGCGCACCTTGTCGCGCAACTGGTCTTCCATGTTGCCCCGGCTGCCCATGCGCCATGTTGGGCGGTCCCAGGTGTGGGCATTGCGCTGGTGGCTGTCGATGTCATGGGCCGACATGCCGGAGAAGTAGTTCCACTTGGCGTTGTACTCGCGCGCATGTTCCATGCAGAACCAGTAATACTCGTTCATATGGTCACGGGATTTCGGTGCGCGGTGCTCGGCACATTCGGTACAGCCCGGCGCTTCGCACACCCGGTCGGGTGGTGCTTCCTTCTGGTCCATCCATTTGAAGGACGATCTGTACTGTCTGCGTGCCATGGTTTCAGAAGTATGGGTTGATAGGCGGGGCAGGGCAAGCGGCCCGGTGCGATAAAATTGGCAGAAAAGTAAGGTTTTTTACTTGACCAAACCCTGATCGCTGGCTTTTTGCGGGGTTTTTCCCAGTCGCTCGGCCCCTGTTGTTGGCGACAATCCCGGGCAAATCGGAATTGGCAGCGGTTTCTCCTGTCAGATGCCTTCTGATTCTGCTGCGGCATGTCAATGGCGCGAAGGTTGATGATATCCGATATGGCGGAACTTATTGCGCATCCGGTCACAACTTGTCACTAAGTCAGCATACCTGTCGCCGCATATGAGGGATGATGATGAGCGTTGCCGATACCATGCAGGACAAACTGGTTGCCGCCTTCCAGCCTGTAACCATTGCCCTGAAAGATGAAAGCCACCGACACGAAGGCCATGCCGGTCATGATGGCCGCGGGGAATCCCATTTCCGGCTGACGCTGGTCTCCGACGCCTTCGCTGGCAAGTCGCGGGTCGAGCGGCAACGCATGGTGCACAAGGTGCTGGCCGATGAACTGGCGGACCGGGTGCATGCACTTGCACTCAAACTGCAAGCGCCTGAAGAAGTTATTGATAAACAATAGCTAATTTCTTCGTGAGCCATTTGCGCGCCATGGTTGCAAAATCATGGCATCTGCAATTTTGGTCTTGTGTTCGCTTTTAGTTCCTACAATAGTGCTCTTGCGACTGCGGTTGTCATGATTTGTTCTTTTTGTGGGAGGTATGCGATGAACAAGCCTGAGCAAGATAAGGCTGAGCAGGACGGGCCGGATCAAAACAGGCCAGATGTCTTCAAACCCAAGATGAGCGCATTGGAGCGGGCGACGTCAACCACGCTGGTCGGACGGAATATCCGGGTCAATGGGCGACGCACCAGCGCCCGGCTGGAGCCTTCCATGTGGACGGCATTTTACGACATTGCCCGGCGAGAAGGACGGCATGTGGATGATATCGCAACGGAAATTGCCAATCTGAAGCGGCCTGAAACATCACTGACTGCGGCTTTACGTGTTTTCATCATGGCCTATTACCGCGAGGCGGCAACCGAACAGGGTCACAAGGATGCAGGCCATGGCATGCGCGAGCCAGCGCAGGTCTGGAGCAATCAAGGCACCTTCAGCGAGGCTCTTGAGGCGGTTTCACAGCTTGTGAGTGTCGCTGCCTGATAACCGTAACCTCTTTAATCCATGCTCTGCTGGCATCGGCGCACCAGCAGATCATGAAAAAGGGGCCGGATGGACCGGCCCCGAAGCTGTTCCGACCTGCGGTCGGACTGATCAGCCGAAGGTGACGGTCAGGATTTCATAGGACTTGCTGCCGCCGGGGGTGGCAACCTCGACTGAGTCACCTACCTGCTTGCCGATCAGGGCGCGGGCCAGTGGCGAGCTGACCGAGAGCAGGCCGCTTTTGATGTCTGATTCGTACTGACCGACGATTTGATAGGTCACTTCCTCGTCGGTATCCTCGTCAGCCAGCTCGATCTTCGCACCGAACTTGACGGTATCGCCGCTGAGGGTTGCCGGATCGATGACCTCGGCACGCGCCAGCATGTCTTCCAGCTCGGCAACCCGGCCTTCAATAAAGCTCTGGCGCTCGCGGGCGGCATGATACTCGGCGTTCTCAGACAGGTCGCCGTGCTCGCGGGCCTCGGCGATTGCCTTGATTACATTCGGGCGCTCAACGGTTTTCAGGTTCTTGAGCTCTTGTTCCAGACGGGCGTGACCCGTTGCTGTCATTGGTGCCTTATCCATGGCGATATTCTTTCAGCCTCTTGCCTCAAGGGGCCACATCCCGGCTTCCGGTTGTGACCAATAGAAAATTTACGCCCGGTCGCTGTTCTCATGGAAAACAACAGCAACCGGTCGTCCACATCCCCTGATCTCACGGGGGACGAGGTATCCAGTCTAGTAGGATCCCTGAAGGTACGACTGCAGGGGTTCGACGGTCATCTCGCCCTCGCGGAGGGCTGCAATGGCCGCGACTGCGGCGCGTGCACCGGCAACAGTCGTGTAATACGGAATGTTATTGACCAAAGCCGTGCGTCGCAAGCTAAAGCTGTCGGAAATTGCACGACGACCATCCGTAGTGTTGAAAACCAGTGCGATCTGGCCATCAATCATGGCGTCCACGATATGCGGCTGACCTTCCAGAACCTTGTTGATCTGGGTGGTCTCGACACCGTTATCGCTCAGATATTTCGCAGTGCCGCGAGTGCCGATGATGCGGAAACCGAGTGCCGCCAGTTCCTTCGCCAGTGGCAGGAAGGCCGGTTTGTCGCCCTCGCGCACCGAGATGAACACATTGCCCATCAGTGGCAGGGTAACGCCGGCACCGAGCTGTGCCTTGGCAAAGGCGATGGCGAAATCGCGGTCGAGGCCCATGACCTCGCCGGTGGATTTCATCTCCGGTCCGAGGATCACATCGACGCCGGGGAAGCGGTTGAACGGGAATACCGCTTCCTTGACCGCGGTATGGCCGAGCGGTTTTTCGCTCAGGTTGAAGCTGGCGAGTTTCTCACCAGCCATGACCCGTGCGGCGATCTTGGCAATCGGCACGCCGGTCGCCTTGGCAACAAACGGCACGGTCCGTGAGGCACGTGGGTTGACCTCAAGCAGATAGACGACCTCGTCCTGAACGGCATATTGCACATTCATCAGGCCAACCACCTTGAGCGCCTTGGCGAGACGGGCGGTCTGGTCTTTGATATCGGCCAGCACCTTCTCTGACAGGGAGTAGGGGGGCAGTGAACACGCGCTGTCGCCGGAGTGAATGCCGGCTTCCTCGATATGCTCCATGATCCCGGCAATGAAGACCGTGTCCTCATCGGCGAGGGCGTCCACATCGACCTCAATCGCGCCCTGCAGATAGCCGTCGATAAGAATTGGGTTATCGCCGGAGACGACCACCGCATTCTCCATGTAACGGCGCAGGCCGGCAACATCGTGGACAATCTCCATGGCCCGGCCGCCCAGAACATAGGAGGGGCGGATAACCAGCGGATAACCAACGTCGACGGAGGCTGCTTCGGCTTCCTCAAGCGTGCGGACAATGGCGTTTGCCGGTTGCTTCAGGTCCAGTTCCTGCAGCAGCTTCTGGAACCGCTCACGGTCCTCGGCGAGGTCGATGGCGTCAGGTGAGGTACCGAGCACCGGAATATTGGCGGCCAAAAGATCATGAGCCAGTTTCAGCGGGGTCTGGCCGCCGAGCTGGACGATCACGCCCATGACGGTGCCGTTTTCCTGTTCCCGACGCACAATGTCGATGACGTTTTCCGAGGTCAGCGGCTCGAAATAGAGGCGGTCTGCGGTATCGTAATCGGTGGAAACGGTTTCCGGGTTGCAGTTGATCATGATGGTCTCATGACCGGCCTCGCGGCAGGCCATAACCGCATGAACGCAGCAATAATCGAACTCGATGCCCTGACCGATCCGGTTCGGACCGCCGCCAAGGATGATGACCTTGTTGCGGTCGCTCGGCTCCGCTTCACATTCTGGCGCATTGACACCGTCGCCCTCGTAACAGGAGTAGAAATACGGGGTCGGTGATGGGAACTCGGCAGCACAGGTGTCGATGCGCTTGAATACCGGTTTCACATCATGGGCGAGACGGGCATCGCGGACCGCACCGGCCTTCTGACCGGTCAGCTTGGCAATCCGCTCATCGGCAAAGCCGAGTTTCTTGAGGCGCATCCATTCTTCCGGGGTGTCCGGCAGACCATTGGCCTTCAGACCGGTTTCGGCACGGATGATGTCTTCGATCTGATGCAGGAACCACGGGTCATAATGGGTGATCTCGTGAATTTCCTCAACGGTCACACCGAGGCGCATGGCCTGGGCGACGCTCAGCAGACGGTCCGGCACAGGGGTGCTGAGCGCGGCACGGATGGTGGTGTCGCTTGGCTCGGTCTCGCCGTCATTGAGTTCAAAGGCGGTTTCGTCGAGGCCGGTCAGGCCGGTTTCCATGGAGCGCAGCGCTTTCTGGTAACTCTCGGCGAAGGTACGGCCGATGGCCATGACCTCACCCACTGACTTCATCGCGGTGGTCAGATATGGCTCGGCACCACGGAACTTCTCAAAGGCAAAGCGCGGAATTTTGGTGACCACGTAATCAATGGTAGGCTCGAAACTAGCCGGGGTAACGCCACCGGTGATGTCGTTATCAAGTTCATCCAGCGTGTAGCCGACAGCGAGCTTTGCCGCCACCTTGGCAATCGGGAAGCCGGTTGCCTTGGACGCCAGCGCCGATGAGCGGCTGACCCGTGGGTTCATTTCGATCACCACCATGCGGCCATTGTCGGGGTTGACCGCGAACTGGACGTTCGATCCGCCGGTATCGACGCCGATTTCCCGCAGACAGGCAATCGATGCGTTGCGCATCAACTGGTATTCCTTGTCGGTCAGGGTCAGGGCCGGGGCCACGGTGACGCTGTCGCCGGTATGGATGCCCATCGGGTCCACATTCTCGATCGAACAGATGATGATGCAGTTATCCGCCTGATCGCGGACCACTTCCATCTCATATTCTTTCCAGCCGAGGACGCTTTCCTCGACCAGAACCTCGCCGACCCGTGACGCGCGCAGGCCGCTGGAGACAATGTCGACAAACTCCGCCTTGTTATAGGCGATGCCGCCGCCGGTACCACCGAGGGTAAAGCTCGGGCGAATGATTGCGGGCAGGCCGGTATCCTCAAGCGCGTTGAGCGCTTCCTCAAGCGAGTGAACGACCGCGCTGCGGGGTGATTCCAGACCGATTTTTGACATTGCCTCACGGAATTTCAGGCGGTCCTCGGCTTTCTCGATCGCTTCCTGATTGGCACCGATCAGCTCAATGCCAAGCTCCTTCAGCGTGCCGTCCTCGGCCAGTGCCAGTGCGGTATTGAGCGCCGTCTGGCCGCCCATGGTTGGCAGCAGGGCGTCGGGGCGCTCCTTCTCCAGGATCGCGGCAACCGCATTCGGGGTGATCGGCTCGATATAGGTGGCGTCCGCCATCCCCGGATCGGTCATGATCGTCGCCGGGTTCGAGTTGATCAGAATGACGCGGTAGCCTTCCTCGCGCAGGGCCTTACAGGCCTGGGCGCCGGAATAGTCGAATTCGCAAGCCTGACCGATAACAATCGGGCCAGCGCCGATGATCGCGATGGATTTGATGTCTTCACGTTTGGGCATGGTGATGGCTGTCTTTGTCTGGTTAGGGCTTAGCGATTGGCGTCAATCAGGCTGGTGAAGCGTTCAAACAGGTAATGGCTGTCATGGGGGCCGGGTGAGGCTTCAGGGTGGTACTGCACCGAGAACAAGGGCTTGTCCTTGGCGCGCAGCCCCTCGTTGCTGCCGTCGAACAGGCTGACATGGCTTACCTCGATATTGGCGGGCAGGCTGTCAGGGATGACGCAGAAGCCATGGTTCTGGCTGGTGATCTCGACCTTGCCGGTCTCGATATCCTTGACCGGATGGTTGCTGCCACGGTGGCCGTGGTGCATTTTCTCGGTCCGCCCACCAAGGGCGAGGGCCAGAAGCTGGTGGCCGAGGCAGATGCCGAAGATCGGCTTGCCGGTGGTGATCAGCTGCTCCAGTACCGGCACGGCATATTGGCCGGTGGCTGCCGGATCACCGGGACCGTTTGAGAGGAAGATGCCGTCTGGTTCATGAACCAGAATGTCTTCAGCGGTAGCGGTGGCGGGAACCACGGTCACGTCGCAACCATGGCTTGCCAGCATGCGCAGGATGTTGCGCTTGGCACCGTAATCGATGGCGACGACCTTGCGTTTCGGCGCGGTCTGTTCACCGTAGCCGGTAACGAGGTCCCAGGCGGTTTCGGTCCATTTATAGGTCTGGCCGCAAGTGACGCCTTTGGCCAGATCCATACCTTTCAGACCGGGCCAGTCGGCTGCCTGTTTTGTCAGCGCATCCACATCAACCGCGCCATCTGGGGCGAAGCCGATAACACCGCGCGCAGCACCGTGATCACGCAGGCGGCGGGTCAGACGGCGGGTGTCGATCCCGGCGATACCGGTCAGGTCGTTGGATTTCAGCCAGTCATCCAGTGGCCGGGAGGCGCGCCAGCTTGAGGGCTGGGTGATGTCGGCACGCAGGATCAGGCCACGGGCTGCCGGGGTGGTGGTCTCGATATCCTCGAGATTGGCACCGATATTGCCGATATGCGGGAAGGTGAAGGTGATGATCTGTCCGGCATAGGATGGATCGGTCAAAATCTCCTGATAACCGGTCAGACCGGTGTTGAAGCAGATTTCGCCAACGCTTGTGCCATGGGCGCCAAGGCCCTGACCCCAGAAAACGGTTCCATCATCAAGTACCAGAGCCGCTGTAGCACCGGTGGGACGCTTGGTCGTCATATACGAGAAATCCTCGGGTTACAGTCAAATCACGCCGGGGTTGATCCCCTGAATATCCGGGCGCGGCGGCCCGAAAAATGCAGCGTGGGTGCGATCAGCCGAAGGTCGTATCAGTTGGCCGGTCAACCCGAAGTCGGGAAAGTAATCAGAACTGCCGCTGCTGGCTAGGGTAAAAATTAGGAAATGTTGGATGCGACCCATGCGTCTGCTGCAAGCCATACCCGCTAAGTCGCCACTTGTCCCCATTCAGCCAACCGCCAGATAATATTGCGAGAAGTTTTGGGATTGCTGCTTTGCTCGCTCACCATTACGCTGGGCACAGCAAAAAAGCGAAAACCACCCCCAAAATATGAATCTGAAAGTCTGACAAATGTCCGAATCCATGCGTGAGCAATTCACCGCCAGCCTGAAATCCGCGATGAAGTCGCAGGACAAGATCGCCATGTCCACATTGCGCCTGATCATGGCCGCACTGAAGGACCGCGATGTGGCCGCACGCAGCAAGGGCAATTATGACGGTATAAACGAGGACGAAATCCTTGCCATGCTGCAAAGCATGATCAAGCAGCGTCAGGACAGCATTGCCCTCTATGAACAGGGCGGTCGTTGCGAACTGGCGGAGCAGGAGCGGAATGAGGTGGAGATTATCCAGCAGTTCCTGCCACAGCAGCTTGAGGGCGATGAACTGTCCAAGGTGATCGACGATGTCCTGACCGAGATTGATGCCCATAGTATCAAGGATATGGGCAAGGCGATGGGTGCGCTGAAGTCCCGTTACGCCGGTCAGATCGATTTCGGCAAGGCCAGCCAACTGGTCAAACAGCGCCTCGCCGGTGCTGCCTGATCCGGTTTCGGGCTGTCGTCGAAGTTATCCACAGTACATGCACCGTGTTATCCGCGCCTTTTGCCGGTTCTGCCGGTAATTGGCCGTGGTATGCTGGTGCTTGCCTGATCGCTGACGTAGAACTGAGCGCATGAGCATCACGCCGGAATTCCTCGATGAACTGCGTCACCGCCTGCCCGTATCGCAGGTGGTCGGTCGGCATGTGCAGTTGAAACGGCAGGGCCGGGAATTTGCCGGTCTCAGCCCGTTCAACAAGGAAAAGACCCCATCCTTCACGGTCAATGACCAGAAGCAGTTCTATCACTGCTTTTCCAGCGGCAAGCATGGCGACATCATCAGTTTTGTTATGGAGGTCGAGGGGCTGTCATTCCCCGAGGCGGTGGAATCCCTCGCCGCACAGGCCGGGATGGACGTGCCGAAGCCGACACCGCAACAGGCAGAGCAGGCCGAGCGCGCCAAGACCCTGCATGATGTCTGCGAGGCCGCTTGCGTCTATTTCGAGGCCAGCCTGCAAGCGCCGGAAGGTCGCGCCGCGCTGGAGTATGTCAGGGCGCGCGGGCTTGATGATGCGACCATTGCCCGGTTCCGGATCGGCTATGCCCCCGGTGACCGGCAGGCCATGCGTCAGGCGCTGAAGGATCAGGGCTTTGACGATGCCATGATGATCGAGGCCGGGTTGGTCAAGAAATCCGAATATGGCAACAAGGAGCCTTTCGCCTTCTTCTCCAACCGTCTGCTGTTTCCGGTCACTGACCGGCGCGGTCGGGTTGTTGCCTTTGGCGGACGGTTGCTTGATGGCGACGGGCCGAAATACCTGAACTCCCCGGATACCCCGCTGTTTCACAAGAGCAAGCTGCTCTACAACATGGCGAGCGCCCGGCAATATGCCGGCAAGGGCCATACGGTCATCGTGGTCGAAGGGTATATGGACGTTATCGCCATGGCCCGCGCCGGGTTCGAGGGTGCGGTAGCACCGCTCGGCACGGCCCTGACCGAGGACCAGATTGCCGAGGCATGGCGTATTGCCGGTACCGGTGGTGCGGCCCCGATCCTGTGCTTTGATGGCGATGCCGCCGGTCAGCGCGCGGCATTCCGGGCGGTGGAGCGGGTGCTGCCCTATCTGCAGCCGGACAAGACCGTGCGTTTTGCCACCATGCCTGCGGGCGAAGACCCCGACAGCCTGATCAAATCCGGCGGCAAGCAGCAGTTGCTCGCCTGTCTGAAACAGACCGAGGCGCTGGTCGACAAGCTCTGGCAGATGGAGTTGCAGAGCCGGGAACTTACCACGCCGGAGGCATGGGCCGGGCTGAAGGCGGCGCTGGGCAAGCGGGTGGCTACCATCGAGCATGCCGAGTTACAGCGCTTCTATGCCGATGAAATGTACAGCCGGGTCAAGGATGCGTCCTATCAGCAGCGGCAGGCCAAGCGTGGCGGCAATGCCAATGCGGGCGGTTATGGAGGCTCTTATTCCGGCGGTCGCAGATTTGGCCGTGGCGGTGTGCCCTTGCCGCCGCCGGTAAAACCGCGCAAGCCGGTGTCCTCATCACCCTTCGAGTATCGGGTCATTCTGAAGACCCTGATCAATCATCCCGGGTTGATCGACGAATATGAAGCGGCGGTATGCGATCTGGTTATGGGCGATCCCGGACTGTCCACCCTGCGTGACCAGATGATCGATGTCTGGGCCGATGATCCCGAAGTGACAGCGGAGGCGCTGGCTGATGCCCTGTCAGCGCGCGGGCTGGACGATGTGCTCGGACGGTTGCAGCAGGGGCAGGGGATTGAAGTTCTCGGTTTTGCCAAGCCGTCCGCCCCCCTGCGTGAGGCACGCAAGGGACTTGCGGAAGCCTTTGCCCATCTGCATCGCAAGGCACTCGGTGAGGAATTGTCCCAGACCGCCCGGCGCTTCGGCGTGACGGAGGAGGCCTCGGCTGATGATGATATTGACCGCTGGCGATCACTGCATGAGGAGTTGGATCAGGCCCGGCTGACCGCCCATGAGGGGGAATAGTCGCAATCATGTCGCCCGATTCGTAAAAAAACACCCGGATTTGCGTAATGCGGGTCGCAAAGCGCGTGAAAAAAATGCAATTATAAGCGTGTGGGGGCTGAAAAATTTTTACAGATGCATTATCTGATGCTGTCCGGCTGAGGAATGACTGGAAATAGTCTTGGCCGGTACCACATTATATTCGTCCGCAATCTGCGGATTGGGACATGATGTCCTAACGTCCGGGCTGAACCAGCGCCGGGCTCATGAGCGGGAACAGGCCTGACCAGTGCACGGGGCAGGCTAATTGTGAGGTTAGCGTAAGCATGGCGACGAGTACGGCCGCAAAATCTGCTGACAAGGCGAAAGCTTCAAAAGACGACAGCCAGGACCAGCCAATGATCGACAATGTCGGTCAGGCAGTCAAAAAAATGATCGCGAAGGGCAAGGAGAAAGGGTTCATCACCTATGATGAGCTCAATGCCGCCCTGCCGCCCGATCAGTATTCCTCGGAACAGATCGAGGATACGATGTCTGCGCTCAACGAGATGGGCATCAATGTTGTCGAGAATGAGGAGCAGGATGATTCCGATGCTCCAAGCGCCAGCAATGACGACGATGACGATGATGATGACGGCAAGCGCGCTTCCGGTAACATCAATGACGAGGACGTCGGTCGTACCGATGACCCGGTCCGCATGTATCTGCGGGAAATGGGTTCCGTCGAACTGCTGAGCCGCGAGGGCGAGATCGCCATCGCCAAGCGGATCGAGGCCGGTCGCGAAATGATGATCAGCGGCATCTATCAGAGCCCGCTGACCCTGATGGCGATTGTGCGCTGGTATCAGGATTTGATCGAAGAGCGTATCTTGCTCCGCGAGATCGTCGATCTTGAAACCACCTATGGTGGCGTGCCTGATCCTGATGATGATGGCGACGCCGCTGTTCACCTGCAGGCTGCCCGTGGTGAGTCCGATGAGGATTCCGACGATGATGTCGATGCGGACAGCGATGACGACGACGATGATGACAGCGACGACGACGATGTCATGGAGGCGGATACGCCTGATGATGACGATGTTGATCCGTCTGCCGATGACAGCGATGACGAGGATGAAGAAGCCCAGATGTCACTGGCGGTGCTGGAGGAAACCCTGCGCCCACAGGTGATGGAGGTCTTCAAGAAGATCGCGTCCGAATATCCTGAAATCGCTATGCGTCAGGAAGAGATGCTCGAGGCCGCCAAGGCTGGCAAGCAACTCGATGAATCCCGCCTTGAGGAATACAACAAGAAGGCCGATGCCCTCGTTGAGGATTTGAAAGCCGTGCGTCTGCACAATCTGCGGATCGAGGAGCTGTTTGAGCAGCTGTCGAACATGCAGAAGGCACTGATGCAAGTCGAGGGCAAGATGCTCCGCGCTGCCGTCGATGCGAAGGTGAAGCGCGAGGATTTCCTCAAGCACTATTACGGTGCCGAGCTTGATCCTGAATTCTACAACCGCGTCAGTGTCCTGACCGGTCGTGGCTGGAAGCGTTTTGTCACCAAGCATGAAGATCTGGTGCACAAGACCCAGGAACGCGCGACCGAGATTGCCGACGATTTCGGGCTGCCACTGACCGAGTTCCGCCGCATCTCGACCACCGTCCAGAAAGGGGCCCGTGAGGCCGCCAAGGCGAAGAAGGAAATGGTCGAGGCGAACCTGCGTCTCGTGATCTCCATAGCCAAGAAATACACCAACCGTGGTCTGCAGTTCCTCGACCTGATTCAGGAAGGCAATATCGGTCTGATGAAGGCGGTGGACAAATTCGAATATCGCCGCGGTTACAAGTTCTCGACCTATGCAACATGGTGGATTCGGCAGGCAATCACCCGCTCGATTGCCGACCAGGCCCGTACCATCCGTATTCCGGTGCATATGATCGAGACGATCAACAAGATCATCCGTACCTCGCGTCAGATGCTGCACGAGATCGGTCGCGAGCCGCAGCCGGAAGAACTGGCCGAGCGTCTCGGTATGCCGCTGGAGAAGGTGCGCAAGGTTCTCAAGATCGCCAAGGAGCCGATCTCGCTCGAAACCCCGATCGGGGACGAGGAAGACAGCCATCTCGGTGACTTCATCGAGGACAAGAATGCGGTTATCCCGCTGGATGCCGCCATTCACTCGAACCTGCGCGAGAGCACGACCCGCGTGCTGGCGTCACTCACCCCGCGTGAGGAACGTGTCCTGCGCATGCGCTTCGGTATCGGCATGAACACTGACCACACGCTCGAAGAGGTGGGGCAGCAGTTCTCTGTTACTCGTGAGCGTATTCGTCAGATCGAGGCGAAGGCGCTGCGCAAGCTCAAGCACCCGAGCCGGAGCCGCAAGCTGCGCAGCTTCCTCGATACCTGATCCGGTTCCGAACTATCAGAAACAGAAAAGCCCCCGTTTCGGGGGCTTTTTTTATCGGGTAACAATGACATTCGTCGGTAATCAGCGGCGATACTCGACATCTTCTATGTCGTACTCCAATGCGGCCAGCCCTTCCTCAAGGTAATCGGCCAGCATGGACATGCCGGTGAGATATTGCGGTGTCCGTTTGTTCCAGCGCTGACGCGCATCCCTGAGGGCGGTTTTCCATTCGCTGGCCTCATAATCGCCGCGGCCCAGCCAGGCGAGGGCAATCAATTCGCATTGCTCATCCTCGGAGAGTTGGCGGATAGCGGTTTCCAGTTCCAGATCATCCAGCGGATGGGCACGTTCATCAATCAGCAGGCTCACATCTTCATCCCGTGGCATGAAGCCGTCATGGGCATCCCGATCAAGCTCATCGGCTTCTTCGGTGGCCCGCATTTTGACGATCATATAGCCAGCCTGTTCCGGTTTCAGGTCCTGTAGCATGATTACACCTCTTGGTTGTTCACGTTCTTTAAGTCAGTAACCAGTCCCCCTTCACGGCCCGCCAATCCTGCTGCGAGCCATGCTTGATTATGGTTTGGCACATTTCCCGGCCCAAACCGTTGATCGATATCAATGGTGGCACGGATATTTTTGCTGTCATGCATATTTTGATCCCCATATGGGTCACATGGGCGTGCTCAACCCTGTCCAACCGGGGGGCGTGCGTGCTAAGTCTTTGACACTACATCGCTGATTTTCCGGTTTTTGCCATGTCTGACAATCAACACAACTCGGCAAGTTTTGAACAAAACGATCCCAGGTCGTCGAGCGTTCCACCGTTCCGCCGGGAAAATGTCGGACAACAATCGGGTGCTGGAACAGATGCCGGGCAGGGACCGCGGGCTGACAGCGGTGATAATACGAAATCGCCACGACAGGCTTTTCTTGATTATGTCTGGTCCGACCGGATGGCTGATTGGCTGCTGGTTTATGTCAAACGCAACCCGAAGCCCTATGCGAAAACCTATCTGCGGATGGTGGGCAAGCGGAAGCTGTCGGTCCTGACATGGTCGTTTTCAGCATTCTTCTTTTCTTTCGCCTGGTTCTTCTATCGCCGCATGTGGCTGATCGGCGTGTTGCTCATGGCGATACCGGGGCTGCTGGCGCAGGTCTCGTCGGATTTATCGAATGGTGCCCTCGTCGCCATTCCCCTTGTTGCCGGAATCATGGGCAAGGGCATGTATCTGAACCGGGCATTCCGACGGATCTACCAGATCGATCAGACAACGCTTTCCGATGAGGAAAAGCGGACAGCGATAGAAGATATCGGTGGCGTTTCCTATGTCGGTGCCATCCTGGGCGGGATCATGTTGATGGCTATTTATGGTGTCTTGTTGATGCTGTTGGGTGGGGCATTGCCGTCCGAGATTATTGAGACCCTGTATACACGTCCGGATTTCCTGCAGTAATTACTGCACCGGTATTCGTACACGCGGGCGTCGGGTTGCGAGCCAGACACCGGT
This sequence comes from Micavibrio sp. TMED2, assembly GCA_002168225.1. NCBI lineage: Bacteria > Pseudomonadati > Bdellovibrionota > Bdellovibrionia > Bdellovibrionales > Pseudobdellovibrionaceae > Micavibrio > Micavibrio sp. TMED2. The sequence continues at coordinate 532,137 of NHBH01000009.1, forward strand.
TGACGCAATCACCATGCCGACCAGCTGGATCACGGTCAGTTGCTCATCGAACATCAGCCAGGCAATCAGCGCTGCCACCGGCGGGACGAGATAGAACAGCGTTGCCACGCGCGATGCTGCACCATGGCGCAGCATGATGACCAGCAGGCTGATGGCACCGATCGACAGCACCAGCACCAGCCATGACAGCGCGAAGATCAGCTCGCCGCTCCAGATCACCTCATTGGTCTCAAAGATCAGGGCTAGCGGTATGGTGACGATAAAGGCGCCGATATACTGGTAGAGCGCACCGGATCAGAGCGGCACATTCTGGGCCTTGGCCCGCTGCAGGATGGTGCCGAGGGTAATGGCAACCAACCCGCCACCGCAGGTGATAACGGTAATCAGGCTGATGCCGGAATGATTGTTTCCATCACCGAAAATGGCCTGCAAGCCGGGCGACAGTACGCCGATCACACCGAGCAGCCCAAGCAGCAGCCCGGCCCATTGGCGCAGACTGACCCGTTCATTGAGCAGAACTCCGGCGAGCAGCGCAGTGAGGATCGGTTGCAACCCGACAATCACGGCGGCGATACCGGCGGGCATGCCGACACTGATCGACCAGAATACCGCGCCCAGATAACAGGCATGGATCAGAATGCCGATAACGACACTGTAGAATGCGGTCTGACGGTCAATGCGCTGTGGCCGCAGGATTGCCATGGCCAGCAGTACTAGCGCAATGACCAGCACATAGCGCAAGGTGAGAAAGGTCAGCGGCTCAACATAGGGCAGGCCGTATTTGGCGCCGATAAAGCCGGTAGACCACAATGGCACAAACATCGCCGGCATCAGGCGCAGATACAGCGGCTGTGTAGCTGTTTCCGGTGTGCCGGGCGTTGCCGTGGCGCCGGTCATGTTATCTGGCGTGCTGGACATGATATTGATCAGAGGCTGGCGGTTTGAATGGCACAATAGAGACGTTGCCCATTCATGGGCACTCGACATACCACATCTGATGCGGGGAGCGTGAATGCTTGATGCATGCCGATGCGCATGGGGGCTTTCCACCGCGCGCCTGATCCGCTAAACAGCATCCCGTGGTTGGGCCTGTAGCTCAGTTGGTTAGAGCGGACCGCTCATAACGGTCTGGTCGGGGGTTCAAGTCCCTCCGGGCCCACCATTTTCAGGCGTTTGGATCCTTGTGCGCCAGAACCCAGATGTCTTCATTCCCGTGCTGACCTTCTATGAACCCTGTTTCGCGGCGGGTCAGGTGCAGGCCTGTGTCCTTGAGCAGGGGCGCTATCTGATCCGCTTCAATCCAGCCATAGGTCAGCTGCTCGACGCTTTCGGCTACAATGCGGCGATTGTTATCCATAAGTTGATACTTCACGCTGATATCGCAGCGTTGCGCAGCATGGTCTGCAGAGTGACCAATTGATTGGGCAGTCAGAATTGCCTGATGGCTTGGAAGAGGTATTGTGGTGCGCGAGTTTGTCAGTTCGCTGACGTCCAGTGTGGTTGCCAGTGTATCGCGCTTGATCAGATGCAGCACGGCACGCCCGTCTGGTGCCATATGTTCGGCGATCCGGGCAAGGCCGGCGCGCCGCTGTTCCATGGTCAGCAGATGGCTGAAGCTGTAGAATGGCGCAATAATCAGATCGAACCTGCCATCCAGCGAAAAGTCACACATATCGGCCTGAAGGAAATGGACCTTGCCCAAGGCCACATTATTCGCCAGCTTGAGCCTTGCCTGTTCAAGCATTGGTGCCGACAGGTCAACGCCACAGATGGTATGGCCCCGTTCGGCCAATGCCGCTGTCACCCGACCGGTTCCGCAGCCCAATTCCAGAATGCGCGCCGGTTGTTTACCAGCGAGTTGGACATAAAACCCTATTTCGCCGTTCAACTGATCACCGGCACAGGCGGTCATGATGTCATAGAAGGTCAGGCTGAAGGAGTTTTCAGCGTAATAGGGGCGGGGCTGTGGCATGACATGTCCAAGCATTGCCAATAGCGGCAATCAGGCGATGTCCTTCATGCTTTCGTCGAGCATTTTGCCGGCTTCCTCGCCGCCATGCTTTTCCAGCGCTTTCTTGAGTTCGCTGGCGAGCAGTCGACCCTCTTCACCGCCATCACCCTTGATCTTGCGATGCAGGACAATGCTGATCGTATCCACATGGGCGCGGATCAGGACCATCTGGTTGCTGTTTGCGCTCTGCATGCTGTCGGTATAGCGGCACAGGGACTGACCGAAGGCCGTGATCAGGTCATAGCCGAAGGTGGTGCCCAGTGATTGCACGTCATTGGCAACCTTGGACAGGCGCTTCAGAACACCTGCCTGCTGCTCTTCGGGTACTTCCATCAGTTCCTGGGTGACGGCATTCAGGATATCCAGATCACGCTCGACATTGTCAGGGTATTCCGGCGCATACTTGTTGATGGCCGATTGGGCCTTGTCCAGCACGCGACGGTCAAGTTGACCATTGCCGCCCTCATGGCGCGAGCCACCGGCCTTTTCCCGCAGGCGGTTGATCCGGTTATAGATCTGGACCTTGGTGCCCGTGCTGCCGTCATCTGACGCTTCGGCACCGTTTTCCGGGTTGTTCGGCTCAATCTCGCTCATTGATAACCTCTACTAATCCGCTATCGCTCTTGCGACGCTCCTGACCGGGCGGAAGCATTTCCTGACGCCGGCGGTCTGGGCCAAAATATTTGTCAGTCTTAACAAATGGCCGGGGCCGATCGATAACCGAAATCAGCCGACTGGCTATCGTATTAACGGAAAACGGCTTGGCCAGAAACTCATTTGCGCCATTATCGCGTGCATAGCGAATATGTTTCGGCTCTGTAAAACCGCCCATCATGATAAACGGCATGAATCGTGTGCGGTCACGCTTATGCTGCCTGACCCATTTGAGAAGGTCAACGCCGCTGCCACTTTTAAGAAACAGCTCGCTGATGATGATGTCGATTTCCGGGTGGCGTCCGTCTTCTGCGAGTGAGGCGCTCAACTGCACCAGATTCTGGCCGTCCAGAACATCACTCGCGGTCATTACCCGTCCCACCTCCAGCCCCTTGAGGATCGAGGTCACGAGCTTGAGGACGAATTCATTATCGTCAACGACCAGTATGCTCATCCTCGACAGGTGCAGGGTCTGCGCCTTGGCGGAGGTACCGACTGTCTGATTGGAAGGATTGTTCATAGTGAAATTATTATAGCATCGGTGTTACGCGACATATCCTAGCTTAAGTGTAAGCGGGAATTGAGATTTTTTGGTACTGTTTTTGTCCCATATTGCGCTTAATGTGTTCATCAGGTCATCAACCGGATTGTTGCCGACCTCGCGAATATAGCGCTGGGTGGCTGACCAGCTCTCGAGATAACCGCGCAGAATATCAAGGCTCCACTCCCGCTCGATTGACATAACCGGCGGTGCAATGCCGGAAAACGGGAAGGCGAGATCACGGTAGCCGTTTTCCACATGCCGCCGTTCCGGTGGCCAGTGCTCACCGAGCACATCCCCATAGAGTTCACTGATCGGGCCATCTATTGCCGGATCATTGAAACTGTTCAGCCCATAGGAAATGGCGGCAATCACCGCGCCGGGCCGGGCAACGCGCCTGACCTCGGCATAGAACGCCTCCAGCGGCAGCCAGTGCAGCGCCTGTGCGATGGTGATGAGGTCGACTGTGCCATCCTCGACCGGCAGCCGATCGGCCGGGGCGCAGTGATAGGTGACATTGGCGGCTGGCTGGGCCTGATCTATCTGGCTCTGCGAGGCATCTATCCCGATCACCTGATCAAAATGTTTTGCCAGTCCGATGGCGGCCTGCCCATTTCCTGTCGCGATGTCCAATGCGCAGTGCCGGGCAGGGACCTGTGCCGCCAGATACTCGAACAGGGCGTCCGGATAGGTCGGTCGCGACTGGGCATAGGCCGTGGATTGGGTGGAGAAATGATCCTTGAAGTTCATATGACGCCTGATAACTGTCTGTTGTTGTCGGTTGGTACCGATCAACCAACTGCAGCATTTCAAATATCAGGAAGCTGGGCAAGCTTGCGTGGTCAGCCAAGCGGTTGCTGTGCTCAGAGCGGTGTCGCATCGGTTGCCGCAACGAGGGCCAGACCCCAAGCGGTGACGGCGAGATAGCTGGTGATCCTGGCGGTGTGCAGATAGGTGGTGCGCAGGGCCGAGCTGATGATCTGCTGGATGCGTTCTTCCGGCAGATCGGTTTTCCAGTCGAGCATCAGCCAGACTTCCGTGCGTTTGTACGGGGTACGGTCGGCGTTATAGCCCTTGATCGCCAGTACAGCGGCCACGATGCCGAGCATCACGGCACCGGCCCGCAATGACAGGCTCGGTTCATACATCAGGGCAAACATGGTCAGGCCTATGCCAAGGGCGGCAAAGCCGACCCCGCGAATTACTGAAATACGGGCACAGTATTCAACCTGATCCATCTGCAAAATCCTCCGGCACCGGGCGATGATATAGCCACCGATGGTTGGCTGACAACCATGGTGTAAACGATCGCTGATACACCGGAGTATGACAAAAAATGCTGCACTTGCGAAATAGTTTTTGCAGTGCGGCGTAAATCAGGCGGCGAGCAAGGTTGGCAGGGACAGGACGAGGGTGCCGATAAACCAGATAATACCGGCGGTCTTGTCGGTTTCCTCGCGATTGGTGAACTGCTCGAACAGCGCTGCAGGAATGCCGGCCAGCAGCAGAGTTGCGGTCGAAACGATCAGGGATGACAGGTAAATCACCACGCCTTCGGTCGCTGGCAGCACCAGCCCCGGAAACCAGATCGGGTTCAGCACGGCAACGGCGAGAACCAGTGGACTCATGATGCCATTGGCCATGGCCATGATGAGCGAGAAGATAAAGAAGTCACGACCGGTCATTGTGCTTGCTCCTCCTGCTCTTCGGTTTGCGGCTCATCAACCGGTGCAGCATCCGGCGCGGTGGGTGCCATAGGCGCCTCAAGCGCCGGGGGCTGATCCGGTGTCGGTTGTGGGGCGGCGTCGAGAACCGTCAGGCCCGGTAACCAGCCCAGTGCCAGGAACAGCAAGGCCCAGAGGGCACGCAAGATGGCAAACCAGAACACGCCGACCAGCGGCAGGAACTTGTCGGTAATCGCATGGGGGGTGAGCCAGCGGATGGCAACCAACGGGATATTGGTCAGGCGGCGAAAGCCCTGCCAGATATAGTTCGGCCAGTCGGCGGGCGCAAACAGCCCCATGCCAAAGCGGGCCGCCATCGTATACATGATGGTTGCCAGCAAATAATTGGGCACATGGAAATACCAGTATTCCCAGAACGGAAACTGGACAAGCATGGGCGTCTCGCCTTCTCTCGGGTGTTCTCGTTTGTTGTTGCCATTGGTTCTAGTGGCTTTCGGCACCGGGTCAATTACCTCTGGTGCCGTATTAGTCTTTTGCGTTGAGCGGACTTGTGGATAGGCGATCTGGCCTGCTATGGAAGATGCGGATAGAATGCGCCCCAAGCGTTTGTATTGACAAGATTTTCGGGAAGGAAATGACCACCATGCTCATGGGATTGAAGGACTGCCACAACTTCAAGGATTTTCGCCGTATGGCGAAGCAACGGCTGCCCGGTCCAATCTTTCACTACATTGACGGCGCTGCCGATGATGAAACCACCTATCGCCGCAACAGCGAGGCTTACGAGCAGGTGGATCTGGTGCCCAATATTCTGGCCAGCGTTCAGGATATCGACATGAGCGTCGAGGTCATGGGTCAGAAGCTCGATATGCCGCTGTTCTGCTCACCAACCGCGCTGCAGCGCCTGTTCCATCACGAGGGTGAGCGGGCAGTTGCGCGTGCGGCCCAGAAGTTCGGCACCATGTTCGGTGTTTCCTCCCTCGGTACGGTCAGTGTTGAGGAGATCGGCAAGCTGATCTCCACGCCCAAGATGTTTCAGCTCTATTTCCACAAGGACAAGGGGCTGACCAACAGCATGATCGACCGGGCCAAGGCGGCCAATTTCAACGTGCTGGCCCTGACCGTGGATACCATCGTTGGTGGCAATCGCGAGCGTGACAAACGCACCGGCTTTACCTCGCCACCGAAGCTGACGCCGTCGAGCCTGCTCAGCTTTGCCCTGCATCCGATGTGGGCTATCAACTATTTCACCAATGAGAAATTCTCCCTGCCGCAGCTCGAAACCCATGTGCAGGAAGGCACCAATATCGCGGTATCGGTCTCCGATTACTTCGCCAAGATGCTGGACCAGAACATGTCCTGGAAGGACGCGGAGGAGATCAGCGCCAAATGGGACGGTCAGTTCTGCCTGAAAGGCGTGATGAGTGTCGAGGACGCCAAGCGCGCGGTCGATATCGGCGCGACCGGGATCATGGTCTCAAACCATGGTGGTCGCCAACTCGATGGCTCACGCAGCCCGTTCGATCAACTGGCCGAGATCGTTGATGCTGTCGGTGACAAGATCGATGTGATCTGCGACGGCGGCGTCCAGCGCGGCACCCATGTGCTGAAGGCGCTGGCGGTGGGTGCCAAGGCCGTCTCCGGGGGTCGCATGTATCTCTATTCCCTTGCCGCCGCCGGTCAGCCGGGGGTCGAAAAGGCGCTGGAGAATATGCGCACTGAAATCGAACGGGACATGAAGCTGATGGGCGTTACCTCGATCAGCCAGCTTAACCGCAGCCATCTGCGTCAGCGCGACTATAACGGTCTCTGATCGGCTGCCTCTGATAGCACTCTGGCCGGTTGTCGTCAGAGCGTTACGGACCGGCGTGTCGGGGCGGGGGCAGTACGGTCTTTGCCCGGCATTGAGACCTCATAGGTCGGCGACTGGGGATTTTCTGACGGTGGTGGTGTGAGCATATGCTGTAGATAGCGTACCCGCTGTTCGGCATCCGCGACCTCATTGGACATACGCCCATTGACGGCCATGTTCATGATGACGGCATTGATCTGCAGTTCACGGGTGTTCTGTTTCTGCTGTTCCGCGGTTTCGGGAGCCAGTTCGATGCCATGATATGTGGCAAGGGCGATAGCTGATTGCACGATGCCGTCGACCCGCTGGCTCGCCTGCACAACGGTCAGTGGCTCGGTCGGGTTCTTGATCGCGGCGATCTGGGCTTTCATATCGCCCATATCGGAGCCGTCATCCGCTTTTGCCTCATTATAGCCGGGCACCTTCGCCAACGTCTGTTCGCTGAAGGCCAGCGCCTGATGCATGCCGATCTGATATTGCAGTTGCTTGATCTGCATGAACTGGCTGAACTCCGGCGCGCCTTCCGCTTCGGCTGGCCGATCGATGCCGCCATGGCGCTCAACGCCCATCGACATACGGTTACGGTCGAAATACAGCACGGTGGTCATCGGGCGGGTGCCGGAGCGGAACCATGTCATCTCGATCCCACGCTCCAGATGCTGCTGATAGCGGCTTTTGGCTTCATCCTGGATCGTTTGCTCGGCAGCAACAGGGGCGGTGGCGAGCGCATGGGCACTGGCCGTGTCCCGAGACCCGGGTGTCATAACCATGGCACCGGCAAGCAGACCGATGGTGGCAAGCGTGCCAATAGCACGGCCGAGCGGGCGCTTTGCCGGGCTGTCATTTGAGCCGTCTGTCGGGCTGGCCTCGATGCCGCCCTGTTTCAGAAAGCGGGCAAATCGTGATGTTGCAGGTTTGGTCATGGTCGTATCTGGAATAATGCGTTGATGTTCGGATTATGGGTGGCGCAGCAAGGTCAGGGTTTTCTCGTAAGGCGGCTGATCGGCCTGTTCGATGACCAGCAGCACTTCCGATGTGCCCTGTAAGCGCCCGATCATGGGTTTGGCGAGATTGCCCAGCGGTCTCGTGCCATCGGCCTCATGCCCGAGCAGTTGTCCGTCGCGGCGGCGGTAGCTGATTGCCGTAAGCGCTTGCAAGCCCAGGTCGTCGGTGACGAGGGCAAGTTCATTATCAGCATTCATGACTGCGTCTATCCGGGGCAGTTCCTTGCCGTAATTTGACAATAGCGCGCTCATTCGATGAACCCGTGATTGATGTGCAAGTTGAGTGGGCAGGGGCGTCGAGGCTGGCCGGACATGGCTTGCGCAAAACGCGTGGCTGCCATGCGCTATCATGCGCAATCTCAAGAAAGTGTGAAGAAGTAATCAATCCGGTTTACGAACAGATGAGCCAGTCGTGCTGGCAGGTATAAAAAAAGGCCCGGGAAACCGGGCCTTTTCTTTAGTTGTTTTTGATTGAGTGATCAGGCAACAGCCGGATCGGGCTCGTCGCCTTTTTCCTCCATCAGCGTGCCGCCCTTCGGTGACCGGAGTTTGATCACAAACTCCTGCATTTCGGCACTTGGTGCCGGGGTCATCAGGGACACCACATAGATGGTCAGGAAGCCCAGCGGGATACCGAAGATACCAGCCGAGATGTTGGCAACACCGAACCACAGATCCATGCCGAAATACTTGGTCTGGATCAGGTAGAACAGGGTGACACCAAAGCCGACCAGCATACCGATGATCGCGCCCTGCTTGGTTGTCCGTGTCCACCAGACACCCATGACAAGTGCCGGGAACAGGCCAGCCGCCGCGAGCGAGAATGCCCATGCCACGAGGGCAAGGATACCGCCCGGCTGGGTTGTTGCCACGGCTGCCGCCGCAACTGCAACCACCACCAGAAGGATACGGGCGACAACCAGACGCTTCTTGGTAGAGGCGTTCGGGTCGACCATGCGGTAGTAGACATCGTGGCTGAGCGCATTGGCGATTGCCAGCAGCAGACCATCGGCCGTTGACAGCGCAGCTGCCAGACCACCGGCGGCCACAAGACCGGCGATGACATATGGCAGACCGGCAATCTCCGGCGTTGCAATCACAACCGTATCGGCCTTGATCGCAAAGTTCGAGTGGTCAAGCGAGTTTACACCGGCAGTCTGACAGGCATCGAAGATGGCCTGCGGGCTGGCGGCAAACTCACCACAGATCGACACCAGATCAATGCCACCATAGATGGTGACCCAATCCGGCAGCGCCTGAATGGCTGCGAGCGAGCTGAGATCGGCACCCAGTACGTTCTGATACACCTCAAGTTTTGCGAATGACGCATAGGCAGGTGCGGTGAAGTACAGGATGAAGATAAACAGCAATGCCCAACCGACCGAACGACGCGCATCACGGACCGACGGGGTCGTGAAGAAACGCATCAGAACGTGCGGCAGTGACGCGGTACCGATCATCAGACAGATGATGAGGGCAAAGAAATTCAGGATTTCAGTGCCGCCCTGTGGCGTCTGCATGAACGGGGTTACGCCCTCAAGCGCCGGTTTGGTCTGTTCCAGTGTCTGGATTTCCTGCAGCACCTGACCATACATGATCTGTGGCAGTGGCACGCCGGTCTGCTGGGCAGACAGGATAACCACAGGCACCAGATAGGCGGTGATCAGAACGATATACTGGGCAACCTGGGTCCAGGTAACAGCCCGCATACCGCCCATCATCGAACAGACCAGAATGCCGACAAGACCGACAAACACGGCAATCTCGAATGGAATTTCAAGGAAGCGTGACGCGATCAGACCGGTACCGGTGATCTGGCCGAGTATGTAGCTGAAGGAACAGCAGAACAGGATGACGATACCGATAGTGCGGGCGAAGTTGCCGCCATATCGGGCGCCAAGGAAGTCCGGCACGGTATAGGCACCGAATTTGCGTAAGTAAGGCGCAATCAGTACCGCCACCAGCACGTAACCGCCGGTCCAGCCAAGCACGAAGGCCATATAGCTGTAGCCCTTGGCGTAGAGGCCGCCGGCCATGGCGATAAAGCTGGCCGCAGACATCCAGTCCGCTGCCGTTGCCATACCGTTGTACAATGCCGGAACCTTACGCCCGGCAACGTAGTATTCGGAGACCTGCATGGTCCGCGACATAATGCCGATACCGGCATAGACCGCGATGGTGAAGAATACGAACAGGTAACCGATGAATTTATCAGGTACGCCAGCCTGCTCGAGGATGGCGAGCAGGATAACAAACGCAGCAAAACCGCCGGTGTACATGCCGTAGATTTTGCCGAGATTGCTTAGAAAATCGCTTTTTTGTTCACTCATGTTATGGCGCTCCCTCACACTTCATCTTCTGCAACGCCAAATTCGGTATCGATCCGGTTCTGCGCATTCGAGAACCAGAAAACGATAATCACAAAGGCGATGAGGGAGCCCTGGGCACCCATATACCAGCCCATCGGGAAGCCAAAGATGACTATCTCGTTCAGGGCATCAACGAAGAAATGGACGGCAAATCCGAAGATGAGCCATAGGACCAAACAGGTCAGCATAAGCCCCTTGGTTTTTTTCCAATGGGCTGCGGACTGTTCGGGCGTCAGTTCGGTCTGATCTGACATAAGAACGTCTCCTTCCTAAGGGTTGTTCCGCTAATTATTTGTTGTCGTCGTTTAGCGTTTATCGACCGTGCTGCACTGGCAGTACGGCAAATCAAATGGCTGCCGGTAAAATACCGGCAGGGCATCAGATACAATGGTGGTGTTGATTCAGATAGATTTTCAGTTCCTCCCTTCGCACCGACCATTCTGTTTTTATGTTCCTGAACCGCTTTAGCGATAAAGGCTGGCCGTTTATTTTTTGCACTTGCTCAATACTTAGCAGGTGCAAAATAAAGTACGTCTACGTTTAATTTAGCAGAAGATTAGTGTTAGTGCCAAAATCGCGCAATAAATTTGTCATATTAACCTGAGCGGTTTATGCACACTCTATCCCCAGCCCACACTTCGCCGGAGAAACGGGAAACGCCGCGTGATTGATCGTCTGAAAGCATGGTTCCGCAAACCGGACCCGATTACCGATATTGCTGATTTGTCAGGCTTTCTGGGCCAGAGAACTGCTTTTATCGCGCAGAAGTCGACCTTTGAGTACTGTCGGATGCGGGCTGGACTGCAATGGGACAAGCTGTTTCTGGAACAGGCCTTCGTTGACGGGATTGAACGGGCGCAATGGGTGGCCTTTGACAGTGTGTTGCGCAGCCTGATCACCAATGCGGACACCATGTTTGTCCAACAAAACCTGCGAATCGCGCCGGACAGCCGTCTGGAATTCTGGCGGGGGATTGCTGCCGACTGTGTTGCAATGCACCCGCCACCGCCAGCCTATGCCGATCTGATGGCAGCCACACCGGACCATGTGGTTGATCGTTTGCGCCAGCAACTGGCATCGACCCCGCTGCCACCGGATGATGTGGCGGTTGAGGCGGGAGCCGTGATCTTTGATGTCTTGCCGATCCATATGGAGCATCGGCAGCTGGACCGGGATATGGTGGTCAATAACGTACGCCTCAACGTCATGCGCACCCATGAAGATCTGCGCGACCGTCTCAATACTGAGAAGATGCAGGCAGCGCTGGACAGCATTGCCCCGGCTCCTGTCGCCTAATCCGGCGCGCAGTCGCTGGCCTGGGTTTCCTCGATATCGTAGAGCCAGTCGCCGATCCTGAACTCATCACCGCCAAACCGGTTGAGGGCGGTGATACAGTCACCGGCCTGCCAGCGTTGCAGCCAGTTCTGCCAGTCGTCATGCAGCTGGAATGTATGGGTGCCCGTCTTCTCTGCGCAGTTGTTGAAGCCGATATCCTGATGCAGTTCCGATGAGGTGACTGCCATCATGACATCGCGGTAGTCGGTCGTTCTGCTGATGCCCCATGATTTTGCCCAGCCCGCATCGCGCTCGACGGTTCGTTTGGTCACGGCCAGCACCTTGCCCACCACCCGGCATTCGGCATGGGCCATGGCCGGGGCGGCCAAAACCGGCTGCGGCAGCGAAATAATCCCTGCCGATAGCAGGATTGCCAGCATTATAGATTGCATCCAAACAGCCCTTTCGCGTAGCTAATGGCGTGCGGTTGAACAGGCCGCGAACCAATCCTGAAATATCGACCAGTTGAGCGTAAAAACATCATGGCTTCATACCAGTATGTATATCACATGTCCGGCGTCACGAAGGCCTATCCGGGCGGCAAGAAGGTGCTGGAGAATATCCACCTGAACTTCCTGCCCGATGCCAAGATCGGTGTGCTGGGGCCGAACGGTGCCGGTAAATCCACGCTGATGCGCCTGATGGCCGGTATCGACAAGGAATATAACGGTGAGGCATGGGCCGCCGAGGGCGCCAAGGTCGGCTACCTGTCACAGGAACCGGAACTGGACGAGAAGAAGACCGTCACCGAAAACGTGCTTGATGGCATGGGTGAACTGGTTGAACTGGTCAAGGAGTTCAATGAAGTCTCGATGAAGTTCGGTGAGGTCACCGATGATGACGAGATGAATGCGCTGATCGAGCGTCAGGCCGAGCTGCAGGAAAAAATTGATGCTGCCGATGCCTGGGACTTGGAGCGCAAGGCCGAGATCGCCATGGATGCCCTGCGTTGCCCGCCCGGTGACTGGCCGGTTACCAAACTCTCCGGTGGTGAGCGCCGCCGGGTAGCGCTCTGCCGTTTGTTGCTGTCCAAGCCTGACATGCTGCTGCTTGATGAGCCGACCAACCACCTTGACGCCGAAACTGTCGCCTGGCTTGAGCGCACGCTGCAGGATTATGAGGGCTGTGTGGTCATGGTTACCCACGACCGTTACTTCCTCGACAATGTTACCGGCTGGATTCTGGAGCTCGATCGCGGTCGCGGCATCCCTTACGAGGGCAATTACTCTGCCTATCTCGAGAAGAAGGCCAAGCGTCTACAGCAGGAAGCGCGCGAGGAAGCTGCCCGCCAGCGCACCCTGTCCAGTGAACTCGAGTGGATCCGCAAGTCGCCCAAGGCTCGTCAGGCCAAATCAAAGGCCCGGATCAGCGCCTATGAGGAACTGATGAATGATTCCAACGAGCAGGCACCGGGCACAGCCCAAATCCTGATCCCGACCCCGGCACGTCTCGGCGACAATGTCATTGAAGCCAAGAACATCCGCAAGGGCTTCGGCAATCACCTGCTGATCGAAGATCTCAGCTTCAACCTGCCGCGCGGCGGCATTGTCGGTATTATCGGCCCGAACGGTGCCGGTAAAACCACCCTGTTCAAGATGATCACCGGTCAGGAGCAGCCAGATAGCGGTGAGCTCAAGGTTGGTGAAACGGTCCAGCTCGGCTATGTCGACCAGAGCCGCGACAGTCTTGATGCCAACAAGACCGTCTGGGAGGAAATCTCGAATGGTTATGACGAGATCGAACTGGGCAAGAAGAGCATGCAGTCCCGTGCCTATGTCGGCACCTTCGGTTTCAAGGGCGGCGACCAGCAGAAGAAAGTTGGCGTGCTGTCAGGCGGTGAGCGCAACCGCGTGCACCTCGCCAAGATGCTGAAGAGCCAGGCCAATGTGTTGCTGCTCGATGAGCCGACCAATGATCTCGACACCGAAACCTTGTCCGCGCTTGAGGATGCCCTGACCCGGTTCCCCGGCTGTGCGGTTATCATCAGCCACGATCGTTTCTTCCTCGACCGGATCGCAACCCATATCCTCGCCTATGAAGGCGACAGTCAGGTTGTCTGGTTTGAAGGCAATTACGAGGATTACGAGGCTGACCGCAAGCGCCGCCTCGGTGCCGATGCCGATCAGCCGACACGCCTCAAGTACAAGCCGCTGCAGCGATAACGCTGCAGCGCGCCTTGAGACTATCTCAGGAACTTTAATGCTGGATTATTGTGCCGGGTCGAGGCTGCTTGTGCCTTGCTCGGCTTTCTGACGGATCACGTCGATCAGGGCGTCGATCGAGCCGCCATTGCGTTGGATTACAGACGCATACTCCGAGCGCTGGCTGGCCAGCAGGCTGACATTGCCAACCACGAAATCGATCACCCGGAAGCTGCCGTCGGATTGTGGGCGCACGCGCCAATCGGCATCGATGTCCTGTCCGCTCTGACCGGAGGTGATACGGGTGGTGACGATAATGTCCTTGCCACCTTCCATCCGGCTGCCGGAAATGCTGAACTCTTCGCCGGAATATTCACGCAGGCGACGGGTATAGACCTTGACCAGTGCGTCCTCGAAGGTCTTGAGAAACTCATCCCGTTGGGCCGGGGTGGCACTGCGCCAATAACGGCCAAGCGTAAACCGGCCCATGGTTTCAATATCGAGGGTATCTGTCAGCATGCCGCGGAACCAGTCATCGGCACTTGCGCCGGTTGCTGTGCCATCCTTCAGGGCGGCGATAACCTTGTCACCGGTTGCTGCAATGAATTCTTCTGCAGCTTTTTTGTCCTGTGCGAGGGCAGAGGGCTGGAGCGGTGCAATCGCGATGGCGGCACCAAGGGCAATAAGTGTCAGAACGTTACGGCGAAGCAGTGACATGCGCTCTCAATCTTTCTGGTATCGGCGTTCCGAAAGGAATTTAGGCTCTTGTGCCTAGTCGACAAGTTCAGCCGGGCGGGCAGACACCAGAATTGATGGATCGAGCTCCTCGGCATTGTCTGCCTGATCGAGTTCTTCATCCGACATTTCACTGAAATCCGGGATATCGACCGAGACGGCACCATCTGCAATCAGATTGGCCCGGCGCTGGTTATAGAGATTGCGCAGGCTGGCGTAGTAATCAACCGAGGAAGACTTGATCTCGCGAATGGCGTCCAGTGACTCCGACCGTGCGGTGAGGGCGGTTGCGGTGCTGCTGGCAATCGCATATTCGCCGCCGACATGCTGGTTGTCGATCAGGATGCCAACCGGGTTGGTGACGATATCGACGACAAAGCCGACCGTATCACGCAGGTTAGAGGGCCCAAGCAGTGGCAGGACCATATACGGGCCTTCACCGACACCCCAGACAGCGAGGGTCTGGCCAAAATCTTCTTCCTCGAACTCGAAACCGTTTTCGCCGGCGGGGTCAAGGAAGCCGCCGAGACCGGCTAGTGTATTGGTGACAAAGCGCACCAGTGCGGTGCCGGCACCTTCCATGTCGCCCTGCAGGACCTGATTGCCGAAAATCAGCGGGGTGCGCAGGTTGCGCAGGATGTTGGCGATGCCGGTGCGAATGGTTTCCGGCAGCGTATCGCGATAAACTTCGGCGGCAGGCTCAAGAGCAACTTCGTCAACCGCATCGTTGAAGGCAAAAATCTGGCGATTTACCGGCTCGATCGGGTCATAGACTTCACCGAATTCAGTGCTGTTCTGGGTGCTGGCGCATGCTGACAGGGTCACGGCGGCCATGAGAACGATGACGAGTTGCCCCAGACGGCTGGCTGTGTGGCGATGCGCAGTCAAGAAGCGCTCTTTGAAAATAGTAACCATGGGTTCAAACTTGTCCTGAGGCGCGATGCTCGTCGTCGAATACTGGAATAAAAATCTTGTCAAAACGGCAGCCAATATAGGATGCGGCTGCCTGCCCGAGTTCCGGCTGATTTAACGTGCAACAAGTATCACCTATAGGTGGGCATAACTATGGCGCTCCGTTCCGGATTGTGCGTCGCGGAACGAGTGTTGCCAATTCGCACCATAGGTGTTGCCGGAATGTCGAATGGCGGCTCTGGCCGCACGCAAACAAATTGCCTGAAATCACTTTAAAAAACCATAAAATCAGGCGCTTTTCTGTTGTCTGGCGATGATCCGTGCTAGGTGTATTTTCGGTTCAGCTTTTTGCCCTAACATGATGATTTCCAAATCCGCGTGATGTCTCTTGCTCCATATGAATGTCAGGTTCTCGCGGCATGGCTCGACTATAACGGCCATATGAATGTCGCCAGCTATCTGAAGGTCTTTGACGTCGCGACCGATCATGTATTTGCGCAACTGGGTATCGGTCCGGAGTATGTGGAGGAGGCAAAATCTTCCCTGTTCGCGGTCGAGCAGCATCTGGTCTATGACCGGGAGCTGCGTGAGGGAGATAAGGTCGCGGTCCGGGCCAGTATGCTTGAGGTTACCGACAAAAAGCTCCATATCATCATGACCATGCATAATCTCGACGGGGCATATCAGGCAGCCAGTTGCGAACATCTTTTTATTCACGTGGACATGGTCACCCGGCGCGCGGTGTCATGGGGCAGCGACGTTCAGACCCGGCTTCGGTCTTATGTTGAGCCGCTTGTCGACAATGCGCTCAAATCTCGTATCAACCGCGCCATTCAGGTGCAGCGATGATCTGTTTTCTTACTGGTTTCCGATATAACATCATGCGTATTCTTGGCATTCTCCTGCTCGCTTGTACCGGTATGACGACGCCTGTGCTGACCGGCGCTGCTCTTGCCGAATGCACCGATTTTGCTGCACCCGGCGTCAACTGGCGTCGCTGCTTTCAGGACGGGCAAAGCCTGCCCGATAGTGATCTGACCGGTGCGCAACTGCGCGATGCCACCTTCAAACGGGCGGATTTGAATAACAGCCTGTTCATCGGTGCCGATATCTATCGCGGCAAGTTTATCAGCGCGAAGCTGGAGAATGCTGACTTCACCGATGCCAATCTGCAGTCGGCTGACTTCACCAAGGCTGAACTGGCCGATGCCAATTTCACCAATGCCGATCTGCGCAATGCCCGGTTTGTCGGGGCCATTCTGCATGGTGCCAATTTCACCAATGCCAGCGTTGAGGGAGCGATCTTCCGCAATGCCGATCTGTCCGGTGCCATCTGGATCGATGGTGTACGTGTCTGCAAGCAGGGGTCTGTCGGTACATGTCGGTGACCGAAGAAGCCGACACATCCCCGGACCCTGACAGGTCACAGGAAAAGTCAAAAAAAACCAAGCATCACAGGCGGTTCAGGGCTGGAGCGTACAGACGACTGATGCTGACCGGCTTGTGGCGTACCATTGTGCGCCGCCCGGCCTTCTGGTTGTCGGTTCTGGCGGTGCTGATTGGGTTTGCCAGCGGCGGTGCAGCAGTGCTGTTCCGACTTGCCGTGGATGAGGTGCAGCATCTGCTCTACGGGGCCGATGAACGGCTGTTATACAGCGCCATGAGCGCCTTGCCGTGGTGGCATTTGCTGCTTGCACCGATCATTGGCGGGTTGCTGATCGGCATTCTGCGCCGCTTGCTGCTGCCCGAGCGCCGCATTCTCGGCATCGCCGACATTATTCAGGCAAGCTCGCTGCACGGTGCTCGGATTTCCCTGCGCAATGGTCTCGGCTCCGCGCTCAACAGCGTGGTGGCACTCGGTGCCGGTGGCTCGACCGGACGCGAGGGGCCGACGGTGCACCTTGCTGCCGCCATGTCGTCATGGCTGGCGCGCAAGCTCCATGTAACCGAAACCATGACCCGAACCCTTGTCGGGTGCGGCGTTGCTGCCGGTGTTGCGGCATCCTTCAATGCGCCGATTGCGGGCGTGTTCTTCGCGCTTGAGGTGGTGATCGGCCATTATGCCCTCTCGGCCTTCGCTCCGATTGTGATTGCTGGAGTGGTTGGCACCGTGCTCTCGCGCGTTGTTATCGGTGACTATCCTGCCTTTATCTTGCCGGAACTGACCACGCCAGCCCCGATCGACTACCCGTTATTTGTTGTACTCGGGCTGATCTGTGCGCTGGTTTCATTGGCGCAACTGGTGGCCATCAAGCGCTGTAACAACATTTTCAACGGCCTCGATGTGCCGCATCTCGTCAAACCGGCGATTGCCGGGGTTGCGCTCGGTCTGATCGCCATTGTCCTGCCGGAGGTCAGCGGCATCGGGTATGAGGCGACGGATCTGGCGCTGAGGGGCGATGTGTTCCCGCTCGCCCTGCTTGTGATCATGGTCTTCGGCAAGGTTTTGGCGACGGCACTGACGCTGGGCAGTGGCTATGCCGCCGGTATTTTTGCACCCGCCCTGTTTGTCGGGGCGATGATCGGTACCGCCTTCGGCGCGGGGCTCAATGCCCTGTCGGTATCACTGGCCTCGGATATCGGACTTTACGGTGTGGTCGGCATGGGGGCGGTGGCGGCACCAATTCTTGGGGCACCGATCTCGACCATCCTGATTATCTTCGAGATGACCGGCGATTATTCTGTGACTACCGCCGTCATGATCGGCGTTGCGGTTTCCTGTCTCGTCGCCCAGTCCGGTTTCAGCCGTGAGTTTGCCAATGGCTTCTTCGCCTGGCAGTTGCGCCAGCGTGGGGTCAATATCAATGCCGGGCGTGAAGACGGCATCATCCGCAACACAAATGTCGGTCGGGTAATGCGCCGGGAGTTCTCAACCATCGGACCCGAGGCCAGCTACAGCGAAGTCATGGAC
Organism: Micavibrio sp. TMED2; assembly: GCA_002168225.1. NCBI lineage: Bacteria > Pseudomonadati > Bdellovibrionota > Bdellovibrionia > Bdellovibrionales > Pseudobdellovibrionaceae > Micavibrio > Micavibrio sp. TMED2. Next base: position 550,287 of record NHBH01000009.1, read on the forward strand.
AAACTGCGTGAAGCCGTCTGGGGTGAGCTGTTCGTGGTGGATAACCAGCGCCGCCTGATCGGGGTAATCACCATTCCAGACCTGAATGCGGCGGCACTCGCCACCTCGGCGGATGTAAATACACTGGTGGCTGGGGAGCTGTGTCGACGCTCGCCCGCCACGCTGGCCGCCAATGATCCGCTCGATCTGGCGATGGAGACCATGGAAAGCGCGCGCGAAAGCCATCTACCGGTGGTTGACAGCATGGAGCACCATGTGGTCGTCGGCTTCCTGCATGAGCATGATGTCATGACCGCCTATTATCAGGCCCTGCTGCAGGCGCGGGCGGAGGAGCGTGGCCAGCGCTACGAGCATTCCGGCCATACTCATGTCTAGGCCCGTAACAGAGCCGCTGATTCGCGGGTTTTGCAGTTTTGATTGCGGGTGAAACCGGTTTTTGCCTGCAAAATCAGCAAAACGACGCTGGCCGAGCGCTAAAACCACGGTTTTCATGACGGTATCATGACAAAATGCCCGGAAATCTGCCCCTCACATTGTTTTAACGGGCAAAATCACTTACTTAATTGGCAATCTTGCTGCTGGTCATAACGGTGTGCAGGTGCGCAGGTGGACATGACCGGCGATGGATGGAGGTGCTCCGTGCAAACCATGCCTAACGGCTGTCCGGCGCTTGTACTCAATGCCGATTTCCGGCCATTGAGCTATTTTCCCCTGTCACTCTGGTCATGGCAGGATGCGGTCAAGGCTGTGTTCCTCGACCGGGTGAATATCGTCAGCCGCTACGATACGACAGTGAGCTCGCCGAGCTTCGAGATGCAGCTGCCGAGCGTTATTTCCCTGAAAGACTACATTGTCACCAATCGCAAGCCGGCCTTCACGCGCTTCAACGTGTTCTTACGTGACCGCTTCATGTGCCAGTATTGCGGTGGCAAGTTCCCGACGCCGGAACTGACCTTTGACCACGTCATTCCACGGTCAAGGGGCGGACGGACGAGTTGGGATAACGTCGTCACATCCTGTGGTTGCTGTAACCTGCGCAAGGGCAACATGATGCCGGCCCATTGCGACATGCACCCGATGAATACGCCGATTGAGCCCAACAGCTTCCAGCTGCAGGAAAATGGCCGGTCCTATCCACCCAACTTCCTGCATGAGAGCTGGCGTGACTTCCTGTACTGGGATGCCGAGCTTGAGGATAACTGATCCCGGTTATTCCACTGACGGGGCGAAATTCCATCATTCCGCTATTGCTGATCGGTATGCTTCTTGCGAGGGTCAGGGTGTATTCTGCTGAACCCGATCCGTTTCCCATGTCCGTGGCGCTGCTCATATGTCCCTGATGCTGTCCAAAGAGTTTCGCATTACCGCAAGCGATGGTACGCCGCTGGCGGCGACACTCTATGAACCGACCGCAAAAACCGGGCTTGAGGCGCCGTTATGCCTCGTTGTCATCAATGGCGATGCCGGTGTGCCGCGCCGGTTCTATGCGTCGTTTGCCGAGCATCTGGCCGGGCGCGGGGCAGCGGTACTGACCTATGATTACCGGGGAATCGGTGGGTCATTAACCGGCGATGTGAAGGATGCGCGGGTCACGGTCTCCCAATGGGGCAGGCTCGATGCCACCGGTGCCTTGCAATGGGCGCAGCAATATATCGCCAAGCTGCCGGTTTTTGTGATCGCCCACGGCATTGGCGGTCAACTCGCCGGGCTGACCGATAATCCCGATCAGGCGAATGAGTATCTGTTTATTGGTGCCAGCCTCGATCACTGGCAGTACTGGCCAAAATCCGAGCGGATGCGTCGCAGCTGGCGTCACTCCGGCAAGGTGCCAATGCTGGTCCGTACCTTCGGCTGTCTGCCACGGGGCACCCTTGGCAACAAGGTGGAGATACCCGGCCCGGCGGCACTGCGCTGGGTCCGTTGGGCCCGGCATGAACTGGGGGCAGCCGGGGTCGAGAAGGCTGCTGGCTTCAGCGCCATGACGGCACCGATTACTGCCTACAGCTTTGCCGATGACGAGTGGTCCTCGATGATCGGTGCGCAGGCGCTGCTCGATTGTTTTCCCAATTCACGCTCGGTTCATATTCCCCTGACGCCGCACAAGGCCGGGTTGGAAGAGATAGGCCATCACGGCTTCTTTGAGCCCATGGGCGAGGACCAGCTCTGGCCACGTGCGACAGAGTGGCTGCGGCGGGAAATTCCACTGGTGATGGCACAGCGCGCGGAGGAGGCAGCGGCGAAGCGTGCTGCCGCCGGGTTGCCGCCGAAGCCGACCAAACAGGCGGTTGAGCGTGCTGCGAAACTGCGCGCCATGGCCGGGGTTGAAACTGCCCGCAAGGCCGCCGAGGCCGCCGCACAGGCGGAGCTTGAGGCAGCGAAACAGGCGGAGGAAGAAGCGAACCGGCAGGCAGGACGTCGCCGGGGGCGTCGTCGATCAGCCGCTGCTGGCGGTGCCGAGGCCGGTGCCCGCATGTCGGCACAGGAACGCCGCGCGCAACGGGCTAGCCGCAGGCAGGAGCGGGAAGAGCAAACCGCAACGCCAGCGACCCCTGCAGCCTTGCCGGATCAGAGAGGCAATGACCGCGAGGTGGCCAGAACCGCTGCCGGTGATATTCGCGAAGGCCTGAAAACCGGTGCGCTCAGTGCATTGTCGGCGGCTCTCGGTGGCAAGAAGAAACCGGAAGTGCCTGCAGCCCCTGAGGCACAAGCGACGGAACCGTCCGCACAGGAGCGGGCGGAGGCTGCGGCCAACCGTGCTGCAATGGCAAGGCGTCGCAGCGCCGATACCGGCGGTGCTCCTGTGGATGCAGCAGAGGCGCGTCGCCAGGCTGCTGCTATTGCTCGCATGGCCAAGGCTGGCGAAGCTGCCGGTGACAAGAGTATCGACGAGAGCAGTCGCATTGCCGGGGATGGGGTTGCGCGGGATCGGTTCCGGCGGGTGCCGTCGCGTAAAGATGATCGCGGCGTCAAGGATACGGATGTCGAGTAACGATCAGGCCGCCGATAGCGACCTATTCGGCGTCGGCAGGTTCACGCTGTACGAACCACGCCTGAACAATCAGTGCCAGACCGCCGGCCAGTGACAGCAGGGCGTTATATCCCGCCATCGAAATGCCGAACAGGCTCCACGCTACATCGCCACAGGAGACGGTGGGGGCGGCCAGCAGGTGTGCGCGCAATTCCTCGATCGAAGCACCGGTAGGCAGCGCCGGGCTGCAGGAGGCGAGACCCGCCCACCATGCCTGCTCCACGCCAACATGGAAGAAGGCAATACCGCTATTGGTGAGCAGGGTAATGCCGGTTGCCAGTATCAGGATCGACTGAATGAACTTGTTCCGTACCAGTGTCACTACAATCAGGCTTAGTCCGATGGCAACGATCCACGGCCAGCGCTGGGCGATACAGAGTTCACAGGGCTGCAGGCCATAAACGAACTGACCGATGAGGGCGCTGCCGAGGGCGATTGTACTCAGCAGGATGGCTCCAACACAGGTCATGCGACCGGTGATGCGCGGGCCGGTTTTGAACTCCACAGGATTGCGACCGGACAGGCCATGAAGGTCAGTACCGCCGATACCGGAAGCGCTCAACTGCTGCCCTAATCCCATGTTTCGATGTCCATTTCTGCCCGTGTTGCGACCATCATGGCCGCTTGCCCGATGTCGGCTGATTATATAGGCGATTTTCAGTCTAACTCAAATCACGTGTCCGATAACGACAAATCCGGCAACCAGCAGCAGGAAGGCCAGAAGGGCCAGCCAGGGCAGATACTTCTCGATAAAGCTCTTGATCGGCGGCCCGAACCAGTAGAGCAGGGTGGCAATCAGGAAGAACCGCGCGCCGCGTGAGGCAAAGGATGCAGCGATAAAGACCAGCGGGTTCAGGCTTGCGACACCAGATGCGATGGTGATGACCTTATAGGGGATCGGCGTAAATCCACCGGCCACCACGATCCAGATACCCCATTGCCGATACAGGTCGGTGAAGTGCTCGAATTTATCGCCGTATCCGTAAAAACTCAGCACCGGTTCGGCAATAAGGTCAAAGAACAGGGCGCCGATGGCATAACCGGCAATGCCGCCCACAACCGATGCCAGTGTACAGATCAGCGCATGACGGAATGCCTTGGCCCGGTCGGCTATCACCATCGGGATCAGCATGATGTCCGGCGGCACCGGGAAAAACGAGCTTTCGGCGAAGGAAACCCCGGCCAGATACCATTGGGCATGGCGATGGGCGGCAAGGCCGAGGCTCCAGTCATAGAGGCGGCGGATCGGCTGGGCGATAAAGGCAATCATGTGCGGTATCTGAAACGGATCATGGGAAAATGCCGTGGGACAGGGCATCGGGCATTGTGCTAGACGGGTGATGCCTGAGATTGAGTACCTATCGCAAGACAAACATTCATAACTGTTTGAATATCATGACTGGTCCATCCACCCTACCAGTGCTGCATCCAATCCGGTCGCTGGCGACGATGGCGTACCGCTCAGGATCGGTTACATGTCGGCCAATCTGGGCCAACTGGCGGGCCGGTGGGGCGCTTGTGAAAATCAACGTAATGGAGTGATCGGGCATGGCTGATACTGTCACATCACAATCGGTGATCTACAGCGCTGATTTTCTAGAAATCCAGCAATGCCGACGGGGCGTTTTCGGGTTCTACAAGACCGATACGGTGCAGGGGCGGTCACTGGCGACCTATGGTGAGCTATATGATCCACAGGTATCGCTGCTGCTGGAACTGATCGAGCCGGATGATCTTGTGATCGATGTGGGGGCGGGGATCGGTGCCTATACCATCCCGCTGGCGCGCAAGCTGTTGCGTCAGGGCGGGGTGGTTTATGCCTTTGAACCGGCGCGGCTCAACCAGCAGTTGTTGAGCATGAATGTAGCGCTGAACCGTCTCGTCAATGTTTTCGATTATCGCCACGCTGTTGGCAAAACTGTAGGCAGTGCGCGAACCCCGTTGATGAATCCGCTGAAAAAGCAGGATTTTTCCAAGCTGCCAAATGTGGCCGGGCAGGGTGATCCGGTACAGGTTGTGACGCTCGACCAGCTGGAATTTGCCCGGTGCAGGCTGATCAAGATCGATGTGAACGGCAGCGAGGAAATGGTGCTGAGCGGTGCGGCCCAGCTTATCGAACGGCTGCAGCCGGTACTGTTTCTGGCATATCCCGGACAGGGGCGTCTGGCCGGGGTGCTGAAACTGCTCGAGAGTTTCGGCTATGAGGCATGGTGGCACTTTGCCGATCTGTTCCAGCCCAACAACTTCCGACGCGCTGATAAGAACCTGTTCGACGGGCAGGTGCCGGACATCAATATTCTGGCATTACCGAAACAGGCCGGTGCCCGGTTCCCGAACATGGTGCCGGTCGAGGGCGTCGAGGATGACTGGGAACCGGCGCTTGCGCGCGGTCGTGCCCGATCAGGCTGACCGGTTCCGTTGATGCTTAACCAAGCGCGGCCAGCGCTTCCTTTGCGTCATCGTAATCTTCATCGAGGCTGATTGCCTGCTCATAGGCAGCCTTGGCAGCAGGTTTGTCGCCCCGTGCCTCGGCGAGCTTGCCTTTGTTATAGAAGGCGTCGGGAAATTCCGGTGCGAGATCCAGGGCTTTCTGAACCGCCGCTTCCGCCTCGTCGAGGCGCCCCAGCTCAATTAGCAGGTTGCCGAGATTGTTATGGGCGTCGACATAGGACGGGTCGATGGAAATCGCCTTGCGATAGGCGGTTTCAGCAGATGTGGGGTCACCCTTGGCCTGATAGCTGGTGCCGAGGTTGAGCCATGCTTCCTCATAATTCGCATCGACCTCGAGGGCCCGCTGATAGGCGGCGATGGCCAGATCGACCTCGTCATTCTCGCGGTGCAGGTTGCCAAGGTTGAAGGCGGCAGCGGTAAACTCGGGATTGAGTGCCAGTGCATTTTCATAGGCAACGGCAGCCTCTTCGTGGCGCTCCAATTCCTTCAGCGCATTACCGAGATTGGTCCAGTAGCCAGCATTCTGTTCGTCGATCTGCAGGGCGCGGGTGATTTTGTCGGCGGCATCCTGATAGCGGCCCTCGGTGTAATCAATCGCACCCAGCATGTGATGGGCATCGGCATGTTCGGGATCAATCGCCAGCACCTTGTTATACAACTCGGCTGCAATCTCATGTTCCTCGAACTGCTGGTGCGCGAAGCCCTTCTCCAGCATGACCTGCGGGTTTTTCAAATCGCGATCAGTGAGGGTTCTCTGGCGCAGTTTTTCGAGGCGGCGGCGTTCTTGACGGTTCATTGGGCTGAGACTTTTCGTAATGCCGGACGGCAGAAATGAAGTGCTGACAGCCAATTTGTAGCGCCGCTGGTGAAATTATCCAACAGCAAGCGTGCAAATCAGGTCAGCTTGTGATTGACCGTGACTTCGCAATGCCTAAGATGCGGTTTTGTGCCCCGGTGGTGGAATTGGTAGACGCGTCGGACTCAAAATCCGATGCCCTTGCGGGCGTGTCAGTTCGAGTCTGACCCGGGGCACCATACTTATCTCGTTTTTTGTTATAATATATTGATTTAAAAGCTGGTTCTTCTGGCTTAAGGCAAAGCACAAGAAGGTGCACAGCCTGTTTCGCAAGCCGACCAGTGATAGCTTGGTGAAGCATAATGGGTGCAAAGAGTAGTTGGTGCACTACTGATAAACGCTAGCTTGCTTTAGCATTCATTCTTTGCAGGAGGAGGTCTGTGAATTCAGACTTTGGGGCAACATGGGGAAGCGCCAGAAGATCAGTCAATTTTTTTATTGATTCTGACCATTTGTCAAAAAGCCCCAAAATTGTAATCTCGCCATTTGCAGTACTGGTGATTGTGTTCTTCAAAACATCTATTGCATTGGCGTCTAGGCTATCCAGATCTATAATTAAAAGCGTTTTTGGGTTGTCGGCTATTAGGTCTAAATAGCCGGTCTTAGATGCTCTTTCAACATCGGTAAGGGCTACAAGTTGTACCAAGCCTAAAGTTTCAACCAGTTTTGCTAGCTTTTGTAGGAACTGACTTTGAGTGTCGATCATGACGATACGATTATAATTTATATCCACTTCAAGCCTCATGATTCTTATTTTAGGTAGAGGTTACCACATTCAAGGGCGTTCTCTGTACTCAAATTCATAGATGTATGTGGTGTCTATTGCCATTTCTTGACCTAATCTCAAGGCATCGCAAGGTTCTGGCACTTCCAATATCCAGCATGTTGATTAACCGGGTAATCAAGCCTTGTTTCTATGCGCTTTGGGCCATGGCTGCCTCTTGCAACAGGTTGGCCAGATCCTCCTCTGACGCATCGCTCAGGCCATGGGCGAAGTCGCGCATGATCTCCAGAAACTCATAGACATCGCAATCTACCTTGCCAAAACCGCCAAAGCGGAACTGCCAGAATGAAACGGCATGACGCATCGCGCCGAGAGAGGCGCCGAGGGACTGGAACAGTCGGGGCGAATTGCCAAGGAAGTCAGAAAACCGCTTGGGATCACCCTCACGAATGAGGCCGTCGAAATAGGCTTCTTCATAGTTTTTCAGGTGGCGGGTAACCGTTCTCAACTCACGTCTGAGGCCGGTCAGGGTCGCATCCTGAAGGCGGGTTACAACACTTGCAATCGGGCACTCGCCGAGGCCGGTTATATTCGCTTTTTCAATAGCCTCGGTCAGTTTCATGAAGTCTTTGCCGAAACTGCCCATGAGGGATTTGTAATACACAAAGCCTTTCCAGGCGAAGATCGTTTCGGGAAAGTCCTCTTCCGAAACCTGCATGGTTTTCAACAAAGGCACCATTTCCTTGGCATCCTCTGCATCCCACAGCTTTCTGACAAACGCGCTTAACTGTCCGCCCAGCTTCATACCGGCAAAGGCTTGTGCAATCAGAGGGGCAAAGTCAGCCTCAATCTTGTCGCGCAGGATGGTGAATTCCCGCTCAGAGAGTTCGAAATAATACGCGTGAGGCTCATAACCATGCATGCGCAGTCTTTCGCGCAGAATGAACGGATCAAGCGATGGCAGGGCATCAATGATATTCAGTAACTGGATATCGAGGGCATCTTCTTCCGAGTGCTTGGCGTGCGATTGACCGGCGACGCCGAAATTAGCGTGAAATATCTGGCCGGAATCCCGCTCATTGATAAAGACGTATTTGCCACCCTGACGGAGATCATTCACATCAAATGGTATGAAGACTTTTGTCCCGACGGTAACCAATCCGCCAAGTATCTCGCGCTCCTGTGGCCGTAACCGGTGCTTCAGGATAAAACTGCGATTCAATGTATAATTGGAGAAAAAGTAGCCGTCGCCGGGATCGCGATCCCTCTCTTCATCGGCCTCGATTTTCTGGGTTGGATCCAGAAGATTCAGGATGCGGGCGGAGTTACCAGCTCTGCGTATGTCAGCAAAGCTGCGATATGTTCGCGAAAGTCGAGACATGCAGTCTTTCAATATGTCATGGGATGAGACTGCGTCAGTATATTAGTGTTTTCTAAGTCAAGTCGAGATAAAATGCTTTTTAAATCATATATTTATGGCGAGTATCCCATTTAGTTAGGCGCGGTTGCTGGTGAGAATGCGGCACAACTCTAGGTTGATGTGTCTAACGGCGGCACCCGCATGGCAAGGGGCTTGCTTGCCGTATGGGCCAGAGAGCCGGACCGTTACTTTTGGTCTTCGCCCTTGCCCTTTTTGGACACATCATTGCTTGGCTGCGGCAGATGGGCAGCCTGTCCTGATGGGGTGGCTTTATCTGTTTCCGCGCCGATCGGCAGGTCCAGCCAGTCCCGGTGCGCCCAGCCGCGGACACCCGGACCAAGCTCAACCTCGACCCATCTCTGGGAAATGCCGACCACGACCATGCGGGTTGCCGGAACGGCGGTGGCCACAACCCGGCCCTCCTCACTCGCGGTATTGCGCAGATTGGCATAACGCATGCTCGGTTTGATCTGTACTTCCATGGACAGCAGCTTGCCTGCGGCCTTGCGGCGAGCCTCTTCCCCCGCGAGGTCAGGGCTGCCGGACACTTCTGCGTTCTTTTCCGCTTCAATCTGGGCATTGCGCAGTATGCGAGCGATGGTTTCCGCGCCATCGCGCAGTGCAAGGCCGATTGGGGTCAGGCCATACTCATTAACAATACCAACATCGGCACCGGCAGACAGCAAGGGGGCCAGAACCTGATCGCTGCCATGCATAACAGCGATATGCAGGATAGTCCGACCGGTATCATCCACCATGTTTACGTCATCAAGCCGATAGGCCAGTTCAGCCACTGCCGTCGCGTCATCCAGCAGGATTGCCCGGACCATGCTGACATATGTGCTGTGCTGTATTTCAGTTGGCATAAATCACTGTTTGTTAGCGGGTCAGAAAATTTGGTGTGTTTGCTGCCTGCTTATGTAGGCATATTAGTGACATCTAAAGCGAATAAGGTATGCCAAACACTTCCATAGTCTATTCATACAGAAGCCTTACACCGATTTCAAACCGCAAACACGCCTGATCTACCCTGCTGCTATAATACTGTTTGATAGCCTGCATCAGATTGATGCGCAGATTGCTGCAATCTTGTTCAGAATGTATCATCCGGGAAGCACCTCCTATGAGCGGATGCTGTATTCTGGTATGTCAAAACCATTTCCGATGTCTTTTTAAGTATTTGATTTTTCAATAAATTGTTGCTCGTTCGCGTTCGCAAGAGTGATTGCGACAATCAGTTTTCGACATGCGAAATGCGCAAGGTCCAGCTATCGCTGCGCCGGGACATAAACAGCATGATATGACAATACCGATCTGTTACCCATACTTGTCCCGGGGCGCCAATCTGCTGCTTTCGAGCCGACTCAGGGGTATGGCTGACCGTTGCCGCATTTGATGACTGTGTTGGCCTGAACCCAGTGGTTACGATTATCTGGCTGCCGGACACTCGGTAACTGGACGGATTCGACCGCAAGTATGATACTGTCAGGATTGTGGTATGGCTGACCGCATGCCATCGCCAGAATTGCGAGGCTGACACACGAAGGATGTTGGGGAAGCATCATGTCGATTTTCAACAGCGTGACATCACGGGTTTCCGTTCCTACCAGTGATCCGTTTGATCAGAGCTATGTGGTTTCGCCGGGTGGGGCGACCGATGCCGTGGTCGGTGTCTATAACGCAACCAATCGGGGTTCCGGAACGCTGCTCGGCGATGGGCAATGGGTTTTGACCGCTGCCCATGTGATTTTCAATGAACCTGCCGCGAATATGCAGATCGCCATCGATCTGCCGACCGGACGCGTCTATCTCGATGTGGACGAGACCTTCGTTCATGAAGGCTATGACGGATCATCTGGCTTCAACCCGGCCAATGACATTGCCCTGATCCGTCTGGCAGAGCGCGCACCGATTGCAGGTTACGATATCTATCGTGGCAATGCCGAGATCGGCTCAGCCTTTACACTTGTCGGCTATGGTATTGCAGGTACCGGACTCAACGGCCAATTAAGCCTGTCTGAGGATCCGGGCAGCGGTGACGTCAAGCGTACCGGCCAGAATGTCTATGAGGGGCTGGATGGGGCGGCTCCGGAACTTGATGATATCTTTGGTGAGCCAATACCTGATGGCTCACTGCTGTTTTATGATTTCGACAGCGGCGACCCAGCGAACGATGCATCGCCATTGCTGAATGGCCTGTCCGACCTCGGTCTTGGGGAGACGGAGGTCAATTCAACCAGCGGTGACAGCGGTGGCCCTAACTTCATCAATGGCCAGATTGCCGGCGTCGTTTCAGGTGGTACGACTACCAGCGATGCAGGAACCACTGACATTGACGGTGGTATTCTGAACTCGTCATTCGGTGAGATTTCCTTTGATACGCGGGTGTCGTTCTATCAGAACTGGATCGATAATATTGTCGGTGACATCTTCAATGACGGCATGAACCCCGGCGATCCCATTCTCGGCGGCCCCGGCGATCCGACTGATCCAACAGATCCAACCGATCCCGATCCGGGTGAGCCGGATATTCCCGATGTTACATTCCCGCTGCCATTGCCCGGTATCGTGATTGACATGCCCACATCCGGGCCGATTACGACGCCGCCATCTGACTTGCCGTTTGACGAAACGGTCTTCCGTTTCTTCAACCCGACCACGGGGGCCCATTTCTACACCGCGAGCGAGGCAGAGCGGGACAATATTATGGCGACCCAGCCGGAGTTCATCTTCGAGGCGCCGGTATTTGAGGCAGGCGAACCGTTTTTCCCCGGTTCGGTTGAGGTTTATCGCTATTTCAATAGCCAGAACGGCGGCCACCTCTACACCTGGCGGCCAGAGGAAATGGCGTCAATCGAAGCCAACCTGCCCCAGTATCAGAAAGAGGGCGCGGTGTTCCGCGTCAGCCAGTTCGAAGCCGGTGGCATGGAGCCGGTCTATCGCTTCTTCAATACGGTGAGCGGTACGCACCTCTACACCATCAACGAGGCCGAGCGTGACCTGATCGAGGCGACTGATCCGAACCTGTCTCTCGATGGCATTGCCTGGTACGCAATCCCGATCTGATCCGTTAAGCCGGGGTGCTCTCATCCGTGTCTAATACCTCGAACCTGAAGCGGATGATTGATGGCGGCCGCATTCATGACGCTTTGGCGCTTTGTGAAAATAAGGGCAGTGCACCTTCTGCGGATTTCCTGATCCTCCATGCTCGTGCGGCCCGTCTGGCCGGGCATTATGATCGAACGCTTGAGTTGCTGGCGGAGTTGACCGGGTACAGCGATCTCGATGCCGAGCATATCTGGCAACGGGATTTCGAGCAGGCATGCCTGCTGGCACAGCGAGGTGACTTTACCCGGGCCAGAGCACTTTACACTGACCTTCTCGCACGCAAACCGGCGCATCCGCGCTGCCTTGCCAATCTGTACCGGATTGCCTTGCATGTCTGTGATCTGGAAACACAGGCATCATTGCGGTCGGCATTGCAGGCGCAGTCTGGTGATCTTACCCGCCCGGAAGACCTCGCCGCGGCCGAAGCCGTCTATACATTCGAGCAATGCGATGATGCGGCGAAGAATCTGGCGGTTAACCGCTTGCGTGCGCAAAGGCTGGATGCGGTGACCGTAACGATCTCGCCATCCCGACGGCCATCACGGCGGCCTGACCGTGACAAAATCCGCATCGGTTATCTGGGCGAACCGTTCCGCAACCATGCCCGTGCCCATCTGCTGACCGGCGTTTTGGAGCATCATGACCGCGACTATTTTGAGGTCATGGCCTATTGCACCGGCCGTAATGACAGGAGCGCTGTGCGGCAACGTCTTGAAGCGGCTGTTGATCAGTTCCATGATCTTGAGGGCATTACCGATCAGGCACTGGCGGACCGGCTGCATGGCGATGCGCTGGATATTCTTATTGCCACCGATGGCTGGAACCATATGAACCGTATGGCCGCACTGGCGGGTAGGCCTGCCTCGGTACAGATCAGCTATCTGGGCCATCCATCAAGCTGTGGTGCGGATTTTATCGACTATATGATTGTTGATGGGGTGATTGCCCCGGTTGGTGACGAGGCGCAATTCAGTGAGCAACTGATCAGACTGCCTGATACCTATCAGGCTACGGATGACCGCCAGCCACAACCGGCATCGGCTGACCGTGCCGATCTGCGCCAACGTAATGGGTTACCGGTTGATAAACTGGTTTTCGCCAGTCTCAACCAGCCATACAAGCTGAACCGGCAAACCCTGTCTCTGTGGTTCGAGATTTTACAGGCGGTACCTGACAGCGTTCTCTGGTTGTTGGATGGGCATCCGGCAGCCCGGCAGAATCTGATGCGTTATGCATCGGCAGGGGGGGTTAATCCCGAGCGTTTGGTTTTTGCGTCCTTTGCCGCAAAGCCTGAGCATATAACCCGGCTAACGGCGGCTGATATTGCGCTTGATCCACTGATCTACAATGGGCACACGACGACCATGGATGCGCTCTGGGCTGGTGTGCCGGTTATCTCCTTTTACGGCAGCCACATGGCGAGCCGTGTTGCCGCCAGTTTGTTGCGGGCAGCGGACATGCCAGAACTGGTTACGAGTTTTACCGGAGATTACCGCGATCTGGCGATTGATCTGGCGCGTGATCCGGCGCAACGGCAGGCGCTGAGAGAGCGGTTGATATCGGGCCGCGACCGTAACAGCCTGTTTGATACGGCAGGTCGTACCAGGGCGCTTGAAGCTGCTTATAAAAATCTCGTGAAGTAACCTGACCGGCGGTATTGTTTGCTTGCCTGTTCAGGCAATCGGCCTAACCTGCTGTAGGTACACCAAGTTTTCTCACCGGATATCGCATTATATGGCTGATGACATAACTGTCGATCAGATCCCTGATATGGAGATCGCAGAAGAGGGCCGTGTCGGCGAGGATGAGGCGGGTCGGGATAAAAGCCTGCCGCCGCCGCGCCGCGCCTGGATTGCTGTTCTGATTGCCCTGTTGTCACCGATTGCTGGTGTGCTCTATGCCGGTGCGCCGCGTCTGGTCTGGCCGTTTCTGGCGCTGCAGCTCCTGATGGCAGTCTGGCTGGTTACCGGCTGGGCGGCGAGTTTTGTCGGTTTCTTTGCCTATCTGGTGTTGATGATCGGACAGGGGCTGCTCGGTATGGTGGTTGCCGGTATCGTGGCTCATACAGCGCCTCAACCAATGAAGTTGGCCCGGTATCAGCGATACTGGATTTATCTTGCGATCATCATTGCTTTCGGCGCCGGGCAGCGGCTGGCGGCATCGATCAACGGTCCGGCGGTGGTCGGTGTCGACTCCAGTTCCATGTTTCCGACGCTGTGGAGTTCCGATCTGGCGCTCGCGACCGGTGGACGCTTCACAACATATGAGCCGCGCCGCGGTGATATTGTCGTCTACTGGCATCCGAAGAGCGATGGCGAGCGCTGGATCAAGCGGATTGTCGCCTTGCCCGGTGACCATCTGGACATGAAGGATGGCCAACTCGTCATCAATGGCCATGCCGTCGAGCGCACGCCGATGGAGCCCTATACATGGGAGCCGCGACCCGGTCTGGTGCTGAATTTCAACCATATGCGGGAGCACTGGCCGAAAGAGCTGGATAGCGAGGAACGGAGCATCGATACCGTCAATATCGCCGCCCTCGTGGGTAACTATAACAACCGGACTGACTATGTCGTGCCGGATGGGCATGTGTTTGTCATGGGTGATTATCGTGATAACTCATTAGACAGCAGAACGCGTTTGCACGGCCCCTTACCGATTGACAACATTACCCATCGTGTGGTGGGTATTCTCTGGTCACCGCGCAGGAAGCTCAGTCTGGCGCCTGTTTATGACCAGAATTTCGATGACAATTAGTCGCCTGCAGCCCTGAGTTTTGGGCATTGCTCGTGTGTTAAATATAAAGAACCCCAGTTTCGTGGGGCTGTGTTACTACTTGTTGATGGCCGATAAAACCCTCCTTATGAAACCTGAACCGGGCTCCCTGCCTAGGTTTGTGCGTGCAGTTTGGGACCAGCCTGATGTGCTGGCCTCGACAAACTGTTATGCCTTTGCGGCCAATTCACCGGATGGACACCCCGGCACCTACGGCCCGCAGCCGGGTGATCGCCATTTCTCCTATTTACGTGAAATCACCGTCCGGGAAGTGGCCGAGAAGGCCATGACTGACGGTTTTATCGCGACCGAGGGGTGCACCAAGCCCAAGCCCGGCCATTATGTTGTTGCCCTCGCCGTGGCACCGAACAATGACTATCACTGGTATCGGCAGATGGAGGATGGCACCTGGTGGCATAAACCGGCCCCCGGCAAGGCGGTCACCAACCTTGATTACGATGGCAATGTCATCACCGACCCGCGCACCGCCAACCGGCGCAACAAGCGCTATGAGTACACCCAGTTCGGCGGCTTTTTCTATGCGCCGAATGAGGGGCTGAAGGTCGGCATTACGCCAGACCGTGAAGTACTGCGCGAATATGAGCTGCAGGAAGTTGTGGAGCTGGTTCAGCGCCAGAAGCAGCAGCGCAAGGCCAGTGCCCGCAAGCCGGTTAAGGCCGATAATGACGAGTTCCGGCGCGAACGGGCGCGGATCAACAAGCAACGTCCGCGCAACCGGCTCCATGCTTTTGCGCGTCGGGTCTGGCATCGGGCCGAGGATATGCTCGCCAAAATTCAGGGCAAGCCATTGCCCCAGCGTGCCGATCCTGATGCCCAGCTTGAGGCGCTTAGCGAAAGAATGGCGGAGCGAGCCCGTGCGGCTGATCGTCATCGTCGCAGTGCCGAGTTGAAGGAAATCAAGGAGTTGATTACCTTTCAGGAACAGCGTGCAGCAGAGGGCTTCCGCCCAACCGAAGCCGATCTCAAGGTCAAGTTGAGCCGCCAGAAAGGCCAGCGTCACTCGCACTCGGTTGCTGCCGATGTGCAGAATGGTTATCTGCGCTGGACGCCGGTAAGTCGTACCGCCCCGGCGGATAAACCACAGCCAGCTGCACCAACCGGCGAGGTCAAGCGTAAGCCAACCCCCGATGGCGGCGATATCGTGGTGCCGGTGACGGAGAAAAATACCCCCCGACCATAACAGGCCATGGCCTGATGATGTCTGAAGCCGGTGCTTGTGATTAGATGCTTATGATCAGATGCTTATGATCAGCGCAGGCCTGGAATAATCAGCTTTGGCCCGTCAGCGGCAGGGGCCGGTGTGGCCGGTTTCGGCAGGGTAATCCCCATGGCAGCGAAATCCGGTTTGCGCAGATTGATGGCTAGCGCCTGATCCAGCTTGGCGGCCGTATCGGGGAAACGCTCGATCAGCGCCGTTACTGTCTGTTTGTCTTCAAGGGCCGTAACGGTCTGCTGCCTGAGGCCCTGATATTGGGCATCGCCGAGATCGCCGCGGGTGGCAAAATCCGCAATATTGCTGGTTGACTGTGCCTTGGCAGAAATCTCGATATCCATGGCGATTTGCGCCACCGGGTCCTGCCAGTCGCGGCTCCCGCGATAACCGCTGCCTAGCGCCTTGCCATAAATGCTGTGGACCAGCTCGCTCTGATCGGCGGGTTTGCTGGCGGCGATGATCATGGCCGCATTCTTGTCCCCGGTGGGCTGGCCCTCAAGCCAGTTAGCAACCGTATCGCGGGCTACCACCAGTTGTTTCAGTTCGGCATGGTCAGTGAGGTCAACCCGTGGCTGGCCATCATCCGTAACATTGACAGTAAGTGAGCCGTCAGGCGTATCGCCATTGGCGAACAATGCCTTGATATCGCTTTTCAGCTTCCGGTGCTGGTCGGCAAACCGGGCAATATTGTCGGCCAGATGCGGATCGGTGAGAACCTTCTGCAGGCTGGTGACCGCTTCCAGTTCGGCATTGATGTTGGTGGTGATGAGCACACCGGCGGCAGCGGCGGCGGCACCCTGTGCCGTACCGGGCAGGATGATCTGGCCCTTGTCGCTCATCCCCGGCTGGGCGATATCGGTTGCGCCATCTGGTTGCATCAGGGCGGTAACGGCCTGCCGCGCCAATTGCTGCCGCGCCTCCGGCTCTTTCACCTTGTTGATCTGGTTGCCGATATCGGCCAGTGGCCATGTGTCCTTCAGTACCGCCAGCGCCTGATTGAGGCCCGGACGGATGGTGTTCTCAAGCGCCAGATGATGGGCGAGGCTGTCCAGTGGTGCGGTGCCATCGGCCTTTGGCTTGGCGGTGACTGTATCGCGGGCTGTCTCTACCGTGCGGGTCAGGGGCGCGAAGAAGCCATCGACACTTTGCCGGTTGAGATCGGTGAGCAGGCTCTTGAGGCTGCTGGTCTCGTGCTCCATCTGGCCAGTGGTGAGGCTGGGGGCGGCGCTACGCAAGCCATCAATCGCCTTGGTCAGGGCATCGAGCTTAGGTGCATCCTTGAACAGCAGCGGATTGGGCATGACCAGCAGCTTCTGGTCACGACGGGCAAATCGCCCGGCAGAAGACAGCAACTCATCAACTGCTTTCTGGGCGGTGGGGCCATCGGCGATCAGCGCCGTATACTGGTTGGTCGGCTCCGGTTGCCGGAGGTCGCCGAGCAGCCATTGCTGAACCGTTTTGGCGCTCTCCATGATCGCATATTCATGGTCCTGATTGAGGCGCATCTCGTCGGTGTCGCCGCGCAGGGTATCAATCGCCCGGCTGAGTTCGGTCAGCGCCTGATCCAGTTTGCGCATGCCGGAATCCGTGCCCTTATAAGCATCGGCGACGTTATAGCGGCTATCCGTGGGGCTGGACGCCGTTGTATCAGTGAAGGATGTGCGGGCGGCGGCGGTTGGCTGCGGGGAGAGGGCCATGCTGATATTCTTCTGGTTTCGTGTTTTCTGTCATGCGGTAATCTGATGACAGCTATGTTAATCTAGTGGCCTTCGATGAAAGTCTGAACGCGACCATGATTTGTTTGATGAGGATGTGATTGCCGAACAGATCAAAACAGTCCGATGACCTTGCCCTGTTGAAACGCTGTATCAACGAGGGGCGGCTGTTCGCGCGGCATCAGCGCATGGCCCAGATTGGTGCGCTGGCGGAAGACGGCATCGACCGGGCGGCGTTCTCGGTCGAGGATCTGGCCAGCCGCTCGATGATCGTGAACTGGGCGGAGGATCGCGGCTTCGAGGTCTATCTCGACGAGATCGCCAATCTCTCGATCCGCCGACCGGGTCGGGATCGTGAGGCCCCGCCCATCGTTATCGGCGGCTATATCGACACCTCGACCGATGGTCATGCCTATGAGGGATTGGTCGGTGCCCTGATCGGGTTGGAGGTTCTGGAGGCGCTGGAGGAAGCCGATCTCACAACCGAACGATCGGTGGAAATGACGGTCTGGAGCAATACTCAGGGTGAACGCTTCGGCCCACCCCTGATGGGTGCGCAGATCAAGGCCGGGACATTATCACTCGAGGCCTGTCGCGGGCTGGTCGATGATCGTGGCATCCGCCTCGATGATACCCTTGAGCGGATGTTCGAGACCTTTGGCTCGGCCCTGCCACGGTCACGCCTGACGCCGATGGCGAGCTATATCGAGCCGGCGCTGGATGCCGGGCCAGATCTTGCAGAAATGGATATGACCGTCGGGCTGGTGCGCGGGGCCGAGGCGGTCGGGGTGGTAAAGCTGCGCCTGTCCGGCAGAACCAGTCCGATTGCCAATACCAGCCGCGACCATCGGCGTGATCCCCTGACTGATGTGATCTATCTGGTGAACCAGCTTGAGGAACATATCGGCGAGATGCCGCCTTCCATGGGGCTGCGCTCGGGCATTGCTGCACTGGAGCATGATCCGTTCAAGCCCGGTACCCTGCCGGAGCGGGTGTCGCTCGACTGGGTGCTCTACTCACCGGATGATGATGTGCTGATCTCGCTGTTGGAAGAGGCGGAATCGCTGGTGCTTGGTGCCGATATTGCCAGCGTACTGAATTGCGATGCTGTGGTTTCCCGCACGGCGCGCGATTTTGATGACGGCTTGCTGGAACAGGTGAGCAAGCTGGCGCGGCAGGACAGCCTGCGCTTCAGGACCATGACCATCGGGCGGCCCTGCAATGCCTCTGTGCTCAGCGGTGCCGGTATTCCGACCGCCATGATACTGGTGCCCAACCGGCGGTTTCTCGGCGTTGATGCCCTGCGCTCTGTTGCCAAGCCGGACATTGGCCATGCCGCAAGGCTGATTGCGGCGCTGGCCTATCAGCAGGCGACGGAATAACTGTCAGGCAGGTATGTTGCTTAGCGACCGGCAGCGATTGATTGCTGCTGGATAACAGCGGCAGGTGCATTCGCGACCACTGGCATCTGATCCTCGATCAGGCAGTCCAGACGCTCGCGGGTGATCTTGGACAACTCGGCCAGAGCAGTAATCCGCTCGAGCTGTGACGGGTTGTCCAGACGGCGGTTCATGCTGGCCAGCGTTTCGGTAGCGCTGCTGGTTTTGCAGAAGCACAGGAACGGATAACCGAACTTGTCTTTGTAACCTTCATTCACGCTGCGCGCAGCTTCCTGCTGCTCCGGTGAGAAGCGGCGGAAATACAGGCCACCCTTGCGGTGCTCAAGGTCCGGCTGGCGGGCGAGCAGTTCAAGCTGGTCCTGTTTGCAGGCACGGTCAATGACCGCGATCATGGCGCGATGCAGGGATTCAATGTCCCGGAACGGAGCAGCAGCCCAAGCGCGCTCGGCAATCCATGGATCATCAAGTTCCTCAAAAACCGGAGCGATTGCCGCGATGAAATCATCCTTTGGCATCCGGTTCAGTTTCGCGATTGATAATGTAGACACCATAGGGTGCTGCATTTTTAATCTCCAGGTTAGGCAATAAGCCGCTTCAAGATCCGTGCCAGCATGTTCCTGACGAACCGGATCACATCCAAGTCCACCAAGGAATTCGTTTTCAGGCAATCGAGATCAGGCAAACTTCGTCAATTTATCGGCGCATTGGTGTTTCGAATATTCGAAACCTTACAATGGCTTGGCCTGAACCGCCGTGTTGTTCCCAACACAATGAGCAATTATGCCAATGGTTTGTTAACAGGCCGTTAATCAGTTTGCGAAAAGGAAAGTACGCATCTGATTCGGAAGCATCAAGGGAAATGACCAAGCAAAATTTGCAGGGCTGATAGGACAATAGTCGCAATCCCCATCACAGCCGCGGCAAACAACAGGTTGGGGCTGATCATCAGTCGCCAGGCTGGTACACGGAACAGCCCTGCGCAGACCACAACGCTCATCGAGGAAACCGAGCACATGGTGCCGACCGACCAGCCGGTCAGGGCAACGCCCATCAGGATGACATCATGGAGTGGTTGCGGTCCGCCGGTAAGGGCTGCCAGCAGAATTGCGGTCGGGATCATCGGATGAATGCCGATCATCGAGGGCAGGAAGCTGGTCAGGATCAGTGCCAGAATGGCGAGCGGTGCCGGAATGCTGCTGACCACGTCGCGGATAACATCGGCGGTGACCTCAATATGCCCGGCCAGTGTCGCCAGCGTAATGGCGGCCACGACAATCAGCAGGTCATCATAGCTGGTGGCCATGCGTCCGGTCGCGGTTTGCCAGATACGCTTGACCGCCGACCGTTCAAACCGGCAGAGCGCAAGGCACAGCGGCGGGACAATAAGAATGATCGTCTCCAGCGATGACAGCGGGGTACTGACCGCGATCAGCACGACGGTCAGCCCCAATATGGCGAGGCCGGGGGCGATTGGTGCCAGTGCGTGAACCCCGGCGACCCAGCCGGGCTGATTGCCTGTGCCACGCTGTTTGGAGCCGCCGAAAAACAGGATGCTGACCACCAGCGATGCCATAGCGGTAATCAGCCCGACCGGCATGATCTGGATCAGGCTGACCGAGGGCAGATAGGCGCTGGCCAGTGCCATGGCGACAAAGAACGGTGACCAGAGCGGGGCCAGATTCATGCCGCGCAGGGCCGAGAGTGCGAAGCGGCGGCGCTCTGCCTCATCCGCCTTGTCATTCAGTACGGCTGCCATGACCGGAAAACTGCCGGTATTGAGTACCGCACCGAAGGCATGCGCGCCGAGCGTGATGCCATCGCTGCGGCTGCCGGCGGGCAGGCGGGCAAATTTGCGCTGGCTCAGCCGGACCCGCGGCTGTGACTGGGCCGAGGCCCGCAATATATGCAGGGTCGGCAGGAAGGCGGCGAACAGCATGGAGCGTACCAGCCCGGTCTCCATATCCGTCCAATGCGCTGTGCCGGTCGCCATAATGATAATGCCGAGAATGACCGCGATCGAGGCCACGGCCAGACTGGCGCGGCGCACCAGTGGCACGCTGACCAGCATCAGAAGCAGCAGGCCGATGGCGCCAATCGGCCTGATCAGCTCGACCAGCGCCGGGGCGGGGCGCAGGATGATCAGGCAAACCTCCAGAAACCAGAGGGCAAAGAACAGGGTTTTTGCAGTCAGTCTGAAGGCTTGTTTCACATTGGCGCCACTGGTTCAGGCATAGATTTCCCGGTACAGGTCGACGATTTCCGAGGCGGTCGGGACGCGGGGATTATTGTTCGGGCTGCCACTGGCGAGTGCCTGCTGGGCCATGGTTTCCATCAGGCCCTGATAACGCTCTTCATCAATGCCGTAATCGGCGGGTGTCGGCACTTCCAGATCCTTGTTGAGAGTACGCAGACCCTCCAGCAGCTTTGAGCCAGCAACCTGATCGGCATCGCCGGTCTCAGCCCAACCCATGGCCCGGGCACAATCGGCATAGCGTGGCAGGGCAGCGTTGAGCGAGAAGCTGGTGACGGCGGGCAGCAGCATGGCGTTGGACAACCCATGCGGCACATGGAAATGGGCTCCGATCGGGCGGCTCATGCCATGGACGAGTGCTACGGATGCGTTGGAGAAGGCCATCCCGGCGAGATTGGCGGCGAGCATCATACCTTCACGCCCTGTGGGGTTTTCCGGCTCGAAACAGGCGGTGCGCAGATTGTCGGCCACCAGTCGCATGGCCTGCAGCGCCAGCATGTCGGTATAGGCGCTGGCCTTGCGGCTGACATAGGCCTCGATGGCGTGGGTCAGG
Source organism: Micavibrio sp. TMED2 (assembly GCA_002168225.1). Taxonomy (NCBI): domain Bacteria; kingdom Pseudomonadati; phylum Bdellovibrionota; class Bdellovibrionia; order Bdellovibrionales; family Pseudobdellovibrionaceae; genus Micavibrio; species Micavibrio sp. TMED2. The sequence continues at coordinate 571,802 of NHBH01000009.1, forward strand.
GTATCGACACCGGTATCAGCGGTCAGGCGGAACGGCTTCTTGAAGGTGAGGGTATAGTCGACGATCGCGGCGGTCGGTACTGCGGCCAGCCCCATGATCAGCATCTTCTCATCAGTATCCGTATCGGTGATGACGGTGAACTTGGTCACTTCGGAGCCAGTACCGGCGGTGGTCGGGATGCAGATTACCGGCAGGGCCGCCATATCCGCGCTGTTCGGCACCTTCCAGTCGCGCATGATGCCGCTGCCACCGGCTGATCGTGCGGCGTGCAGGATTGTCATCGCCTTGGCAGTATCCATCGGGCTGCCGCCGCCGAAACCGATCAGACAGTCGAAATCATTAGCCATCATCAGATCAACCCCGGCATAGACCACATCGGTGGTCGGATCGGGCACCGTATCCTTGAAAATGGTGACACTGATACCTGCCTCACCGAGCGGGCCGGTCACGCGTTCCATCAACGGGCTGTCGGCCATAAAGGGATCGGAGACGATCAGCGGGCGGCTGACGCCCAGCCGCTTCAGCACTGTCGGCAGTTCGGCGGTGGTATTCGCACCGATCAGCAGTTGCTGCGGGCCAAGGATGGTGACTGACATTGGGCTATCTCCTTCAAACCTATTTATAATTCTTTGGGCGTGAAATTAAGCGGTGGCGCATGGCTTGCATAGTATTTTGATGATGTGAGGCAATAAGCCGTCATATCCTGTTCGGTGAATCTGGAAAGTTGCTGGTATAGTGGGTGGACCATGACCTTTACGCTGATTGCCATTGACCGGGAAACAGGAGAACTGGGTATTACCAGTGCCAGTTGCTGGCCTGCGCTTGGCGGTCTCGTGCCGCGGTTCCGGCCCGGCGTCGGTGTGGTGGCAACCCAGAATTTCTCGAATCTGATGATGGCGGAAACCATGCTTGATGAGCTGGCACGGTTGCCCGCCGGGGATCATCCGGGGCATCTGGGTGCCAGTATCTCCAGCTTCAAGCCTGCGGTCAGGCAATATGGGTATGCAACGTTCCGTGGGCACCTGTTCGGCTGGACCGGCGATGAGTGTACCGGCATCAAGGGCCATCTGGCAGATGACCAATGTGTTGCCATCGGCAATACCCTCGCCAGTGAGGATGTCCTCTCTGCTATGGTTGAGCGCTTTACTTCGACCCGTGGGCCGCTTGCTGACCGGTTGCTCAGTGCCCTGATGGCCGGGCAGGCAATGGGCGGTGATGCGCGTGGGCCGATGGCGGCTTGCCTGAATGTCTGGTCGCCGAATTATCCTGATGGGGATGAGTGCCCGATTGATTTCCGGGTCGATCTGCATGATGCGCCGGTACAGGCGTTGACCGAAATCATGACCGAATACCGGGCCCAGCCGCGTCCGATGGTCTGGCGGCCTGATCCGATCACCATTGATGATAAGAAATGCCCGCGCATCAAGCCGGTTTCCGAGTAGGGAAGGGACGGCATGACACGCGGGCGCTTTATTCTATGCGCTGTGCGCGGATAGCTTACTTCATCGTTGGCATGACGAACTCAGCACCCGAACGGATTCCGGTCGGCCAGCGTGAGGTGATGGCTTTCTGACGGGTATAGAAGCGTACGCCTTCCGGCCCGTGCATGTGGTGATCGCCGAACAGTGACCGTTTCCAGCCGCCGAAGCTGTGGAAGGCCATCGGGACAGGGATCGGCACATTGACGCCGACCATGCCGATATTGCAGCGGCGGGTATATTCGCGCGCCGCATCACCGTCACGGGTAAAGATCGCGGTGCCGTTGCCATATTCGTGGTCGTTGACCAGCTTCAGCGCCTGTTCGAAATCATCGGCGCGAACCACCGACAGCACCGGGCCGAAGATCTCTTCCTTATAGATGGTCATGTCCGGGGTGACGTTGTCGAACAGACAGCCGCCGAGGAAATGGCCTTTCTCATAGCCCTGCATGGTGAAGTCACGGCCATCGACGATCAGGTCGGCACCTTCCTCGACGCCCTTGTTGACGTAACCGAGGACTTTTTCGCGGTGTTCGCGGGTCACCAGCGGGCCCATTTCGACCTCTTCATCCATGCCGGGACCGATTTTCAGGTTGCGAACCTGTGGTGCCAGTTTCTCGACCAGCCGGTCGCCCGCATCGCCGACGGTGACGGCAACCGAGATCGCCATGCAGCGCTCACCGGCCGAGCCATAGCCCGCACCCATGAGGGCATCGACCGCCTGATCAATATCGGCATCAGGCATGACGACCATGTGGTTCTTGGCACCGCCGAGGGCCTGTACGCGCTTACCGGTCGAAGTGCCGGTGGTGTAGATATATTCGGCAATCGGAGTAGAGCCGACGAAGCTGACTGCCTGTACGGTCTCGTTATGCAGTAGCGCATCGACCGCTTCCTTGTCGCCATTGACGACATTGAAGACACCGTCCGGCAGGCCGGCTTCCTTGAGCAGTTCGGCAAGACGGATGGCGACGCTCGGATCGCGCTCGGATGGCTTGAGGACAAAGCTGTTGCCGGTGGCAAGCGCCATCGGGAACATCCACATCGGCACCATGGCCGGGAAGTTGAACGGGGTGATGCCGGCAACCACGCCAAGCGGTTCACGGGTGGTCCAGGCATCGACGCCGCCGCCGACCTGCTCGGTATATTGGCCTTTGAGCAATTCCGGGATGCCGCAGGCATATTCAACGACCTCAAGGCCGCGAACAACCTCGCCCATGGCGTCAGAGACGGTTTTGCCGTGCTCGATGGTGATCATCTCGGCGAGCTGGCGGTGATTGGCTTCGACCAGTTCCCGGAACTTGAACATGACGCGGGCCCGGCGCAGCGGGGTTACCTCACGCCATTCCAGATAGGCGTGATGGGCGATCTCAACCGCCTTATCGACCTCGGCTTTGGTGGCCAGATCAACCTTTGCGACCGGTTCGCCGATGGCCGGATTGAACACATCCTTCTGGCGGCCGGATGTTCCGGCAATCACTTTGCCATCAATCCAGTGACTTACTGTGCGTGACATTCATTCCTCCGTGTAAAGATTCGCTTATTATTGTTTTTGCTGTTGGTTCAGATGGGCAGCATTAGTCAATGTTGCGACAGACGGGTCAATATATTTGTGCACAAACTGTTGTCGCAGCCAGTCTCTCAAAAAGGCCGGCTTTTGCTCTGCGAAGCCAGTCTTTCCTTGGTTTTTGACCTTCCCTTCCCAATGGTTTCAGCGGCATTTGAGCACATCTTGAGCCGTCATTCGAAAAAAAATCCGTGCTGCGCTGCACCATGTTCAATGCTTGATGATGCTCGAAAATTCGGGTAGTGACCGAAACCAAGAAATTGTTTTTGTACAAAGTGTCTCGTACGTAACCAAAGAAGACACAAGGGACAGAAGCAATCACAAAAACAGAGGTTTATAGCCGGTAATGCCGGTTAAAAATCCTGTCGGCCAGTGACGGTCCGGTTGCTGGTATGTCGACCAAAGAGCAGGGAGGTCTTTATAGCTCATGGTTAATTTCCGTAAATTGATTGGCGGCGTTGCAGCTGCTGCACTCATCGGTGCAATGGCAATGACTGTTGCACCACAAGAAGCTCAAGCGAAGAAAGTTCGCTGGGCTGTCCCGATTTCATTCGCGTCTACCCTAACCGCTCTTGGCGATACCCTTCCCTGGGTTGCCGAGCGCATCAACGAAGTTTCCGGTGGCGACATCACCTTTGAAGTCTTTGAACCAAACAAGCTGGTTCCGGCTCTCGGCATTTATGATGCTGTTTCTGAAGGTAAAATTGACGCGGGCTACTCATGGATGGGTTATGAGCAGGGCAAACTGCCTGCTTCTGCACTGTTCGGTGCTACCCCGTTCGGTCTCGAAACCGATCAGTTCGCTGCCTGGATGTACTTCCATGGTGGTGACGATCTGCTGAAAGAGCTGTTTGCCCCACACAATGTTCGTCCGATCCTGTGCGGTTCCATCAGCCCAGAAGCTGCCGGTTGGTTCAAGTTCCCGGTTGAGAGTGTAGACCAGTTCAAAGGTCTGAAATTCCGCGCTGCCGGTCTCGGTGGCAAGATCATGCAGGAAATGGGCGCTTCTGTGACCGTTCTTCCTGGTGGTGAGCTTTATCAGGCCCTTGAAAAAGGCGTTCTTGATGGCACCGAATTCTCGCTGCCAACTGTTGATAAGCAACTGGGCTTCAGCCAGGTCGCGAAATTCTATCACCTGCCAGGTTGGCACCAGCCTTCAACCAACCAGTTCCTCTATGTGAACACCAACAGTTGGGACAAGCTGGACGATACCCAGAAAGCACAGATCGAGACCACCTGCATGGCCGGTACCATGTATGCAATCTCACGGGCTGAAGCTCTGCAAGGCGCTGTCCTGAAAGAGTTCCAGGATGACGGCGTGACTGCGGTTCAACTGCCGAAAGATGTTCTGAGCGCTCTGCAGGAAGCAACCAATGTTGTACTTGATCGGGAATCTGAAAAAGATCCGATGTTCAAGAAGATCATCGACAGCATGCGTGCTTTCCAGGAAGAGAACCGCGATTGGAAAAATCTCGGCTATCTGCCACGTGACTTCGGTACTGAATAAGTAAGTATTCCGGTTCAACCTTAGTAAGAAGGATTGCTTCAGTGGCCGCTGATATTTCTGCTGAGCTACCCACTGGTCAATCGCAAGATAACAACCCGGCCGCCAATGAAGCGGCCGGGTTTGTTCTGCCAACGACCATGATTTCCCGGTTTCTTGACGGCATTCTCGACAAAATTGGCCATATTGCGTCGTGGATATGGATAGTCTTGGTCGGCGTGATCCTCTTTCAGGTCATACTGCGCTATGTCTTCAATCAGGGCTCGATCATGCTTGAGGAAGTGCAGTGGCACATGTACGCCGTCGGTTTCATGATCGGCCTGTCATATGCGATCGTGCATGATCGACATGTCCGCATTGATCTGCTTTATGAAAAATTTCCCCCCGGACTGAAGGCATGGATCGATGCTCTCGGTATTTTGCTGCTGCTGATGCCATTTCTCGTCTTTGTCATGTGGCATGCAGTTCCGTTTGTTGTCGATTCCTATGAATCCAACGAAGTGTCGGTTGCCCCTGATGGGCTGCCATATCGCTTCGCAATCAAGAGCTTCATCATCATCGGTTTTGCAATGATGATCCTTGCCGCATTCTCACGTCTGACCCGGGTTTGCGCATACATCATCGGCTGGCGTGCGACGCCCGAGGAAATACAGGCCGCCATGGCTGGTATTACAAAAGTCGAGATGCCGGAAGACCCGATAAATCACGACAAGGATGGAGCGTTCGGCTGACCGATCGGCTTTGTCTTTTATTTAAACCGCATGTGTGGGCATGACTGCCTGCCTTGTTATTCAGCATTGTTACAGGCGTTACGCCTTCGGAATTCGATCTCATGGAACAGTATGAAATTATCGTCGTCGTGATGCTTACGACGTTTATTCTGACGCTGTTTACCGGTTTCCCGGTGGCCTGGCTGCTCGGTGGACTGTCGTTCATTTTTGCCGGTATCGGTGTCTATGGCGCAGAGTTCTATGACCTTGATACCTACTTCATGAATGACTGGTCGCGGTTTGCGAACATAGTCCAGCGTGTCTGGTCCCAGATGGAAAACTGGGTGCTGGTTGCCCTGCCCATGTTCATCTTTATGGGATTGATGCTGGAGCGCTCCGGCATTGCGGAAAACCTGATGCAGAAGTTCATTCAGGTATTCGGTCGCTTCCGTGGTGGTCTGGCGCTGGCGGTTGTGGTGATCGGCATCCTGCTGGCTGCCTCAACCGGTATTGTCGGTGCGTCGGTTGTCCTGCTGGCAGTTCTGTCCATGCCGATCATGCTGCAGCAGAACTATTCCAAATCATTTGCCTCGGGTGTCTGTGCCTCCGCCGGTACGCTGGGCATTCTGATCCCGCCATCAATCATGCTGGTGATCATGGCCGATCAGCTCTCGCTGTCGGTTGGTAACCTGTTCATGGGGGCGCTGATCCCCGGTGTTCTGCTCGGTCTGCTCTATATCGCCTATATCCTCATCGCAGCGAACGTCAAACCTGATCTGGCTCCGGCACCAAAGGATTTGCCGCCGATAAGCGGTAAACTGATCGGCGAAACCCTACTTGCTGTTGTTCCGCCGATTGTCCTTATTCTGGCTGTTCTGGGCTCAATTTTTGCCGGTATCGCGACGCCGACGGAAGCGTCTGGTATCGGTGCGTTCGGTGCCACCATACTGGCGCTTGCCAACAAGAAATTAAGCTGGAAGGTACTGGACGAGGTCGGGCGTCAAACCATGCTGACCACCGCCTTTATCTTTGGTATTTTCCTTGGCGCCAGTGCCTTTGCGCTGTCCATGCGCTGGCTCGGCGGCGACTCCTTTATTGAGCACTTGCTGACCAGTCTGCCGCTGCCGGATATTGGTATTGTCGTGTTCATCCTGTTCCTTGCCTTCCTTGCTGGCTTCTTCCTCGACTGGCTGGAAATCACCCTGATCTTCCTGCCGCTGATGGCACCGGTTATTTCGGGCCTTGACTTGGAGATTCTCAATCTGACCGGGGAAGACCAGCTCTACTGGTTCGTGGTGTTGTTTGCGGTCAGTCTGCAGACCTCGTTCCTGACCCCGCCGGTCGGTTTCTCGCTGTTCTATCTCAAGGGCGTCGTGCCACCGGGTGTGACCACGGTCGACATCTACAAGGGCATCATCCCGTTCGTCTTGTTGCAGCTTCTGGCGATCACGCTGGTGTTCTTCTTCCCGAAACTCGTGCTGTGGTTGCCCGAATTGGCATATGGCTAACGTCTTTGACGTTGAACCTGCCGCCCGGCCTGACTAAAACCTGATTTGGGCATCAACCTGGCGACAGGTTGTCCCCTTCACATGGGCGACTTTTCCCGTCACCATATTCTGACCTGCTGTTTAGAAAGCCATCTCCCCAATGACGCTTATCGCTGGATTGCCTGACCGCCAACAAATCGCCGAACTGAGCGCGCGCACGCTGCTCGAGATCGAGGCGGTACTGTTTAACGCTGACGAGCCGTTCACCTTCACCTCCGGCAAGAAAAGCCCGGTCTATATCGACTGCCGCAAGATTATTGCCTTCCCGCGTGCCCGGCGCCTGCTGATGGATTTCGCGCTGGCCAATCTGGTGCGCGAGATCGGTGTCGAGAGCATTGATTGCATCGCCGGTGGCGAGACCGCGGGTATCCCGTTTGCCGCCTGGCTGGCTGATCGCCTCGACCTGCCCATGTGCTATGTGCGCAAGGAGCCGAAGGGCTTTGGCCGCATGGCGCAGATCGAGGGTGATCTGGCCGAAGGTGCCCGTACTCTGCTGGTTGAGGATCTGACCACCGATGGCGGTTCCAAGGTCCGGTTTGTCGAGGCGCTGCGCAAGGCCGGTGCCGAGGTGAATGATACCTTTGTCATCTTCCATTACGGCATTTTCGATGCCAGCCTCGATACCATGGCCGAGCTGCAGCTGCGCCTGCATTCGCTGACCACATGGTGGGATGTGCTCAAGGTTGCGCGCGATGACAAATGGCTGCCGAGCAAAACCGTTCAGGTGGTCGAGGATTACCTCAAAAATCCGGTTGGCTGGTCCGATGCCCATGGCGGCAAGAAGGACTGATTGATTATCTGACGTGACTATCTGACCGGCGATAGCCGTCAGGCATTTAGCGGCTTGGGCTGGTGATTTCCGGCTCAAGCCGCATTTTCATGGACAGCAGCTGCAGCAGGTCGCGCATGGAGACCAGGCCGACAAACTCCTGCTCCTGCATGACGATCAGATTGGCCTCGCCGGATTGGCGCATCCGCTCAATGGCATCGGCAGCATCGGTCTGCGGGTCGATAATCACGTCCGGCGTGATCGGCGTGAGATAGTCGCTGACCGTCTTCCACGGCCATTGCCGCCGGTCGGTACCGTGAATTGAATCCACCGAAATCTGCCCGACCAGATGATTGTCCTTCAGCACCGGAAAGGTCTTCAGATAGTGCTGGTAGACATAGCTGTCGACAAATTCCTCGATCGTGGTGTCGGGCGAGACGGTGACCACATTATTGCGCATATAACGGCTGACCGGATGGCCGGTGAACAGGTAATAGGTGGTGGCGTCCCGGACGCTGGAGCCTGCAGCATTGGTAATAAACACCGCGATCAGAAAGGCCCATAAGCCGCCGAGCACATGGCCGTGCATGACCTGAACCGTGGCGAATATCCCGATACCGAAGGCCAGCAGCGATCCGGCATGGCTGGCCATGCGGGTGGCCCAGAGGCGGTCGTGCCGCCAATACCAGAGCAGGGCGCGCAGCACCCGACCGCCATCGAGCGGAAAAGCCGGGATCATATTAAACAGGGCAAGGGCGATGTTCACGACCATCAAATAGGCAACCAGTGTGCTGAACACGGTCTGTTGCTCATAGCCGCCGATGACATCAAAACTGATGAAGAAGACGAAGGCCAATATAACTGACATTGCCGGACCGGCGAGTGCCATCAGCAACTCATGCTTGGGCACGCTGCGTTCTTCCTGCATGTCCGCGACACCGCCGAAGATCCATAGCGTGATATCGCCAATCTGCATCTGGAAATACTTGGCAACAAGGGCGTGGCCGATCTCGTGCATGATGATGGAGAAGCAGAGGCCCAGCAGGCCGAGGACGCCCATCTGCCAGTACAGCTGGTTGTCGAGGCCGGGATAGGCGGAAGGGAAGTAATTAACCGCCAGTGTCCACATGATGAGGATCGACAGGATGAACCAGCTCACATCCACATGAACGTAAAAACCGTACAGGCGGAAGATCGTGATCCGGTATCCGAGCATACTGTCGCCATCCCATAATGTGGTCCGGGCGTCAGTATGTCCTGCAATGAGCGAATCCGAAAGTGCCATCTGGCCAGAATGCCGGTGGCTGCTTAAGAAAATCTGAATATGGGGTCAGAGCGGTAAGATAACGGTTACCTGCAAGCCGCCATGTTCGCTATCGCCGAGCAGTACGTCACCGCCATGCCGCCTGACAATGTCGCGGGTAATGGTCAGGCCGAGGCCGACACCACCGGTTTCCACATTCCGGGACGGATCGAGCCGGAAGAACGGCTTGAACACTTCCTCATGCTTGTCTTCGGGGATACCGGGGCCGTCATCGTCAACCGTGATGATCACCCGGTGATCGCCTTCCTGCATGGCGACCCAGCACTGTTTGCTGTAGCGCCCGGCATTGGTGATCAGATTGGTCAGGGCCCGGCGCATGGCAACCGGGCGTACGGGCAGGATAATGCCGGACTGCAGATCGGCGGTGATGCTTGCGCCCTCCCGGCGGCAGTCGCTGATGATTGTGCCGAGCAGCACTGACAGGTCGGTCGGCTGTGTTTCCTCACCAGCCTCGCCACGGGCGAAGGCAAGATAGCCCTCAAGCATGGTTTCCATTTCGGCCAGATCGGTCTGCAGGTCTGTGGTCTCCTCATCGCTCTCCATCATGGCAAGCTGCAGCTTCATCCGGGTCAGCGGCGTGCGCAAATCATGGGAGACACCGGCCAGCATGGCGGTGCGCTGTTCGATCTGGCGGGTCAGGCGGTCACGCATGACCAGAAAGGCAAGGCCAGCCTGTCGAACCTCATCGGCGCCTTCCGGCTTGAACGGCTGTTCCTGATCACGGCCTTTGCCGAACGCTTCTGCTGCCGAGGCAAGGCGGCGGATCGGGCGTATCTGGTTGCGCATGAACACAATGGCGATCGAGAACAGCAGGATTGACGAGCCGATCATCCAGATCATGAAGACGTAAATCGTCGAGCTGAAAAAGCGCCGGAGCGGGGCGATGACACGCAGCACACCATTATCCAGCTGGATGCCGATCTCGACCCAATCCTTGGCAAACCATGGATCAACCCGGAACGGATGCGGGATGCGTTCGGACAGGGAACGGGTAAGCCAGCGCCGGAGATAGGGGTCCCACCACTCCCGTGGTCGGGTCGGGTCGAGGGTTGCCCCTTCCTCAAAGGAAATCAGCAGGGCAGTCGTATCCGCCGTCAGGTCGAACAGTCGGGCACGGTTCTCCGGGCTGTTGTCCCGCTCCAACTCACCGAGCACGAGAGCAATTTCCCCGGCCACGGCCTTGGACAGTCGTTCGGAAATCGTGTCCCAATGACGATTGTAGAAAACCACGGTGGCGATTAGCTGGACCAGCACAACCGGTGTTACGATGATCATCAGGGAGCGCCCGAACAATGTGCGCGGCAACAGCTTTTTGATCAGACTGCGTGAGCGACGACGTGCGCTGATAGCATGCTCATAATAGCTGTAGTCGCGTTGCTGCTCCGTTTGACCGGTTACGCCTGAAGCAGACGCAGGTCGGCTCGGGCTCTTACTCTTTTGCGCTGTAGGATCGTTAGTCGCCTGGGCGGAGGACATAGCCTTCTCCCCTCACGGTCATCAGATGGCGCGGGTTGCGCGGGTCGATCTCGACCTTACGGCGCAGGCGGTTCATCTGAACATCAATGGTGCGGGTATTGCCGGCCAGATCGCTGCCATCGGTCAGATCATCGCGGGTGACAATCTCCCCCGGCGTTCTGGCCAGTGCCTTCAGCAATCTGGTTTCGGCCTGGGTCAGGCGGACCGTCTCGGTATCGCCGATCAGTTCCTCCCGCTCCGGGTTGAACACCCACGGGCCGATCTTCAGTGGTCCTTCCACGGCCTGCTTGACCTCGATGACCGGTGCTGCGCGGCGCAGGATCGAGTGGATGCGCAGCAGCAGTTCCTTCGGCTCAAACGGCTTGGGCAGGTAATCATCGGCACCGGCCTCGAGGCCATCGATCCGGTCTTCCGGTTCGGCACGTGCGGTCAACAGCAGGATCGGCAAATCCTGATGCGCCGGGGACAGGTCTTTCGCCTGTCGGATCGAACGGGTCAGTTCGGTACCATCCTCGCCGGGCATCATCACATCCAGCACCGCGAGGTCAAAGCTCAGCCCCTCGAATTTTCGCCGTGCCTGTTCGGCGCTCTCTGCCGTAGTGACGCGAAAGCCGTTCTCGCCCAGATAGCGACTCAGCAGCTTGCGCAGGCGGGTATCGTCATCGACAACGAGGATATGGGGGATGTCAGCAATATCGGTCACGGCGCGTTCCATCCGCACATCTTATCAGCGATTACCCGCTGCGGTCCGGGTTTTGTCCAGCATCTCTGCCGGGGCACGCTCCTCATCGAAGCGCATCCGGTCATCATCGGCAATGATGCCGAGCAGAACCTTGCGGAAACCCTCGACCGCATCGGCACCAGCAGCGCTGAAGGCCTCGGCAAACCGTTGCTTCTGCACAGCGGTCAACCGTCGCTCCAGATCCCTGCCTTTGTCGGTCAGGTGCAGCAGTCGCAACCGCCGGTCATGAATCCCGGTTTTTTGTTCAACGAAATCCTGACGCACCAGCTCCGACAGCACCCGTGACAGGGATTGCTTAGTTATGCGTAGAATCGATAGCAGCTCTGTCACATTGATGCCGGGATTCCGGCCGATAAAATAGAGTGCCCGGTGATGCGCGCGACCCAAACCAATTTCCGCAAGAATTTCATCGGGTTTACCGGTAAAGTCACGGTAGGCGAAGAACATCATCTCGATGCCACGACGCAGATTTTCCTCACGGAGGAAGAGGGGATCGGCTGGGGAAGATATGTCAGTCATGTTGACAGTTTTCTAGGTGAATGTTACTCGATTAGACCATAAGAGAGACATAAAATAACAAACTGGAAACAAAAACCATGTCATTAGTTTCATTTGACGATCGGGACGGCCATATCTGGATGAACGGCCAGATGGTGCCATGGCGCGATACCAAAGTGCATGTGCTCTCACATGCGCTCCATTATGGCAGTTCCGTCTTCGAAGGCGAACGCGTTTATAGCGGTGAAATCTTCAAATTGACCGAACACAGTGAGCGTCTGGTCAAATCGGCTGAGATTATGGACATGAAAATTCCGTATTCAGTCGCTGAAATCGATGCTGCCTGTAAGGAAGTCATCGCCAAGGCCGGGATCGTTGACGGCTATGTGCGGCCGGTGGCCTGGCGCGGTTCGGAAATGATGGGTGTGTCAGCCCAGAAGAACACCATCCACCTCGCGATTGCCGCGTGGGAATGGCCGAGCTATTTCGACCCTGCTGCCCGCATGCAGGGCATCAAGCTGAAGACCAGCCCATGGCACCGCCCGGCACCGGATTGTGCCCCGGTAAATGCCAAGGCGGCTGGCCTGTACATGATCTGCACCCTGTCCAAACATGCGGCAGAGCGTGAAGGCTTCCATGATGCGCTGATGCTCGACTATCGCGGTCAGGTATCAGAGGCAACCGGTGCCAATATCTTCTTCGTCATGCCTGACGGCAAGCTGCATACGCCAAAGCCCGATTGCTTCCTCGACGGCATTACGCGCCGCACGGTGATCGATATTGCGAAATATCGTGGTCTTGAGGTGGTCGAGCGCGCGATCATGCCGGACGAGATTGCCCAGGCATCTGAAATCTTCCTGACCGGTACCGCAGCCGAGGTTACCCCGGTGGGCGTGATCGACACCATGACCTTTACTCCCGGTGCGGTCTGCCAGATGCTGATCGATGATTATGCCAATCTGGTCAATCGCTCACCACTAGGTGACGTCAGCACCCTTGGTGCCGTCGAGCATCCGGCAGTGGCGACCGCCTGAGCGCGCTATAAGACCTGATCTGATTTTGAGCCGGGTGGCATGGTTTCGCCCGGCTCTTTTTTATGCGGTTTTGGCAGGCGTGTCGTAGATCGCCTCGTCATGCCATGTGGTGCGGTATGGGCGCCCGCCATGGGCGGCTGCAGCACGGGTGAAGGCGAGAAGTTTGTCATGGAGCTGGTCGGCCAGCGCCCGTTGGCTCTTATGCACCATGGCGACCAATTCCAGCGAGGTGGTGAATGGCTCGTCATTATGGTTGGGCCAATGCGGGCGGCTCCGATCCAGAGGCGCTGATTTCACCACATCGATATTCTGGTAGTAATCGAGATCATGCGCTGCCATGAACCCGGCGGCATCCTGTGCCAGCTCAATGATCCGGGCTAGGTTCCTGCGTCCGGCATAGACCACGCAGGGGATCATGAAGAAGTCGTCCCGCCCGTAATATTCCACATCATCCTGCGCCCGGAAATTCGGCACCTTGCGGTCGAGCGGGATAATATCCGTGCCGATCAGGATATTCTGCCGCTCGGCCTTGGGTTGGTTTGAGTTGTAGATAAGATGAATATTCTCAATCTGTTGCGCGGTCTTGTCGAGACGCACGATGCAGCCTTCCGGCAGGTTGTCGTCACGCTTCAGGAAGAAGTCGAGTATGCCGTCGAGCCGATCCAGCGGCAGCGGCTCCGTATTGCGGAAAATCGCATGGGTGGCCGGTTTCGGCTCAATCGCAATGTCCACATCCCAGATCAGCCCGGCCTGCCCGGCGCCACAGAGCGTGCGGTAGAACTGTTCGCTGTCCTGATCCGCGCTGCATGACATTTGCTCGCCGTTTTCGGTGATGACAGTCATGCGCTTCACAAACTGTGCGAGGATGCCTTTCGAGGCGGATTCCGCACTGATGCCACCCACCGACAAAACCCCGCCCAGGCTTGAACCGCGCAGGGTCGGGGCGATCCGCAGGTGCCAGACCCGCATGGAGGCCGCCTCCAATGTGCCGAGCATGGTCGTGATCCGATCCCGGTATTCCGGTCGGGCGAGATCGGTGAGCAACCCGGTCAGTTCCTGCGGCTGAATGCCGTCATCCTTGAAATAGTAGATACGGGTCTGGGTGGTATCGGTGTGGAAATCGGGCAGCAACCCCACGGCATAGAATCCGACATCATTGAAGCGCCGGTCAAGATCGTGGAACCGCTGACACTCCGTGTCACTGACGCCGGATATCTCAGGATAGCGCAGGGTGTCCGCCAGCCAAACCGTATCAAAGCCACTGTAATCCACGAGGTAGATTTTGATCTCTGACTCGCCGTCATAGACATTGATCCCAAACGCGTCGCATTTGCTGTGCTGCTCAAGGGACTGCAGCAGGCTGCCGGTCGGTTTGCTGAACGGCGTGCCATCGGTTCCAGCGATCACCGCTGCCAGCTTGTCGAATGCGCCGGTCGCGTCATTCGGTGTGACGGTGAAATAGCTTTTATAGAAGACCGGCCCATCGAACCGCTTCTGACCGAAGGCGAGATAGGAATCAAAGGCCAGCCCGTCGATCCCGTTGAGTGCCTTGTTCACGCTATTGAATACCGGCAGCGCGCCGCAACGTTCAGCAGCCCGTCCTTGGGTGATCCGTACCAGTCGCGGATCGGATTGCGCCGGGTAGAAATTATAGGTGATGCCATCGACCAGCCCGTTGGGATTGAAGCTCAACCCGCCGCTGTTGATATGGGTGTTTTCGCTAGCAAAATCGGTATGTGCGGCAAGGGCGGGCGACATGAGGTCGAGCGACACCAGTTCCTTGCCGATATCCTGCATCCAGCCGCTGATATGAGTATTGGTCAGCAGACCATTTCCCATATGGGCATCAGAAAAGCAAAGCCGCGCCATTATATCTCCTGCACCGGTGGCATCCGTTGATCATACAGCCTCTCGCCGGTGATGAACATAGCGACACCGTTGATATTGAAGATGAAACAGCAGGCATGAAAAAGCCGGTTCGGGAGTGTCGCCCGGACCGGCTGGTTCAGTTTTATCGTAATGAATAGCCTTCAGCCTTATGCGGCGACCGTGATCTTGCTGTCGATGGTCAGGCCAGCCTGCAGGGTCTGGAGCACCACGCAATAGCGCTCGGTCAGTTTCAGCAGGGTCGCGATCTGCTCATCATCGGCGGTGGTGTCGAGTTCAAAGGTCAGGCGAATATCGCGGAAACCAACCGGGGCTTCCTTGTCCACGCCGAGGGTACCGCGGAAGTCGAGGTCACCTTCAGCCTTCACCTTGCCGCCCTTGACCGGCAGGTCGAGCGCGGTGGCAACGGCCTTCAGGGTCACACCGGCACAGGCGACGAGCGCTTCGAGCAGCATATCGCCGGAGCAGGCGCTGAGGCCATTACCGCCGGTTGCCGGGTGCAGGCCGGCTTCCACCAGTGCCTTGCCGGTGTCGATCTTGCAGACGATCTTGTCGCTGTCGAGCTCGCCATCGGCTTTCAGGGTGATGACCGCGCTGTCGGGATCATCCTTGTATTGTGATTTCAGCGGAGCCTGTAGCTCACGCAACGCGTCGGACTGCATCTTTATCTCCTGATGTTGCCGTATCGGTCTGGCTGTTCCGGGCACTGCCCTGGGCCAGCATGTCGAGAATGGTGCGACGAAGCTGTTGCTGCCCCGGTGCACTCGGGTTGCGGGGACGGCGCTGGCTGACCATAACCTCGCCAACGATCCGACCCGGATTGGCGCCCATTACCACGATCCGGTCGGCAAGGGCCAGTGCCTCGTCGATATCATGGGTCACCATGATGGTGGTGAATTCATGCTCCTTCCACAGGCCGAGCAGCAATTCATGCAGATCGGCGCGGGTCAGGGCGTCAACGGCAGAAAACGGCTCGTCGAGCAGCAGCAGTTCCGGTGCCTGTACCAGCGCGCGGGCGATGGCGGCACGCTGGGCCTGACCACCGGACAGCTGGCGTGGCCATGACTTGCCCTTGTCGCCGAGGCCGACCTCATCGAGGATCGCCTGAATGCGGGTCGAGCGGGTTTCCTTGTCCACGCCCTTGAGGCCGAAGCCGACATTCTCGGTCACCCGCCGCCATGGCAGCAGGCGCGGTTCCTGAAACACGATGCCGACCTCGTCCCGTGGCCGGTTGATGGCGGTGCCGTCGAGGCTGAGATTGCCGGTGGTCGGCTGGTCGAGGCCAGCGATCAGGCGGAGCAGGGTGCTCTTGCCGCAACCGCTGCCGCCGAGCAGGCAGATAAATTCGCCTGGTGCCACGGCAAGGTCGATGCCCTTGAGGGCCTGTACCGTGCGGCCTTTATCGAGGTTGAACTGGCGGCTGACGCCGGAGATGAGGAGGCTCATTTTTCTGGTCCTTCACGAAGTAAATCTGTTCAGCGCCCTTTGGCGGACTGGAAATCATCCTGCCACGACAATAGGGGGCGGCTGAGGCCGGCAAGCAGCCAATCCGAGGCCTTTCCAAGGCAGGCGAAGAGGAAGATGGCGGCAATGATGGTCTGGGCACGACCGGTCATCTGACCGTCAATCAGCAGGAAGCCGAGGCCCTCGCTGGCCCCCATGAATTCGGCGGCAACCACGAACATCCAGCCGAGGGCAAGGCCGTTGCGCAGGCCGGTGATATAGGATGGCAGTGCGCTCGGCAGCAGGATGCGCCAGATCATGGCAAATGCAGACAGGCGGTAAACCCGGCCAACCTCAACCAGCTTCCGGTCAGCACCATGAATGGCGGTGGACAGACCGAGATAGACCGGGAAGAACGCACCGACGGCAATCAGCAGGACTTTCGGCGCTTCAAAGATACCGAACCACAGGATGAACAGCGGTACCCAAGCGATTGACGGGATCGACCGCAGGGCCTGAATGGTCGGGTCGATGGCATTGAAGGCACGCGGCGCATAGCCGGTGATGGCGCCCAGAACCGTGGCGGCCACGGCACCGGCGGCAAAGCCGACCGCAACCCGCCAGACGGTTGCCAGTACATGCATGTCGAGGTCCTGATTCTCCCAGAGATAGGCAATCTCGTCGGCAACCGCACTTGGCGGTGGCAGCAGCAGGGCATCGATCCAGCCCCAATTTGCCGCCCCTTCCCAGAGTGCCGCGATCAGTACCGGCAGCAGCAGCGGTTCAATCCAGCGGAAGGACGGGATGCGAAAGCCGGTCTTCTTGCGGGTTTCAGCGCCGGTCAGCGCATTGTCAGCAGCAATCGAACTCATCTTCCTGTTACCTTTCAAGCCTTTGCTCAAGCCTTTTACTTTCTGTTCCGGATGCTTGGCCTGTCATTCCAGGTAAAGCTGAAGCTGCGAGTTTGCGCCGGTTCCAGCCTTCTCTGCAATGACTTGCTGTGGTCTTTGATCTGCTCCGGTGGATGGAAAGCCGACCGCGCCCGTGGTGGAGGTCGTGATGGGGAGGGCGCGGCCGGTTCCGGTTCGGTTGCTTAGTTTGACGCGGCCTTGTCGACGAAAGGCTTCACAAACTGACGGTCGATCAGGGCGTTCACATTGGCCGCAACATCGACACCTTCTTCAATGATGCCTGCGTTTTGCAGGGCAACACCGGCAGCGGTGATGTGTTGCGCGTGAATGTCGCCGATGAACGGATTGCTCAGATCGGTGCGCTCAATCTGACGCTCGGCAACTTCCGGCTCGAGGCGGGCAGCCTTCGCCAGGGTGTCACGCAGAACGGTCGGGTTATCGAGCGCGTATTGACGGGCTTCTTCATAGATTTTCAGCACGCGGTTGACGATGTCTGGATGAGCCTCGGCAAAGGCGGTTCGGGTGTTGAGGAAGCCATAGGTGTTGAGGTCCGGGTCGCGGAAGAACAGGCGAACGCCATCCTTCAGCTCTTGGGCAGCCATCATCGGGTCAAGACCGGCCCAGGCATCAACCTGTCCACGTTTGAGCGCATTGCCGCCATCGGCATGCTGCAGCAGGACCGGTTTGATGTCGCTCTCGCTCAGACCATGATTGGCGAGCGCGCGCAGCAGGAAGATGTAAGGATCGGTACCGCGGGTGACAGCAACGCTCTTGCCCTTCAGGTCCTCGACCGTCTGGATATCGCTGTCCTTGTTGGTGACGAGCGCGGTCCATTCGGGCTTGGAATAGACATAGATCGCGTTGATCGGGCTGCCGTTGATCTTGGCCAACAGGGCGGCGGAACCGGCGGTGGAGGCAAAATCGGCACTGCGTGAGTTCAGGAACTCGATCGCCTTGTTCGAGCCATGGCTTTGGACCCAGCGGATGCTGATGCCATCATCGGCGAACTCTTTCTCGAGCAGTTTCTGGTCCTTGAGGATCAGGCTGACCGGGTTGTAATAGGCCCAGTCGACGGTGATCTGCTTGAGGTCCGCTGCATGGGCGTTATGACCACCGATGGCGGGCAGCAGGGTAGCGGCACCTAGCAGGCCAAGGGCCGCGCGGCGTGAAAAGGTGGTTGCTTTGGTAAGAAGTGACATTGGATGTGGCTCCGTCTCTGATGCGTTTCAAAATTGAGACGGCGGGCCTTTATGCTTTCGACGACTATCCCTCATTCACACTGGCCAATGTTACCAGTTTCAATCGGGAAGCCGTGGTGGGCATAAAAAAACCCGCCACAGCTTAAACCGGGGCGGGATCATCCTCACCCACGCTTTAGCTGCATTTGTTAAGCGCCCAGCAAGCTGTAGCTCAAATCGGCGCTGAAGAAACGTTGGCCCATTTTGATGCGGTGCGTCAAGCGGAAATCGAAAAGATTTTTGTGAAGGATTTGTGACGTTGATACAAACGGCAGTTCCAAAAGGCTTTTCATGTTTTATGGGCAAGCAGGCAGGGCCGTGATAGACTTTACCCATGGTCACCAGAAGCAGTGAAAGCGTGTATGCAACCCGCTCAACATGGAAAAGATCAAAACGGCAGCCGGTTAAGCAACAAGGTTGAGCTGGCCCTTCACCTTGAGGCGCTGACCCGCTGTGGCGGCAACTGCGAGGGCTGTACGCTGACTGCGATCGAGCGCCGGTCCGGCGAGTTGTGGTCTGATGAATATTTCGCGCGTGTTGGCCGTTTCGTACATCGCTACATTGCCGAGCAATATCAACTGCATGACGGTGCCATCGATGAATTGAGTCTGGTGTTCGGCCAAGGCGATTATTTCTCCATCGGTGATGACCGGATTGATCCGTTTATCGCCTGGATGCAGCAGGCCGGGCATGGCCGTGCGGTGACCACCATGACCGCATCGGCCATCGGCAATCATGACCGCCTGAGAAAATCCGTCGATCACTTCTATGATGCAACGCAGAAGTACAACCAGATCCTCGGTGTCAGTCTGGTGTTTGATCCGAAGAAGGTAAAAATCGCCCATTTCGAAGACACATACGGGCGGAATATTGCCTATATCAACTCGGCTTTCGGCGGCATCGATCTGAACCTGAATATCGGCTACGACACGGTGCAGAACATTGCGCCGGACAGCCTCCATGACTTTGCGGCCCGCAATAATATCCGCATGGTCACCATCAACCT
This sequence comes from Micavibrio sp. TMED2, assembly GCA_002168225.1. Lineage (NCBI taxonomy): Bacteria > Pseudomonadati > Bdellovibrionota > Bdellovibrionia > Bdellovibrionales > Pseudobdellovibrionaceae > Micavibrio > Micavibrio sp. TMED2. The sequence continues at coordinate 590,936 of NHBH01000009.1, forward strand.
GACACCGACCGTGACCTCGATCTTCTCGTTCTACAAGCATTGGGATGAGATCATCGACTGGATCGGTGCCTTCTGCATGGGCTGGCAGGCAAACCGGAATTACCAGATCCACACCACGCCATCGCTCGCCCGTGCAATCGAGGCGGCACCCGACGATTTCGGGGACGTAACGGCGGTCAGGCATCTGATCTCCAGCGTTAGCCAGAAGCTGACCCGTGATGTGCATATCAATGGCGAGGGCGAGATCGGCCATGTGCAGGTGGCAATCGGCGACATGCAGTTGAATGCCCGTACCGGCATCACCCCGACAGCCCATATCGATCTGGCCGACCAGCCGGAACCGCTCCTGCCGCAGATTGACGCCGCCTGTCAGGCTCTGGCGACAACCATGGTGCGCAAACGCCTGATGGATCGGGCCTGTCAGGGCTGTCGCTGGGCTGCGGTTTGTCCGCAGATCGGGGTGCATTCCCTTGAGGCGACAATGAAGGCGCGCAAACTCGATTTCGGTGAGCCCGGCGGTTGTCCGGTTCGGATCAAGGGGATGCTGGATCGTGTCGGGGCATTTATCGAGAGCGACCGCGACCTGATGGCCGATTGCTACGGCAACACACCGCCCCGGGTACAGCTCGGCATGGTGCCGAAGCATTACAAGGACTTCGACCCACTCGATTACGCTGAATCAGAGATCGTGTTCTAACGTTTGCCGGTTTCTGGCTGTTTCCGCCCATAAGTTCGTCCTGTTCGTCCAAAAGGCCGGTTTTCTGCCCCGTCTTATCCTGAGGCGTTCGGTCGCACCCTGTGATGTTTTCCCCAGATCACACCGCAAAAAACCGGGAGAAATCAGCGGTTTTGCCAAAAGCTGCGTTGTCGTTGTGGAAAAAGCGAGCCTGCCATAGAGTGCGTGTCGAAACAGGTGGCATGACTGGCATGGGCCGGTGTGTCGCTGACAAATAACGACGCCGAATGGCTTTGATTTTTTGCGAAGGAAACCCGCCGATGAGCAACGCTCTGACCCTCCATGATGTCCGTGTCTACCCATCCAAGGCCAAGCTGGCGCGGGAGGATCAACTGGCGTGGAAGATGGCCGAGGTTGCTGCTGATCCGGTGGCTCTTGACGACGATGTTATCGACATGATCATCAACCGGATCATCGACAATGCCTCGGTGGCGATTGCCTCGGCCAACCGGCACCCGATCATCTCCGCCCGCGCTCAGGCCGTGGCACACAAGCGCGAGGGCGGTGGGGCGACCCTGTTCGGCGCACCGGCTGACCTGACCGTCCATGCGGAATGGGCGGCATGGGCCAATGGCACGGCGGTTCGTGAGCTGGATTACCACGATACCTTCCTCGCTGCCGATTACTCGCATCCCGGCGACAACATCCCCGGCGTGCTCGCGGTGGCGCAGCAGATGGGCAAGGACGGTAAGGCGCTGTGCCGTGGTATCGCCACCGCCTATGAGCTGCAGGTAGCACTGGTGAAGGGCATCTGCCTGCACAAGCACAAGATCGACCATATCGCCCATATCGGTCCGGCCTGTGCCGCCGGTATCGGCACGCTGCTCGACCTGCCGACCGAGACCATCTATCAGGCGATCCAGCAGGGGCTGCATGTCACCGTCACCACCCGCCAGTCGCGCAAGGGCGAGATTTCAAGCTGGAAGGCATTTGCCCCGGCCCATGCCACCAAGCTGGCGATCGAAGCAGTCGACCGCGTGATGCGCGGTGAGGGCGCACCATCCCCGATCTATGAGGGTGAGGACAGTGTCATTGCCTATGTGCTCGACGGCCCGGATGCGCATTATCAGGTGCCGCTGCCGGCCAAGGGGCAGTCGAAGCGCCAGATTCTCGATACCTATACCAAGGAGCACTCGGCTGAGTATCAGAGCCAGGCGCTAATCGACCTTGCCTTCCGTATGGGCGAGAAGATCGACGATTTCTCCAAGGTCAAGGACGTGCTGCTGCACACCTCGCACCACACCCATTATGTGATCGGCACCGGTGCCAATGATCCGCAGAAGATGGACCCGAAAGCGAGTCGGGAAACCCTTGATCACTCGATCATGTATATCTTCGCGGTCGCCCTGCAGGATGGCAAATGGCACCATGTGGACAGCTATGCACCGGAGCGGGCCAATCGCCCGGATACGGTCGAGCTGTGGCACAAGGTCCGGACCACCGAGGACCCTGAATGGACCCGTCGCTATCACAGCCATGATCCGAACGAAAAAGCCTTCGGTGCCAAGGTCGAGATCACCTTCGAGGATGGCTCGAAGCTGGTTGACGAACTTGGTGTCGCCAATGCCCATCCGTTCGGTGCCCGCCCGTTCAAGCGCGCGCAGTATATCGAGAAGTTCAAGACCCTGACCGACGGCATCATTACACCGGCGGAGAGCGAGCGTTTCCTTGAACTGGTCCAGCGCCTGCCCAATCTGTCAGTAGAGGAAGTACGCCAGCTCAATGTGGTGATGCCTGATGGCGCGCTGCAGGAACCTGCTGCCAATGAAAAGGGCATTTTCTAAGCCGATAAGAGCGAGAGAAGGGAGGGCAGCCATGCTGCACATCAACACAACCCCGGAGCAGCGACGCAAAGCGTTTCGCGACGGGCTGAACAGCGGCAAATTGCTGCGCTTTCCGGGTGCCATCATGCCGGTGGTGGCCATGCAGATCGAACAGATCGGTTTTGACGGGGTCTATATTTCCGGCGGGGTGATGGCGAATGAGCTCGGCTTCCCCGATCTCGGCATCACCACCCTGACCGAAGTGTCGATGAAGGGCTATGCCGTTGCCCGGGCCACCAACCTGCCGACCATCATCGACATCGATACCGGCTTCGGTGAGCCGATGAGCGTGGCCCGCACGATTGTCGAGCTGACCCAGCTCGGCCTCGCCGGTTGCCATATGGAAGACCAGTACATGCCGAAGCGCTGCGGCCATCTGGATAACAAGGAGGTCGTGCCGACCGCCGATATGGTGCGCAAGATCAAGGCCGGTGTGGATGCCAAATCCGATCCGAACTTTGTGCTGATTGCCCGCACCGATGCCCGTGCGGTCGAGGGGCTGGACAAGACCATCGACCGGATCAAGGCCTATGTCGATGCCGGGGCCGATATGATCTTTCCGGAAGCGATGCAGAACGAAAGCGAGTTTGAGGCGATCCGTGAGGCGGTTGATGTGCCGCTGCTGGCCAATATGACCGAGTTCGGCAAGACCAAGCTGCTGAACACCCAGCAACTGACCGATCTCGGTTACAACCTCGTGATCTATCCGGTGACCACACTGCGCCTTGCCATGAAGGCGATCGAGGATGGCCTGACCCAGATCTACAATGAGGGCACGCAGGAGAATGTCGTCCCGATGATGCAGCCGCGCTCACGCCTCTATGAGGTGATCCATTACGAGGATTATAACGAGTTCGACACCGGGATTTTCAACTTCGACCTCGCCAATAATACCGAGGGTAACTGAGGGACGGAAGGGAACGTCAGCGGGTACCCGGTGGTTTTATCAAGATGAAACCGGAACCAGGAGAGCCCGAAATGACTGAAGATCATGGCCCGACAATCAAGGATGATGAGGTTTACGAAGCCCTTCGCGATAAAGGCATGTCAAAGGAGAAGTCGGCCCGCATTGCCAATGCGCAGGCCAATGACCACAGCAACCCTGCCAAACATGGCGGTGCGAGCCCGCCTTATGAGGAGTGGACAAAAGACGAGTTGATGGAACGGGCTGCCGAAATCGGTATCGATGGCCGATCCAGCATGAACAAGGACGAATTGATCGACGCGCTGCGCAATCACTAGATGAGATCATCTCCGGCGCTTCGATCTGATAAAGATAAGAAAACAAGAGAAGCCCAAGGAGAGAGTATCAATGAGTGAAGCAGCAGATATCCGTCGTGGTCTGGAAGGCGTTGTCGCCGATGAAACAGCCATTTCCAAGGTTATGGCCGACACCAATTCCCTGACCTATCGCGGTTATGCGGTGCAGGATTTATGCGCCCACTCGAATTTCGAGGAAACCGCCTATCTGTTGCTCAATGGCGAGTTGCCGAACGAGGCGCAACTGGAAGAGTTCCGCAAGGTTGAGCGCAACAACCGCGAAATCTCTGAAGACCTGATTGCCGTTATTGCCCGGTTTCCGAAGGATGCGCATCCGATGGATACCGTCCGTACCGGTGTCAGCTTCCTCGGGATGGAGGACAAGGATTGCTGGAACCATGATCCGGCAGCCCTGCTGGATAAATCGATCAAGCTGATGGCGCGTATCCCGACGATCATCGCCACCGACTATCGCTTCCGCAAGGGGCTGGAGCGAGTGGAGCCGCGTGCCGATCTCGGCTTTGCCGAAAACTTCTTCCATATGTGTTTTGGCAAGGTACCGGATCAGGCGACCCTGAAGTGCTTTGATATCTCCATGATCCTTTATGCCGAGCATAGCTTCAACGCCTCCACCTTCACCGCCCGGACCATCATTTCATCGCTGTCTGAGATTTATGCGGCGATTACCGGGGCCATCGGTTCATTGAAGGGGCCGCTGCATGGCGGTGCGAATGAGGCCGTTATGCACATGCTGCTCGAAGTCGGTGAGCCGGATAATGCGGAAGCCTGGATGCGTGATGCGCTGGCCAACAAGAAAAAGGTCATGGGCTTCGGCCACCGGGTCTACAAGAACGGCGACAGTCGTGTGCCCACCATGCACAACGCCTTTGTCGAAATGGCCAAGCACAAGCGCGAGCTGAAATGGGTCGAGATCGAGGCGATCCTGTCCCGGATCATGATCGAGGAGAAGGGCATCCACCCGAACCTCGATTACCCTGCGGGTCCATCCTATTATCTGATGGGCTTCGATATCGACATGTTCACGCCGATCTTCGTCATGAGCCGGATAACCGGCTGGACCGCGCATGTGATGGAGCAGCTTGCAAGCAACCGCCTCGTACGTCCGCTGTCCGCCTATAACGGCGTGCCACAGCGTGCGGTGAAGCCGATTGCCGAGCGTTAAGGCGCGGCTGTTTCTGCTATTTCGGTCGTTTCTGCAGTCTGCTTTCTGAATGCCGGTATCAACATGGCGAGCCAGCAGGCGGCCAGTGCCGGTACCAGCACAATACCGGGTGAGAAGTAGAGCGGGTTGATCGCCGGTTGTGCGGTCACATGCACATAGGCGAGCAGCACGATGCGCGCATCAATCGCCCCGCCGATGGCAAGGGTGAGGGCCACCAGCCGCCAGTTGAGTCTACGGATGCGCTCCCGCTTCAGCAGGACAAACAGCGTGCCGAGCACGGCGACGATCAGGGCCAGCCCGGTAACCACGCGTTGGGCATTGGTCAGCCAGCGGGCGATGGTGATGCGCAGGTTGTTGAACTCGTCGCTGCGTGGGCGTTTTGCCTCGGCATTGTTCGGGTTGCTCCATGGCTGGATTGCATGGCCGGTCATATCGGCAAACAGCGAGCGGTTGTTCGGATGACCGCTGGCGGGCAGGGAGCCGAAACGGCTGTCGCGCTGTTTCAGGGTCAGGACGGTACCTTCCCATATTGCGGTCATCAACGGACCGAGCAGTTCCGATTTGAACTTCGGGGTCATGGAGTTTTGCTGCGCGCCGCATTCAAGCGTGCCATCGGCGCAGGCGGCATTGATCTCGGCTGCCAGACGCTCGAAATACAGGCTTGCCTCGGTGGCACTGCTGTAGTGACCGGCATCGGCGGCTGCATCACGGATTGCCCATTGGAACCAGCCGCTGAGGATTTCCTCACAGCCCTCAACCGGGCGGGCATCGCAGCCGACCTGCCCCCAGAACTCACCGACCTTACCCGACATATGCGGGGCCATTTCGGCGGCTGCCGGACTGGCATTGTAGATCAGCTCAAGCTTTGATCGGCTGGCCGGCACCAGCGGTTTTGGCTCGGGATCGCTGACCCGGACAATCGCGCCATAGGCTGCGGCGAAGTCGCGGGTCTGGAAATCATTGATGCGGAAGCTGTCATAGACCCGCCAGTTCAGGGCGCCGATACTGGCAACGCCAATCACCGCAACGATCACAAAGACGCCCGCCTGTGCTGCCTGTCGCCTTGCCTGAGCCAGCAGGACAGGTTTGGTGCGGCCTTGCTCGACCCAGCCGATGACAACGCCTGCAATCATCAGCAAGAGCAGGGATGGGATCAGCCAGATACCTTCCTCACGGGTGACCCAGAAGCTCGCGAATAACAGGCCGAACAAGGCCAGTACCAGCCAATTTCGCCAGCCCTTGCGGGCTGTGGTCAGGAAGCAATGGGCGCCGAGGGCGAGGATGGCGAGGGTCTGGGGCATATAGATGCCCTCGCGGATTACCCGTTGCAGTTCCGGGTGCCAAAGCACCGGACAGAAGGCGATAAGGGCAAAGCTGCCCAGCATGGTCACCCGGCACCCGGCCCGATGGCCGACATAGGCGGCGAGGCCGAAACCGGCTGCCAGATAAGCAATATGCTCGGCCAGCTTCAGCGGGATGCTGACAAGGAAGGCCAGCGCGATGAAGATCGAATAGAACGGCGGCTTTGCATGGGTCAGCCGGTCGTAATGGCCCAGCCAGTCGCCCTTGAGGATTGAACTGGCATGGCGCAGGAACAGCTGGTCGTCATGCCCGGCATCGGTGATGGCCCAGATCGGCGTGCCGTCGCGCAGCCACAGGCTGAGGGCCGCAATCAGGGCGGCATAGAGCCAGAACCGGCGGTCGAGGTGACGCGTGATGTGGCAAAGCATAATGGGGGTCCGGGCAGTCGACAGAGTGCTTTCTGTTAGCGATCTGCCATCCGGCAATCAAGCATTGTCGGCTCCAATCCGATCTGCGACTTGATTTTGATGGCTGAAACAGTAATTTTCCGGCCATGAGCAAACAGACCGACCAGACTGAACAGAACAATACGGAAGCCGAGGTGGATGACCGCCCGATGCTGCGTGCGCCGGATGGTGAAACCAACGTCCTGCTGCATTCATGCTGCGCGCCCTGCGCCGTGGATGTGATGAGCGAAATCACCCGCTCCGGCATCGACTATACGGTGCTGTTCTACAACCCGAATATTCATCCGCAGAAGGAGTATGAGCTCCGCAAGGATGAGAACAAGCGCTTTGCCGACAAAATCGGCGTGCCGTTTGTCGATCTCGATTACGACACCGAAAACTGGTTCGAGCGGGTCAAGGGCATGGAATGGGAGCCGGAGCGCGGTATCCGCTGCACCGCCTGTTTCGATATGCGCTTCGAGCGCTCGGCCCTCTGGGCGGTGGAGCACGGGTTCCGCGTCTTTACCTCATCCCTCGGCATTTCCCGCTGGAAGAACATGACCCAGATTAATGGCTGTGGCGAACGGGCGGCGGCGCGCTACGACAATCTGAAGTACTGGACCTTCAATTGGCGCAAGGGCGGTGGAGCCAACCGCATGATCGAGATGTCCAAGGACGAGCGGTTCTATCAGCAGGAATATTGCGGCTGTGTCTATTCACTGCGCGATACCAACAAGCATCGCATGGCCCAGGGCCGCGAGAAAATCAAACTCGGCGTCAAATTCTATGGTGACGACGAGGAAGCGGAAAACGCCTGATCCTGCGTAAGTGGCGGGTGGCCGACAGGCGCTTTAACCGCTTCTTTATCAAGCTCTGATTTAACAGGGGAACTGTTTCACCATCCCCTTCGAGGAGTCAGAGATGCTTGGTAACTTCAGCATTAAATTTCGGCTGCTGGGCATTGTTGCGATCTTTGTGTCGGGTGTCATCGGACTTCTGGTCCTTATGATGCTGGATTACCGGCACTCTCTCTATGATCAACGCGGTGCTGAGCTCAAAAGTCTGGTCGCATCGGTCATTTCACAGGCAGAAGCCGCCGACAGGGCCGTGGCCGCGGGCAAGCTGACCCTTGATGATGCGCAGGATCAGATAAAGCGTGTGCTCAATCTGGCCCGGTATCGTGGTGGCGAATACTTCTTTGTCATTGACCATGATCACAACATGGTGCTGCACCCGATCAAACCGGAGTTGAACGGCCGCAATCTGGCTGATCTGAAAGATGCCAATGGCGTGATGATCTTCCAGAGCATGACCAGCGTTGTTGCCAAAAGCGGCAGCGGCACGGTGTCCTATCTCTGGCCAAAGGCTGGATCAGATCAGCCGGTGGACAAGGTCTCCTATGTTCAGGATTTCAAGCCATGGGGCTGGATTATCGGCACCGGCGTTTATGTCGATGACCTGTCGGCTACTGTCTGGTCAACCTTCCTGCGCAATCTGGTGGCCTGCCTGTTGTGCCTTGCCGTGGTTGTTGCAACCGTGGTGATGGTCATCCGCTCCATCACCCGTCCGGTCAATGCTCTGTCCGAGACCATGTCAGCAGTAGCCGCCGGTGCCGATACCGGTGCGGATTTCAGTACCCGCCGTGACGAGCTTGGCGCGATGGGCGTTGCCCTCAACCAGTTCCGTAGTGTTCTGGCCGAGCGTGAAAAGCTGTCGGCGGAAACCGAGGCGCGGCATCAGGAAGAGCGTGAGAAGCAGAACCGGATTGCCGAGCTTATTGCTGTATTCCGCGAAACCTCGGAAGACGTGCTGGGCAGCGTTACCGAAACGGTGGTGTCATTGCGTGAGAATATGCAGTCGCTGAATGATGCAACGGATGAAACCGCGACCTGTGCCGCCAGTGCATCGGAAATTTCGGTCAATACTTCGTCGAATGTGCAGACCGTTGCCGCGGCGGCGGAAGAACTGACAACCTCGATCCACGATCTGAACCGGAGCGTCTCAAACACCCAGAAGACCGTGTCCGGGGCGACCCGCAAGGCACAGGATACCAGCGAGAAGGTGGTTAATCTGGCGACATTTGCCAAGCGTATCGGGGATGTCGTTAGCATGATCGCGGAAATTGCCGAGCAGACCAACCTGCTTGCACTCAATGCCACCATCGAGGCGGCGCGTGCCGGTGAAGCCGGTCGAGGCTTTGCCATCGTGGCTTCCGAAGTCAAGTCGCTGGCCCGCCAGACTGCCGAGGCGACCGAGCAGATCAGCGAGCAGGTCACCGCGGTTCAGGAGGCAACTGCGGAAGCAGCAGAGGCCAT